>JBBRZP010000212.1:0-3324 GCA_038236565.1 Burkholderiales bacterium | reverse complement strand
AGGAGCAGAAGCTGCGGCTTCTTGGCCAGGCTCCTCGCCAGGGCCACGCGCTGCTGCTGGCCGCCGGAAAGCTGGTGGGGCTTCCTCTTCGCGTAGGCACCGAGCTGCACCAGCTTCAGCATGGCCTCGACCCGGGCCGTGATCTGGTCCTTCGGCAAGCCGTCGCGGCGCAGCCCGAAGGCGATGTTGTCGAACACCGAGAGGTGCGGAAAGAGCGCGTAGCTCTGGAACATCATGTTCATCGGCCGCTCGTAGGGCGGCAGCGCCGCCAGGTCGCGGCCGTCGAGCGTGATCGTTCCCGAAGTCGGCGTCTCGAAGCCGGCAAGCATGCGCAGCAGCGTCGTCTTGCCGCAGCCCGAGGAGCCGAGCAGCGCGAAGACCTCGCCTTTGGCGATGTCGATGGAGACGTTGTCGACGGCGCGTTGGCCGTCGAACTCCTTGACGATGTTCCTGATCTGGAGAAAGGCTTCGGCGCTCATCGGCAGAGGCTGGCGGCTTCGCGCCGCTCTTCATCGTCGCGCCTCGCGGGCGCCGGCGGGTCGCTCAGTGCGTCTTGAGCACGTCGGCGATCGTGCTGATCGCCTGGTCGATGTGCGACTCCTCGACGATCAGCGGCGGAGACAGGGCGATGATGTCGCCCGTCGTCCGGATCAGCACGCCGCGCTCGAAGCACTCGCGGAAGATGTCGAAGGCGCGCTTGCCCGGGCTGCCGGCGATTGGCTCAAGCTCGATCGCGCCGACCAGACCGATGTTGCGGATGTCGATCACGTGCGGCGACTCGCGCAGCGAATGGACCGCGTGCTCGAACACCGGCGCCATCTTGGCGCCGCGTGTCAGCAGCTCCTCGTCGGCGTAGGTCTCGAGCGTCGCGAGCGATGCCGCGCACGCGAGCGGATGGGCCGAGTACGTGTAGCCGTGCGGGAACTCGACGACATGCTCGGGGCCGTTCATGAAGACGTCGTGGATCGCGGTCCTGGCGAACACCGCGCCCATCGGCACGCAGCCGTTGCTGATGCCCTTGGCCACCGTCATCAGGTCGGGCGTGACGTTGAAGTGCGTCGCTGCGAACGGCGAGCCGAGGCGGCCGAAGCCGGTGATGACCTCGTCGAAGATGAGCAGGATGCCATGCTTGTCGCAGATGGCGCGCAGCCGCTCGAGGTAGCCCTTGGGCGGCAGGATCACGCCGGTCGAGCCGGCGACAGGCTCGACGATGACCGCGGCGATCGTCGACGCGTCGTGCAGCGTGACGATGCGCTCGAGGTCGTCGGCGAGTTCCGCGCCGTGCTCCGGAACGCCGTGCGTGAACGCGTTCTTCTTGAGATCGTGCGTGTGGCGCAGGTGGTCGACGCCGCCGAGCATCGGACCGAAGGTCTTTCGGTTGCCGGCGATGCCGCCGACCGAGATGCCGCCGAAGTTGACGCCGTGGTAGCCGCGCTCGCGCCCGATGAGCCGCGTGCGCTGGCCTTCGCCGCGCGCGCGGTGGTAGCCGATGGCCATCTTCAGCGCGGTCTCGACGGCTTCCGAGCCGGAGTTGGTGAAGAACACCTTGTCGAGTCCGGCTGGCGTGAGCTCGACCAGCTTTTCCGCCAGCTCGAAGGCCTTGGGATGGCCCATGTTGAAGGGCGGCGCGAAGTCCATCTCGGCTGCCTGCTCGGCGATCGCCTGGACGATCTTCGTGCGCGCATGGCCGGCGTTCACGCACCAGAGGCCCGCGACGGCATCGAGGATCTGGCGACCCTCGGGAGTCCAGTAATGCATTCCCTTGGCCTTGGCCAGCAGGCGCGGCGCGCTCTTGAACTGGCGGCTTGCCGTGAACGGCATCCAGAAGGCGTCGAGCTTGGCCGGGATCTGCGCCAGCGCCGGGCTCGTCGCCGAGGCGGGATGAGGGTCCTTGTGCATGTCGATTCTCCGGAGAGCGCCGCGCGGGGAGTGGGCGGCGAAGCTCGGAGTCTAGAAGATGTGCTGCGCCCATCCGACTTCCGCATCAGAAAACGTCGATCTCACGATGCGGAAAATAAGATTGCTGCAATGCCGCATAATTTCTCATTGTGGAGAATGCAATATCGCATCACGAAATAATCCGTCAAGTCACTGATTTGATTGACGTTCTAGAGAAGTCGCATTTCGACTCTGTTGCCCGATGCAAGCGCAGACCTCCTTAAGCTCGATCAGATCCCGCCGTCTTCACCATCGCCCACTCGGAGCCCACATGCAAGCACCCACCAGAGAAGAATCGATTCGCGCCCTCGAGCAGGACTGGGCCGAGAACCCGCGCTGGAAGGGCGTCCGGCGTACCTACTCGGCGACCGATGTGATCCGCCTGGCCGGGTCCCTGCGCGTCGAGCACACGCTGGCGCGCCGCGGTGCCGAGAAGCTCTGGAGCCTCGTCAATACCGAGCCCTTCGTGAACACGCTCGGCGCCTTGACCGGCAACCAGGCGATGCAGCAGGTCAAGGCCGGGTTGAAGGCTATCTATCTGTCGGGTTGGCAGGTGGCGGGCGACGCGAACATCGCCGGCGAGATGTACCCCGACCAGTCGCTCTATCCGGTGAACTCGGTGCCGATGGTGGTCAAGCGCATCAACAACACGTTCACGCGCGCCGACCAGATCCAGTGGTCGGAAGGCAAGAACGACATCGACTATTTCGCGCCCATCGTCGCCGATGCCGAAGCGGGTTTCGGCGGCGTGCTGAACGCGTTCGAGCTGATGAAGTCGATGATCGACGCGGGCGCTGCCGGCGTCCACTTCGAGGACCAGCTCGCGTCGGTCAAGAAGTGCGGCCACATGGGCGGCAAGGTGCTCGTGCCGACGCGCGAAGCGTCGGCCAAGCTGACGGCGGCCCGTCTGGCGGCCGACGTCATGGGCGTGCCGACGCTCGTCATCGCGCGCACCGATGCCGAAGCCGCGGACCTCGTCACCAGCGACATCGACGAGAACGACAAGCCCTTCCTCACCGGCGAGCGCACGGTCGAGGGGTTCTACCGGACGCGTCCCGGCCTCGACCAGGCGATCTCGCGCGGGCTTGCGTACAGCGAGTTCGCCGACATGGTGTGGTGCGAGACCGGCAAGCCCGACCTCGCGTACGCCAAGGCATTCGCCGAAGCGATCCACAGGAAGTTCCCGGGCAAGCTCCTGGCCTACAACTGCTCGCCGAGCTTCAACTGGAAGAAGAACCTCGACGACGCCACGATCGCCAAGTTCCAGCGCGAGCTCGGGGCGATGGGCTACAAGTTCCAGTTCATCACGCTGGCGGGCTTCCACAGCCTCAACTACTCGATGTTCAACCTGGCGCACGGCTACGCGCGCAACAACATGAGTGCCTT
>JBBRZP010000211.1:0-3904 GCA_038236565.1 Burkholderiales bacterium | reverse complement strand
GCGCGACATCGAGCGCGGCTCGCGCTCGATCCAGTCGCTCCTCAACTACACGATCTACAACATCCTGCCGACGCTGGTCGAGATCACGATGGTGATCGTGCTGCTCTCGGCCAAGTTCGACGGCTGGTTCGCGGCGATCACCTTCGGCGCGCTCGTCCTCTACATCGGCTTCACGGTCACGGTGACCGAATGGCGCACCGCGTTCCGGCGCGCGATGAACGAGCAGGATTCGAAGGCCAACACCAAGGCGCTCGACGCGCTCCTCAACTACGAGACGGTCAAGTACTTCTCGAACGAAGGCTTCGAGCAGGCGCGCTACGACGAGAACCTCGGCAAGCTCGAGAAGGCCTCGATCAAGTCGCAGACCTCGCTGTCGCTGCTCAACCTCGGCCAGAGCCTGATCATCGCGACGGCGGTGACGCTGCTGGTCTGGCGCGCGACCGTCGGCGTCGTCGCCGGGACGATGACGCTCGGCGACCTCGTGCTCGTCAACGCGCTGATGATCCAGCTCTACATCCCGCTCAACTTCCTCGGCGTCATCTACCGCGAGATCAAGCAGTCGATGATCGACATGGAGAAGATGTTCGCGCTCCTCGGCCAGAACCGCGAGATCGCCGATGCGCCCGGTGCGCCGCCTCTGGCGGCGCGCGGCGGCGGACCGGGCTCGCCAGTGGGCTCGGTGCGCTTCGAGAACGTTCATTTCGGCTACGACCCCGACCGCGAGATCCTCCACGGCGTGAGCTTCGAGATCCCGGCCGGGAAGACGGTGGCCGTCGTGGGCCCGTCAGGCTCCGGAAAGAGCACTCTGGCACGGCTGATGTTCCGCTTCTACGACGTCGACTCGGGCCGGATCTCGATCGACGGCCAGGACATCCGTGCCGTGACGCAGAAGAGCCTGCGCGAGGCGATCGGCATCGTGCCTCAGGACACGGTGCTCTTCAATGACACCGTCGAATACAACATCGCCTACGGCCGCACCGGCGCCGATCGGGCAGCCGTCGAAGGCGCTGCACGCTCGGCGCATATCCACAGCTTCATCGCTTCGACGCCCAAGGGTTACGAGACGATCGTCGGCGAACGTGGCCTGAAGCTCTCGGGCGGCGAGAAGCAGCGCGTTGCGATCGCGCGCACGCTGCTCAAGGATCCGCCGATCATGATCTTCGACGAGGCCACGTCGGCGCTCGATTCGGCCAACGAACGCGCGATCCAGGCCGAGCTGCAGAACGTGGCGCAGAACCGGACGGCGCTGGTGATCGCGCACCGTCTCTCGACGGTGGTCGAGGCGCACCAGATCCTGGTGATGGTGCAGGGCCGGATCGTCGAGCGCGGCACCCACGCCGAGTTGGTCGCCCGCGACGGCCGCTACGCCGAGATGTGGCAGTTGCAGCAGAGCAGCGGCGAGGTGGTCGAAGCCTGAAGCCGGGTCCGGCGGCACGAAGATTGCGAGCGCCGACGTCGGGCAAAACCCTCGAATCGCCCCAATCGCGGCGATGCGGGTCGGCGGGCATGCCTAGAATTTCGTTCTACCGGCGAGGCCTGCCTCACGCTGTCAACCACCCAGGAGTTCACATGAAGAAGTCAATGCTGGCCCCGCTCGCGGTCGCCGTCTCGGCGCTCGCCGTCGCCGGCCTCGCGCACGCTGAGGACACTCTGAAGAAGATCAAGGACACCGGCACGATCACCGAAGGGGTACGCGAGTCGTCGGGCGCGCTGGCGTTCACGCTGGGCGACGGCAAGTACACGGGCTTCCACTACGACGTCTGCGCCAAGGTCATCGCCGACATCCAGAAGCAGCTCGGCATGGCCAAGCTCGAGACCAAGTACCAGCCGGTGACTTCGCAGAACCGGATCCCGCTGGTGCAGAACGGCACCGTCGACATCGAGTGCGGCTCGACCACCAACAACGCCACGCGTCAGAAGGACGTCGCCTTCGCGCCGACACTCTACGTCGAGGAAGTGCGCATCGCCGTCAAGGGCTCGAGCGGCATCAAGGACATCGCCGGCCTGAACGGCAAGACCGTCGCGACGACGACCGGCACCACGTCAGTCCAGCTTCTGCGCAAGAACAAACGGGCCGCCGGCATGGACTTCAAGGAGCTCAACGGCAAGGACCACTCCGACAGCTTCCTGCTGCTCGACTCGGGCCGCGCCGATGCGTTCGTGATGGACGGCCAGATCCTCGCCGGCCTGATCTCGAAGGCCAAGAACCCCGCCGACTTCAAGATCGTCGGCGAGCCGCTGAGCGTCGAACCGATCGCCATCATGTATCGCAAGGACGATCCGGCTTTCAAGAAGGCGGTCGATGACAGCGTGCGTGCCCTGGCCAAGAGCGGCGAGGTCGCCAAGCTCTACGACAAGTGGTTCATGCAGCCGATCCCGCCGGCGAACACCAAGGTCAACCTGCCGGCGAGCGACGCGACCAAGGCCGCCTGGGGCAATCCGACCGACAAGCCGCTCGAGGAATACGCCCAGCCCTGAACCCATAGCCGGTTCGCGTCGGCCAGCGCCTGAGGTAAGCCCTAGCGCTGGTCGGCCCGGACTTTGCTTAGAGTGAGCGAGCGCGGCGCGAAGCCATTCGCGTCGCGCTTTTTCATTTGAGAGCGGGCGCCGCGAACGAGTCGGGAGCCGCGCGCCACGAGGCGCAGGGACAAGGGAGCAGGCGTGGGGAAATGGGATTGGCAGGTCTTCCTGCACGACACCGGGGGGGGCGAGACCTACCTGCGCTGGATGATGTCGGCGTGGGGCTGGACTCTCTCGGTGGCGGCGCTGTCGCTGATCATCGCGCTCCTCGTCGGCTCGCTGATGGGCATCCTGCGGACGACGCCGAGCAAGCTGCTGGTTTTCATCGGCAACGCCTGGACCGAGCTGTTCCGCAACGTTCCGCTCCTGGTCCAGATCTTCCTCTGGTACCACGTCATTCCGTCGATCTTCCTCTCGCTGCGCCAGGTGCCGAGCTTCGTGCTGGTGGTCTTCGCGCTCGGCTTCTTCACCTCGGCACGGATCGCGGAGCAGGTGCGCGCAGGCATCCAGTCGCTGCCCCAGGGCCAGCGCTACGCGGGTCTCGCCACCGGCCTGACACTGGCCCAGACGTACCGCTACGTGCTGCTGCCGATGGCCTTTCGGATCATCATCCCGCCCCTCACGAGCGAGTCGATGAACATCATCAAGAACACCTCGGTCGCGTTCGCCGTGTCGATCGCCGAGCTGACGATGTTCGCGATGCAGGCCCAGGAGGAAACCTCTCGCGGCGTCGAGATCTACCTCGCGGTGACGGGCCTCTACTTCGTCTCGGCCTTCGCCGTGAACCGGCTCGCCGCGTTCATCGAGCGTCGCGTGCAGGTGCCCGGCCTGCTCGGCGCGAAGTGAGACCGCGATGATCGCCAACCTCGACTTCTCGTTCTTCACCTGGAAGCTCGTCCAGAGCTTCATCCTCAAGGGTCTGGTCTTCTCGGTCGAGCTCACGCTCATCGCGATGGTCGGCGGGATTGCCCTCGGCACGATCCTCGCGCTGATGCGCCTCTCGGGCAAGACCTGGCTCGTGCTGCCGGCGACGGCCTACGTCAACGTACTGCGCTCGATCCCGCTGGTGATGGTGATCCTGTGGTTCTTCCTGCTGATTCCGCTGCTCCTCGGCCGGCCGCTCGGCGCCGAGGTCTCGGCGATCGTCACGTTCACCGTGTTCGAGGCGGCGTACTACTCGGAGATCATGCGCGCCGGCATCCAGTCGGTGTCGAAAGGTCAGGTCGCGGCCGGCTACGCCGTCGGCATGACGTACGCGCAGTGCATGAAGCTGATCGTCCTGCCGCAGGCCTTCCGCAACATGCTGCCGGTGCTGCTGACGCAGACCATCATCCTGTTCCAGGACACCTCGCTCGTCTACGCCATCGGCGCCTACGACCTGCTC
>JBBRZP010000210.1:0-3947 GCA_038236565.1 Burkholderiales bacterium | reverse complement strand
GACGTCCGCACCGAAAAGCTGCCGCGCCGCAGCTTCATCGAGCGGCTGGTCGGCCTCGGCCTGACGGCGCCGATGGCGTCGATGCTCCTCATGCACTCGGGCATCGCCCAGTCGCAGCCGGCGCCGGTCTACAAGCCGACCAAGCGCGGCGGCGGCGGCGCGCTGAAGACCTTGTGGTGGCAAGGTCCGACGCTGCTCCAGCCGCACTTCGCCAACGGCACCAAGGACCAGGAAGGCTCGCGCGTCTTCTACGAGCCGCTGGCCGTCTGGGACAACGACGGCAACCTCGTGCCGATCCTGGCGGCCGAGATCCCCAGCATCGCCAACGGCGGCGTGCTCGAGGGCGGCAAGGTCGTTCGCTGGCGCCTGAAGAAGGGCGTGACCTGGCACGACGGCAAGCCGTTCACGGCCGACGACTGCGTCTTCACCTGGGAGTACGCGCGCGACCCGGCGAGCGCGTGCGTGACGATCGGTGTCTACAAGGACCTGACGGTCACCAAGGTCGACGACCACACGATCCTCGTCTCGTTCAAGAAGGCGACGCCGTTCTGGGCCACCGCCTTCGTCGCCGCCGAGGGAATGATCATCCCGAAGCACCTGTTCGGCCCGTATGCCGGGGCGAAGTCGCGCGAAGCGCCCACCAACCTCAAGCCGGTCGGCACCGGTCCCTACAAGTTCGTCGATTTCAAGCCGGGCGACATCGTCTCCGGCGTGATCAACACGAGCTACCACATGCCCAACCGACCGTTCTTCGACACGATCGAGATGAAGGGCGGCGGCGACGCGACCTCGGCGGCGCGCGCCGTGCTGCAGACCGGCGAGTACGACTACGCCTGGAACCTGCAGGTCGAAGACGAGGTCTTGAAGCGCATGGAAGCGGGCGGCAAGGGCAAGGCCCACATCGTTCCCGGCGGCGACATCGAATTCATCCAGGTCAACATCACCGACCCGTGGACGGAGGTCGACGGCGAGCGCGGCAGCGTCAAGAGCAAGCACTTCGCCTTCAGCGACCCGAAGGTGCGCGAGGCGATGTCGCTGCTCTGCGACAAGAAGAGCATGCAGGAGTTCATCTACGGGCGGACCGGCTTCGCCACGTCCAATTTCATGAACAACCCGCCTCGCTTCAAGTCGCCGAACACGAAATGGGAGTTCAACGTCGACAAGGCCAATGCGCTGCTGGACACGGCCGGCTGGAAGAAGGGCGCCGACGGCATCCGCGAAAAAGGCGGCAAGAAGATGAAGTTCGTCTACCAGACCTCCATCAACGGCACGCGCCAGAAGGAGCAGGCGATCGTCAAGCAGGCGTGCCAGAAGGCGGGCATCGATCTCGAGCTGAAGTCGGTGTCGGCCTCGGTGTTCTTCTCCTCGGACGTCGCCAACCCCGACACCTACGGCAAGTTCTGGGCGGACATGCAGATGTACACGACGACCATGACCGCGCCCGATGCCGAGCGCTTCATGGACCAGTACAAGTCTGAGGAGGTCTCGCAGAAGGCGAACAAGTGGGCTGGCCGCAACATCTGCCGCTACGTCAATCCCGAGTACGACAAGCTCGCGGCCGCGGGCTCGTCGGAGCTCGACCCGGTCAAGCGCGCGGCGATCTACATCAAGATGAACGACATGGTGGTCAACGAGTTCGTCGTCATCCCGCTGATCAGCCGGCCGCGCGTGCGCGGCGGCAACCTGAAGCTGGTGACGACGCTGTCGGGCTGGGACCTCGACTTCTCGGCACTGCAGAACTGGTTTCGGGAAGGCGGCATCGGCTGAGGCCGTCGCGACCGCGGTCCGACGTCGACGCGCCAGGTCGCGAGCCCATGGACGAAGCCGACCTGCGCGCGCTGATCGAGGAGGTGCGCGGCGCGCGGGTGCCGCGACGGCGTTTCATCGAACGGATGCTCGGCCTCGGCCTCACGGCACCGATGGCGTCGATGATGCTGGCGCATGCCGGCGTCGCCGGCGCGCAGCCCGTCCCGGCGTACAAGCCGACGAAGCGCGGGGGCGGCGGCGCGCTGCGGGCGATCTTCTGGCAGGGGCCGACGCTCCTCAACCCCCACTTCGCCGGCGGCACCAAGGACCAGGAAGGCTCGCGCATCTTCTACGAGCCGCTGGCGGTCTGGGATGACGACGGCAGCCTGGTGCCGATCCTCGCCGCCGACATCCCGACCCTGGCCAACGGCGGTCTCGCTGCCGACGGTCGTTCGGTGACGTGGAAGCTGAAGCGAGGTGTCGCGTGGCACGACGGCCAACCGTTCACAGCCGACGACTGCGTCTTCACGGTCGACTACGTGAAGGACCCGGCGACCGCGGCGACGACCGCCGGCACCTACGCCGGCGTCACGATCCGAAAGATCGATGCCTACACGGTCCGCCTGTCGTTCACCAAGCCGACGCCGAACTGGTACGAGGCGCTCGTCTCGTCGTACGGAGCGATCCTGCCCAAGCACGTGTTCGGCACGTACGTCGGTGCCCGGGCGCGCGAGGCGCCCGCCAACCTGAAGCCGGTCGGCACCGGTCCCTACAAGTTCGTCGATTTCAAGCCGGGCGACTCGGTGCGCGGCGAGATCTACACCGGATACCACCTGCCGAACCGGCCGTTCTTCGACACGATCGAGATCAAGGGCGGCGGCGACGCGACCTCGGCGGCGCGCGCCGTTCTGCAGACCGGCGAGTTCGACTACGGGTGGAACCTGCAGGTCGAGGACGAGGTCCTCAAGCGCATGGAAACGGGCGGCAAGGGCCGGACCCACGTCATCCCGAGCGGCGACATCGAGTTCGTGCAGCTCAACCCGACCGATCCGTGGAACGACGTCGAGGGCGAGCGATCGAGCATCAAGAGCAGGCACTTCGCGTTCAGCGACCTCAGGGTGCGCGAGGCGATGGCGCTTCTCTGCGACCGCAAGGGCATGCAGGACTTCGTCTATGGCCGCACGGGCACCGCCGCCGGGAATTTCCTCAGCCTGCCGGTGCGCTATCGCTCGCCGAACACGAAATGGGAGTTCAGCGCCGACAAGGCCAATGCGCTGCTCGACGGCGCCGGCTGGAAAAGGGGGGCCGACGGCATCCGCGAGAAGAACGGCCAGAAGCTGAAGTTCGTCTTCCAGACCTCGATCAACGGCACGCGTCAAAAGGAGCAGGCGATCATCAAGCAGGCCTGCGCAAAGGCCGGCATCGAGATGGAGCTCAAGTCGGTGGCGGGCTCGGTCTTCTTCTCGACCGATGTCGGCAATCCCGACACCTTCGGGAAGTTCTGGGCCGACATGCAGATGTTCACCTGGATGGTCGGCTCGCAGGATCCGAGCGCCACGATGCGCCAGTTCCTCACCTCCGAGCTTGCGCAGAAGTCGAACAAGTGGCAGAGCCGGAACAACAGCCGCTGGAGCAACGCCGAGTACGACGCCGTCTTTGCGGCCTCCGAGGCCGAGCTCGACCCGGTCAAGCGCGCCGCGCTCTTCATCCGCCTGAACGATCTGGTCGTCGGCGGCGGCTGTGTCATCCCGCTCGTCAATCGGGCGCGCGTGCGCGGCGCCGTCACGAAGCTCGTCCCCTCGCTCTCGGCGTGGGATCTCGACTTCGCGATGCTGCACGATTGGTATCGGGACGCCTGACCGTCCATTACTCACCGTGGGGCGCTACTTCCTTCGCCGACTGCTGATCGCATTGCCGAGCCTGCTCGGCATCAGCGTCGTCCTGTTCACGGTGCTCGCACTCGCGCCCGGCGACCCGTTCGCGGAGATGGCGCTGAACCCGAACGTGCCGCCCGAGGTCCAGGCCAATCTGAGGAAGCAGTTCGGCCTCGACGATCCGGTCTGGCAGCGCTACTTTCGCTGGCTGTTCGCGATGGTGCAGGGCGACTGGGGGTTCTCCTTCATCAGCCGGATCGACGTCGACACCCTGATCTGGCAGCGCGTGCCGGTCACGCTCGCCGTGATCGGCGCGTCGCAGCTGCT
>JBBRZP010000209.1:0-4787 GCA_038236565.1 Burkholderiales bacterium | reverse complement strand
GCTCGGCGCTGACGCCGTATTCGCCGGCCAGGTCGTGCAGCGTCATGCCGCCCGAGCTGTCGTCGTTGACCTTGAGCCAGCGCTCCTCGACGATCCGGCGGCTGCGCGCGTCCAGCGAATCGAGCGCCAGGGCGATGCCGTCGACGGCGAGCCAGTCGCGCTTCTTCGCCTCGAGGACACGCGTCGGCTCCGACGCGTCGTCGGCCAGGTAGGCGATCGGCGCATAGCTTTCCTCGCCGTCGTCCGTCTGCGGCTCGAGCGCGACGTCGCCGCCCGACAGGCGCGTTTCCATCTCGAGGACTTCCTCGCGCTTGACGTTGAGCGTCCTGGCGAGCGAATCGACCTCGCTCTGGGTGAGCGTCGAGCGATGCGTGTCCTGGTCTCCGGCGTCGTCCTTCATGGACTGCTTCATCGAGCGCAGGTTGAAGAAGAGCTTTCTCTGCGCCTTGGTCGTCGCGACCTTGACCATGCGCCAGTTCTTCAGGATGTACTCGTGGATCTCGGCCTTGATCCAGTGCATGGCGTAGCTGACCAGGCGGACGCCCTGGTCGGGGTCGAAGCGCTTCACGGCCTTCATC
This sequence comes from Burkholderiales bacterium, assembly GCA_038236565.1. GTDB lineage: Bacteria > Pseudomonadota > Gammaproteobacteria > Burkholderiales > Burkholderiaceae_C > Schlegelella_A. Next base: position 4,209 of record JBBRZP010000209.1, on the reverse strand, counting down.
AGGCCGACGTTGCCTTCCTGGATCAGGTCGCCGTGCGGCAGGCCATAGCCGAGGTACTTGCGCGAGATCGAGACGACCAGGCGCAGGTGCGACACCACCAGGCGGCCGGCAGCGGCCAGGTCGCCGCTGTCACGCAACTGGCGGGCGAACTCGGTCTCCTCTTCCTGGGTCAGGAGAGGGACGCGATTGATCGCGGAAATGTAGGCGTCGAGGTTGCCCAGGGAGGGCACCAGCGCCCACGGATCGCGGACGGACAAGGCATTCACGGCAGAGTTCTTCATGGCGAGATCAGACACCTGGAGCCCCCTTTCAGTTCCACTCATATTAGCACTCGACCCCTGAGAGTGCTAAGGCTGGATCAATGCCGTCGATGCGGCGCCGCTATCACCGGGCAAACCCGGGGCCCGGCCCGTCAGCCGAACCCGGTGTCCATCCGGTCGAGCAGGTCGTCGATCGTCGCCAGGAGCTCGTTCACGGACACCGGCTTGGTCAGGTAGCGCACCGCTCCGGCGTCCAGCGCGGTGTCGACCTGCTGCGCGGTGGCGTCGGCGGAGACGACGACAACCGGGATCGTCGCCGTCGCCGGATCGGCCTTGAGGCGGCGGAGCAGCTCCAGGCCGCTCAGGTCGGGCAGGTGCATGTCGAGCAGGATCAGGTGCGGCAGCCTTGCGCGGACCGCGGCCAGCCCCTCGGCGCCGGTCATCGACACCTCCATCTGCACCTGCTGCCGCTGGGCGAGGATGCCGCGCATCACCTCGACGTTGGTCTCGTTGTCCTCGATGTAGTGGACGATCCGCCGGTGGTAGTCGGCCGGCATCGACTCGAACTCGTCGAGCATCGAGCGGACGGTGTCGGGATCGACCGCCTTCGGCAGCTTCAGGATGAAGGACGAGCCTTCCCCAGGAACGCTCTTGACCCGGATCGATCCGCCCATGACCTCGGCCAGCCGCCGGCTGATCACCAGCCCGATGCCGGTGCCCTGCAGCGCGGTGCTCTCCCGACCCAGACGGTTGAACGGCCGGAAGAGTTCTTCCATCTGCTCGGGCGTCATGCCCAGGCCGGTGTCGGTGACCGAGATCTCGACGATGTCGGGCGCCGCGAGGCGACTGGCGACGTGGACCCGACCGTTGTCGATGTTGTACTTGACGGCGTTGCTGAGCAGGTTGGTGAGGATCTGCTTGACCCGCGTGGCGTCGCCCTGCACCGCCGACGTTCCCGGCTCGAGCTCCTCGCTGATGCGGATGCCGCGCCGTGCAGCGTCGCTGGCGACGAGCGCGATCGTCGCTTCGACCATCTCGCCGAGGTCGAGGGTCGCCGTCTCCAGGCGCAGGTTGCCCGATTCGATGCGCGACAGGTCGAGCACGTCGTTGATCATCTCCAGCAGGTGCCAGCCCGCCTGCTGGATCTGCCCGACCCAGGGACGCTGGCTCGGCGTCAGCGGATGGCGCCGGTCGATCTCGAGCAGCTGGGCGAAGCCGAGCATGGCGTTGAGCGGCGTGCGCAGCTCGTGGCTCATGCGCGAGAGGAAGTCGCTCTTGGCCCGGTTTGCCGCCTCCGCCGCCTCGCGGGCGCGCTCCGCGACCTCCAGCCGAAGGTGCTCGGTGATGTCCTCGACGACGCCGACGATGCGCCACGGCTGGTTCTTCGCGTCGCGCAGCAGCGAGACCGTCGAGCGCACCCAGACGACGTCGCCGGCGCGGTTGACGCAGCGCTTGTGGCGGCTGTAGAGCGGGATCTCGCCGGCGACGAGCTGGGCCGTGAGCGACTCTTCGCTCCCCACGTCGTCGGGATGCGTGAGCGCGGACGGGCTGAGCGCATTGAGCTCGCCTTCGCTGTAGCCGGTCAGCTCGCAGAAGCGCGGATTGGCCTGGATCACGCGGCCGCCGAGGTCCGTGTAGACGACGCCGATCGGCACGTTGTCGAGGATGTTGCGAAAGCGCTCCTCGCTCGTGCGCAGCGCGGTCTCGGCGAGCTGGCGCTCGCCGACCTCCGCACGCAGCGCGGCCGTCCGCTCCTGCACCGCGGATTCGATCCGCCGCGCCCGGCCGGTCGTGATCAGCAGCGACGCGCCGAGCATCGCCGCCGACAGCAGGCCGACGCTCGCGAAGATCCAGGCGCTCCGGCTGGCGCTGTCGGGCACGGCCTCGGGCCGCGCGCTCACGTGCAGGTCCCAGTGCCGGCCTGCGAAGACCAGCGGCCGGACGTGGGACAGGCCGGCACCGTCGCTCTCGCAGCCGGGCGCGCCGCCGAGCCGGCGCCGCATCGCGCCAGGCTCGGTGTCGATGACGCACAGACGCAGGTACGCGGGGATCTTGCCTGCCAGGCTCTCGAGCTGGGCGTCCATGGTGAACGTCACGAAGACGGCGCCACGGACGGCCGTTCGGCGATCGGCGGCGGTCGTCGTGTCGCCGTCGTAGACCGATTGGTAGACGACCATGCCCATGCGGCCGTCGTCCGCCGCCGCCTGGGTCAATCGGAACGCCGTGGTCGCCGCCGGGCGGCCGCTGTCGATCGTCTGCAGCAGCGCGGCGCGGGCGGCCGGGACCGACATGCTGTTGACGCCGAGCGCAGCGGTGTTGCCGACGACCGGCTCGATGTGGCGCACGACGAACAGGTCGCGGAGCTCGGCCGGCGCGGCCGGAACCGCGGGCTCGCTGCCCGCTGCGCCGGTGCCGTCGTCGCCGCGCTCGAAGACGCGGTAGCCGACCACGCCCTCGGCGCGGACACGGGCTTCGAACGCCTGCACCTCGTCGCGCCGCACGCGCTCGCTCCAGCCCATGGCGCTGACCGCGCCGCCTTCGAGCCAGCGTTCGGTCGCCAGATGCATCTCGGGTCGCCCAAGGTGGCGCGTGATCGCGAAGACGCCGTGCAGCGCCTCGAGGGCGCGCAGCGGTTCCTCGAGCTGGGTCGCGAGGATCAGCGCCGCGCCCGACGCGTCGTGCTCGAAGCCGGCGCGCACGCGCTCCTGGTTCGAGCGCGAGGACTGGAAGATGCCGAGCACCAGGAAGGCGACGACGAGCGTCATCGTCAGGCCGACCGAGAGGCGGCGCGCCGCCCAGTCGGCGCGGGGCCGGCCGATGAGGGTCAGGATGATCGGCGTAACGATGAAGAAGCCGGCGACGTCGCCGAGCGCCGCCGTGCCCCAGACGGCGAGCAGCTCGGTGCCGTGCACGATCCCGCCGGCGCCGAGTGCCACCGTCGCGATGGTCGCGCGGACGACGCTCGCAGCCGCGCACGCACCGAGGAAGGCGGCGATGTCGGCCGGCTCCGACAGCGTCAGGGGCTGGCGCACGAGGCGGCGGACGAGCTCCGCGCCGAGCCAAGCCTGGAACGTCGTGCCGACGGCGATGACGAGCGGCAGGATCGCCAGCGTCGCGCCGCGCTGGCCGCCGAGCCAGTGGGCGACGACGGCCACCGCGAACGCGCCGACGGCGATGCCGACAAGCATGCGTCTGCCGTAGACGACCACGCCCGCCAGCGCGATGCCCGCCGCGAGCGCCTGCGACGAGCGGTAGCCGGGCGTGATCTGGAGCAGCAGCGAGAAGAGGCCGGCCGCGACATACGCCGCCGTCATCAGCGCCGACGGCAGCACCCCGTGATCCTCGGCGCGACCGGCGCGGAGCTTCGCGGGAACGGGACCGGCGGCTCGCGACATGCGGTCGACGGGGAGCGGCCTAGACGTTGAACAGGAAGTTCAACACGTCGCCGTCCTTGACGACGTACTCCTTGCCTTCGGAGCGCATGCGCCCCGCGTCCTTCGCGCCGTGCTCGCCGCCGCGGGCGATGAAGTCGTCGAAGGCGATCGTCTGGGCGCGGATGAAGCCGCGCTCGAAGTCGGTGTGGATGACGCCCGCGGCCTGGGGCGCGGTATCGCCGATGTGGATGGTCCAGGCGCGGACCTCCTTCACGCCCGCGGTGAAGTATGTCTGCAGCCCGAGCAGGCCGAACGCGGCGCGGATCAGCCGCGCCAGCCCGGATTCGGTCTGGCCCATCTCGGCCAGGAACATCGCCTTGTCGGCGTCGTCCATGTCGGCGAGCTCGGCTTCCGTCTTGGCGCAGATGGCCACCACCGGCGCGTGCTGCTTCTGCGCGAAGGCGCGCAGGCGGTCGAGGTGCGGGTTGTTCTCGAAGCCGTTCTCGGCGACGTTGGCGACGAACATCGCCGGCTTGGCGGTGATGAGGCAGAGCGGCTTCAGGATCGCCTGCTCT
>JBBRZP010000208.1:0-4814 GCA_038236565.1 Burkholderiales bacterium | reverse complement strand
TTCGTCCTGCACGAGGTGCTCGACGTCGTCGGCGCCCTGAAGGCGCTGCCGGCGCATGCCGACGTCGACGCCGAGACCATCGACGCCGTGCTCGAGGAAGGCGGCAAGTTCGCCAGCGAGGTGCTGGCGCCGCTCAACGCCGTCGGCGATCTCGAAGGCTGCGTCCTCGACACGGCGACGCACGAGGTCAAGACGGCGACCGGCTTCAAGGAGGCCTACGCGCAATACGTCGCAGGCGGCTGGCCGGCGCTCAGCTGCGATCCGGCCTTCGGCGGCCAGGGCCTGCCCTTCGTCATCAGCCAGTGCCTGTTCGAGATGCTGAACTCGGCCAACCAGGCGTGGACGATGTATCCCGGCCTCTCGCACGGCGCCTACGAGTGCCTGCACACGCATGGGACCGACGAGCAGAAGCGCCTCTATCTCGGCAAGCTGACGAGCGGCCACTGGACCGGCACGATGTGCCTCACGGAGCCGCAGTGCGGCACCGACCTCGGTCTCCTGCGCACGAAGGCCGAGCCTCAGAGTGACGGCACGTACAAGCTCACCGGCAACAAGATCTTCATCTCCGCTGGCGAGCACGACATGGCGGAGAACATCCTCCACCTCGTGCTGGCGCGCCTGCCCGACGCGCCGACCGGCTCGAAAGGCATCTCGCTCTTCGCCGTGCCGAAATGGAACGTCAAGGCCGACGGCTCGCTCGGCGACAGGAACGGCATCTGGTGCGGCGGCCTCGAGCACAAGATGGGGATCCACGGCAACGCGACGGCGCAGATCGTCCTCGAAGGCGCGCTCGGCACGCTCGTCGGCGCGCCGAACAAGGGCCTGGCGGCGATGTTCGTGATGATGAACGCGGCGCGGCTCGGCGTCGGCATGCAGTCGCTCGGCCTGACGGAAGTCGCGTATCAGAACGCCGCCGCGTACGCGAAGGAGCGGCTGCAGATGCGCTCGCTGTCCGGCCCGAAGGCGCCCGACAAGCCGGCCGATCCGATCCTCGTCCATCCCGACGTGAGGAAGATGCTGCTCACGGCGCGTGCGTTCGCCGAAGGCGGCCGGGCGCTGGCCGTGTTCACCACGCTCCTGCTCGACCGCGAGATCGCCAGCGTCGACGAGGACGAGAAGAAGGAATGCGCCGACCTGGTCGCGCTGCTGACGCCGATCGTCAAGGCCTTCTTCACCGACAACGCCTGGATCGCGACGTCGCACTGCCTGCAGGTCTTCGGCGGCCACGGCTACATCCGCGAATGGGGCATGGAGCAGTTCGTGCGCGACTCGCGCATCAACATGATCTACGAGGGCACGAACACGATCCAGTCGCTCGACCTGCTCGGCCGCAAGGTGCTCTCCGACAACGGCGCGAAGCTGAAGAAGTTCGGCAAGCTGGTCGAGGCCTTCGTCGAGGAGGAGGGCACGAACGAGGCGATGCAGGAGTTCGTGAATCCGCTCGCCGACCTCGGCGGCAAGGTCACCAAGCTCACGACCGAGATCGGCATGAAGGCGCTCCAGAATCCCGACGAGGTCGGCGCCGCGGCGGTCGACTACCTGCGCGTCTGCGGCCACCTCGTCTTCGCCTACCTCTGGGCGCGGATGGCCAAGGTCGCGCTCGAGAAGGAGTCGTCGGGTGATACTTTCTACGTCGCGAAGCTCGCCACCGCGCGCTTCTATTACGCCAAGCTCCTGCCCGAGACGGCAGGCCTCATCCGCAGCGCCCGCGCCGGCGCCGCGCCGATGATGGATTTCGATGCCGCCCTGTTTTGACTGGATGACCACCATGACTGTTTCCAAGCGAAGCCTCTTCGTCGCCGCGCTGCTCGCGGGCTCGGCCCTTTGCGCATTTGCGCAGGCGAACTCGCCCGCCGGCGTCTGGAAGACGATCGACGATGACACCAAGAAGGAGAAATCGCTGGTCCGCATCGTCGAGGCGAACGGCGTCTACACCGGCAAGGTCGAGAAGCTCCTCGACCCCGACGCGCCGAAGGATCCGGTCTGCAAGGACTGCAGCGACGATCGCAAGGACAAGCCCATCCTCGGCCTGACGATCATCAAGAACGTCAAGCAGGGCACCGACGACAAGACGGTGTTCGACGGGGGCGAGATCCTCGACCCGAACAATGGCAAGGTCTATCGCCTGCGCCTCAAGCCGATCGATGGCGGAAAGAAGCTGGAGGTGCGCGGCTATATCGGCCCCTTCTATCGCAACCAGACCTGGCTGCGGGTCGAGTAGCCTGACTCATCGGAGATGCCATGAACCGATTCAATGTCCGCAAGGTCGCCGTCCTCGGCGCCGGTGTCATGGGCGCGCAGATCGCGGCCCACCTCGTCAATGTGCGCGTCCCCGTGATCCTGTTCGACCTGCCTGCGAAGGAAGGTCCCAAGAACGGCATCGTCACGAAGGCGATCGAGGGCTTGAAGAAGCTCAAGCCCGCGCCGCTCGGCGTGCCGGAAGACGCGGCGCTGATCGAGGCCGCGAACTACGAGGAGCATCTCGACAAGCTCAAGGACTGCGACCTGATCATCGAGGCCATCGCCGAGCGCATGGACTGGAAGCTCGACCTGTACACCAAGGTTGCGCCGGCGATCGCGCCGCACGCGATCGTCGCCAGCAACACCTCGGGCCTCAGCATCACCAAGCTGTCCGAAGTGCTGCCCGAGTCGATCAGGCCGCGCTTCTGCGGCATCCACTTCTTCAACCCGCCGCGCTACATGGCGCTGGTCGAGCTGATCGCGACGCCGACGACCGAGCCGAAGATCCTCGACGACCTCGAAGCCTTCGTCACCACGGCGCTCGGCAAGTCGGTCGTGCGCGCGCAGGACACGCCCAACTTCATCGCCAACCGCGTCGGCATCGCCGGCATGCTGGCGACGATGAAGGAGGCCGAGACCTACGGGCTGACGTACGACGTCGTCGACGACCTCACCGGCAAGAAGCTCGGACGCGCCAGTTCGGGGACGTTTCGCACCGCCGACGTCGTCGGCCTCGACACGATGGCGCACGTCATCAAGACGCTGCAAGACAACCTGAAGGACGACCCGTTCTATCCGGCGTACGCGACGCCGCCGGTGCTGCAGAAGCTCCTCGACGCCGGCGCGCTCGGCCAGAAGACCGGCGCCGGCTTCTACAAGAAGGTCGGCAAGGACATCCAGCGCTTCGACGCCGCGACCGGCACCTACGTCGCCGGCGGCGGCAAGGCCGACGAGGTCGTCGCCCGCATCCTGAAGAAGGCGCCGGCCGAGCGCCTGAAGCTGCTGCACGACTCGAAGAATCCGCAGGCGCAGTTCCTGTGGGCGATCCTGCGCGACAGCTTCCACTACGCCGCCGTTCATCTCGCCGACGTCGCCGAGAGCGCGCGCGACATCGACTTCGCGATGCGCTGGGGCTTCGGCGCGAGCCAGGGGCCGTTCGAGCTCTGGCAGCAGGCCGGCTGGTCGCAGGTGGCGCAATGGGTGAAGGAGGACATCGACGCCGGCAAGGCGCTCTCGAGCGCGCCGCTGCCGCCCTGGGTCTTCGACGGGCTCGGCGGTGCGGACGCCGGCGTGCATCGCCCGGAAGGCTCGTACAGCGCCGCGCGCGCGCGCTTCGTCGCGCCGAGCACGCTGCCGGTCTATCAGCGCCAGCCGTTTCGCGACAGCGTTGCAGGCGCCAGCGCGACGGCGCCGCTGAAATCGGGCACCGAGGTGTTCAGGAACGAAGACGTCCGCGTCTGGACGCTCGACGGCGAGGTGCTGATCGCGAGCATCACCGCCAAGCTGCATCTCATCAGTCCCGGCGTGATCGATGGCCTCTTGAAGGCGATCGAGCTCGCCGAGCAGTCGTACCAGGGGCTCGTGATCTGGTCGCCCGACGACGTGTTCTCGGCCGGCGCCAACCTCGAGGCGTTGATGCCGATCTTCATGAAGAGCGGCGGCAAGGGCATCGTGCCCGAGGTGAAGAAGCTCCAGGATGCGATGCTGCGCATGCGCTACGCCGCTGTGCCCGTCGTCGCGGCGGTGCGCGGTATCGCGCTCGGCGGTGGTTGCGAGATGGCGCTTTACACGGCCCGGCGCGTCGCGGCGATGGAGAGCTACATGGGCTTCGTCGAGGTCGGCGTCGGCCTGCTGCCGGCCGGCGGCGGCCTGGCCTACGTGGCGCGCCGTGCCGCCGAGATGGCGTCGGCCGTGAGCGCCAACGCCGACATCATGAAATTCCTCATCGATCCGTTCACGAGCGCGGCGACCGCCAGGGTCGGCACGAGCGCGCCCGAGGACCGAAAGCTCGGCTACCTGTTGTGGAGCGACGTCATCGTGCCGCACAAGGACGAGCTGCTGTACGTCGCCAGCCAGCAGGTGAAGGCGATGAGCGAGAGCGGCTGGCGCGCGCCGGCCAGGACGCTCTTCCCGGTCGCCGGCCGCAACGCCATCGCGACCATCCAGGCCCAGCTCGTCAACATGCGCGACGGCGCCTTCATCACGGCGCACGACTTCCACATCTCGACGCTGATCGCCGAGATCGTCTGCGGCGGCGACGTCGACGCCGGCTCGCTCGTCAGCGAGGAGTACCTGATGACGATGGAGCGCGAGCGCTTCTGCGGGCTACTCGACCACCCGAAGACGCAGGAACGGATCATGGGCATGCTGCAGACCGGCAAGCCGGTGCGCAACTGAAATGACGCGAAGCTCAGTGCGCCGCGGCACGCTTTCTGCGGCGCGCTGCCAGGCTCACGAGGCCGAAGCCGGCCAGCAGCAGCGCGTACGTCTCGTGCTCGGGAACGGGGGCGACCGCAGCGGTGAACGTCAGATCGTCGATGCTGTAGTTGAAGGAATACGTACCGGATTGGGAG
>JBBRZP010000207.1:0-4865 GCA_038236565.1 Burkholderiales bacterium | reverse complement strand
GTAGCGGCCGGCCAGCGAAACGAATGTCGTGAGGGCCGCGCCCTTGTTGCCGCGCTCTTCCTTCTCGACCTGGACGAGCAGGTTGTCGCCGTCCTTGATCGCGTCCTGGATGCGCGCGGTGCGCGCATCGGTCCCTTCGCGGAAGTAGTTCTTCGAGATCTCCTTGAACGGCAGGAAGCCGTGGCGGTCTTCACCGTAGTCGACGAAGCAGGCTTCGAGCGAGGGCTCGACCCGCGTCACGACAGCCTTGTAGATGTTGCCCTTGCGTTGTTCGCGACCTTCGATCTCGGTCTCGAAATCCATCAGCTTCTGGCCATCGACGATGGCCAGGCGACGCTCTTCGGGCTGCGTCGCGTTGATCAGCATGCGCTTCATGTGCACTCCTTCGGCGTCGCCGTTCTTCGGCGACGCTCAATCGAGCCGGCGCGGCTTCGCCGCGACGGCAACAAGATGCACGAGAAACGAGAGGAACCGGAAGGAATCGCCCTGGACTGACGGATGAGCCGGCGCGGTCAGGCGACCGCGGGCTCCGCCAGCGTTGGCGCGCGCGAGGCAGTGAGAAATGGGCTTGGAGGCAAGCTTGCGATCACTGGACGCAGGCCGCAGCGCGAAGAGCAGGGAGGTGGCGTGAGGGGCCGCTGCCGTGCATTCGTCTACAGCCGAAAAACCTTGTCGTGGATTCTTTCTTGTCGCTCTGCCGTCGCGCTTCGGGGCCGCGGCGTCGCGTGGGGACGCTGCCTGCCCGGGCGACGCGACGTTGCATCACCGGTGGGCCGGAACTGGATCCGACCCCTCCCTTCGGCCGCGCGTCGCTTCGGTTCGCGACGCTAAACTCTGCAAAATCAACAACTTGCGGCGAGAGTGGAGGAGCGCATTATAAGGGCCAAAGTCGCGCCGCAGGCGCCCGTTGCAGGCGCCGCCGCCAGGCCCGGTGCCCCGGCGCCGCTGCACGTGCAAAACGTCCGCATCGACGAAGGCTCTGCCGGCCAGCGGCTCGACAACTTCCTGGCCAAGATCCTGAAGGGCGTGCCGCGCGCTCATCTCTATCGCGTCATCCGCTCCGGCGAGGTGCGGGTCAACAAGGGCCGTGCCGACGCCGACACCCGGCTCGCGCTCGGCGACGATGTCCGGATTCCACCGGTGCGGGTCGCCGATCGCAGCGATCGTCCCGAGGCACCAGGCCGAGAGTTCCAGGTCGTCCATGAGGACGACCAGATCCTGTGCATCGACAAGCCCGCGGGCGTCGCGGTGCACGGCGGCAGCGGCGAGAGCTACGGTGTCATCGAGCAGCTGCGCCAGTCGCGGCCGGGCGTGTTCCTCGAACTCGTCCATCGCCTCGACAAGGACACCTCTGGTCTGCTGCTCCTGGCCAAGACGCGCAAGGCGCTCGTCGCCTTGCAGAACGACCTGCGCTCGCGCGCGCCGGAGCGCGCTTTCGGCAAGACCTACGCGGCGCTCGTCGTCGGCGCGTGGCCCGAGAAGCTCAAGGTCATCGACGTCGCGCTGCGCAAGGACCTGCAGAGCGATGGCAGCCGGCACGTTCGCGTCGTGGGCGACGACGACGAGCGCGGCCGGCGCTCGATCACGCTGGTGCGGGTCGCGACGCGGTTCGCCGACTTCAGCTTGCTCGACGTGACGCTGAAGACGGGCCGCACGCATCAGATCCGCGTCCATCTCGCCGACGCGGGACACGCGATCGCCGGCGATCCGAAGTACGGCGACTTCGCCCTCAACCGCTCGCTCGCACGCGGCGTCCTCGTGTCGGGTCTGCGCTTCGAGCGCATGTTCCTGCATGCGCGGCGCCTGCGCTTCGTGCACCCGGGGACAGAAGCGACGATCGAGCTGGAGGCACCGCTACCGGCCGACTGCACCCGGCTGCTCGGGGTGTTGCCGGCGAAGTGAACTGGCCACCGGCGATCGCGGCGCTTTCCTACGGGACAGTCCGGCGCTGTCCTCGTTCGCCTCGCGCTCGCCTGCCTTCCAATGTGGCACGACGTCGAACCGCAGGATGTTTCGTCCGCGCCACTCGCCTCGCCGATTCACTGAAGGAACTCCCATGAACACCAAGCTGCTCACCCTCGCCGCCGCCACCGCGGTCGCGCTCGCCTCCATCACCGGTTGCTCGACGACCACCACGAACACGCCGTCCGCCAGCGTTGCCGATCCGATGGCAAAGCGTCAGGCGATCGATGCGAATGTCGACGGTGCCCTGTCGCGCCTCTATGCGCAGGACCCGTCGTCGCGCGAGCTGATCGCCAAGGCGCGCGGTGTTCTCGTGTTCCCGTCGATCGTTTCTGCCGGCTTCGTCATCGGCGGCTCGTACGGGCAGGGCGCGCTGCGCATGCGCGGCCGCACCGAGCAGTACTACAGCACGGCAGCCGGCTCGGTCGGTCTCCTGGCCGGAGCCGAATCCAAGTCGGTCTACATCCTGTTCATGACGCAGGAAGCGCTCGACAAGTTCCGGGCCAGCAAGGGCTGGACGGTCGGCGCCGACGCGTCGGTGACGGTGATCAACGTCGGCGCGAACGCGCAGGTCGATACCAAGACGGCGCAGCAAGCCGTCGTCGCGTACGTGCTGACCAACGGCGGCCTGATGGCCAACCTTAGTCTGGAAGGCACGAAGGTCACGCCGCTGGCGATCTGACCCTCGGTTCTTGAGTCAGCCGCGGGGCCGCGGCGCACCCGGTGTCAACCGGGCTCGCGCCGTGGCCCCGCGCGCATGACAATCGGCACGCCATGCCCGTGCGACGCAGCTTCGATCTCATCGTCTTCGACTGGGACGGAACGCTGTTCGACTCGACACGCCTCATCGCGCGTTGCATCCAGGCCGCCTGCGGCGACGTCGGCACGCCGGTGCCGAGCGAGCGCGATGCGAGCTACGTGATCGGCCTCGGCCTGGCCGAAGCGCTGATGCATGCCGCGCCGACCTTGCCGCGCGAGCGCTATCCGGAGCTCGCCGCACGCTACCGCCACCACTATCGTGCCAGCCAGAGCGACATCGTGCTCTTCGAGGGCACGCTCGAGATGCTGCGTGCGCTGAAGGTCCGCAATCACGCGCTCGCCGTGGCGACGGGCAAGACCCGCAAGGGCCTCGACGAAGCGCTCGCGACCGCGTCGATGGCCGGCCTCTTCGACGCCACCCGCACCGCCGACGAGACGCGCGGCAAGCCAGACCCGCTGATGCTCGTGGAGCTGATGCGCGAGCTCGGCACGGCGCCCGAGCGCACGCTGATGATCGGCGACACGACCCACGACCTTCAGCTCGCGGCCAATGCCGGCTGCCCGAGCGTCGCGGTCAGCTTCGGCGCGCACGAGCACGAGGCCTTCGGCGTGCATTCGCCGCTGCACGTCGCCCACTCGACCGCGGACCTCGCTGCCTGGCTTGCCGAACATGGCTGAGCGCGGTGGCGGAACCCGCATCGACCTGGCGATCGCCAGTCAGGCGCTCGCGCCGCAGCGGCTGTGCGCCGGCGACGAGCTCGCCGACAAGGGCCGCGCCGTCGTCTTCGACGTCGTCCATTTCCGCGAGCCGGCGCGCGCCTTCGCCCTGCGCTTCGACGGACGCGTGGTCGCCTATCTGAACCGCTGCGTCCACGTGCCGACCGAGCTCGACTGGCAGCCGGGCGAGTTCCTCGACGCCGACCGCGCGTTCATCGTCTGCGCCATCCACGGCGCGACCTATGCGCCGCAGACCGGCCACTGCGTCGGCGGTCCGTGCGCCTCGGGCCGTCTCACGCGCATCGCGACCGTCGAGCGCGACGGCGCGGTCTGGTGGCAGCCGACGCGCGACACGCAGCCGCCGCCGCTCGCCGCTCGGACCTCGCCGACGTAACGCGGCGCGCCGCCGTCGCGCCGCCGCGATCCGCCGATGCGTTGTGCCGACGGAGCGGCCCCGCGGTCGCGATGTCACCTCGCCGTCACCCCCGCACGCGTGCTTTGCGGGCGCGCGGTGCGTAGGCTGACCGGGTCACAACGAACGAGCGCCCGCGGCCATGGATCCGATCGACGTCAAGCCTTTCACGACCTCCCGTCGGCACGTCACCGTGCTGGCCGTCTCCGCAGCGCTCGCCATCGGCGCGGTGATCGCGACGCTCTGGCCGGCACGAACGACGCCGGCCGTCGCCTCGGCGCCGGTCCCGACCGCAACGCCCCGGGGCGCCTCGATCGCCGCGGCGACGTCCGCGCCGCGCGCGACGCAGGTGCAGTTCGAGCCCAACCGCGGCCAGGCCATGGCCGACACTCGGTTCATCGCCCGCGACGCCGGCTTCACGGTCGAGGTCCTCGCCGACGGCATGCGCCTGCGCGAGCGCTCGGGCCAGCGCGACGGCGCGCCGCACGAGGCGACGATGCGCTTCCTCGGCGCCCGTCTGGGCGGCTCGTTCGAGCCGCGCGAGCGCGCCGACGGCTTGAGTCACTACCTCGTCGGCGCCGATGCCTCGCGCTGGCTGCGCGACGTGCCGCGCTACCGGCAGCTGCGCTACGCCTCGCTCTACGACGGCATCGACCTCGTCTACTACGGCCAGGACGCGTCGTTCGAATACGACCTCGTGGTGCGCCCCGGCGCCGACCCGTCGCGCATCCGGCTCGGCGTCGCGTCCGGCCACGCGCCGACGGTCGCGGCAAATGGCGATCTCGTTCTCGACGGCCCCGACGGTCGCATGCGCATGCACCGGCCGGTGCTCTACCAGAACGTCGACGGCGCGCGCAAGACGCTCGCCGGCGACTACGTCGTCCTCGCCTCGAACGAGGTCGGCTTTCGCCTGCCGGACTACGACCGCTCGCGTCCGCTCGTGATCGACCCGACGTTCAGGCTGCTCTATTCGAGCTATCTCGGCGGCGTGCACGACGACCAGGTCGGCGGCATG
>JBBRZP010000206.1:0-5200 GCA_038236565.1 Burkholderiales bacterium | reverse complement strand
TCGCCGACCTGCTCGCGGATCTTCGCGACCGCCTCGTCGATGTAGTTGCCCATCACCCAGTCGGGTCGCGCCGCGCAGATCTCGAGCACGAAGCGGTCGAGCAGCTCCCTGCCCTTGACAGTGTGCGTCACCTCGGGGTGGAACTGGACGCCGTAGAAGCGGCGCTGCTCGTCGGCCATGCCGGCGATCGGGCAGCTTGGCGTCGAGGCCATCAACGTGAATCCGGGCGGCAGCGCGGTGACCTTGTCGCCATGGCTCATCCAGACCTTGAGCATGCCGTGGCCGTCGCTGGTCGCGAAGTCCTCGATCGATTCCAGCAGCCTGGTATGCCCGCGTGCGCGCACCTCGGCGTAGCCGAACTCGCGGTGCGACGCCGCCTCGACCTCGCCGCCCAGCTGCACCGCCATCGTGAACATGCCGTAGCAGATGCCGAGCACCGGCACGCCGAGCTCGAACACCGCCTTCGGCGCGCGCAGCTCGTGCTCTTCGTAGGTCGAGGCGTGGCTGCCGGAGAGGATCACGCCCTTCGGTGCGAACTCGCGAACGAACGCGTCGCTGACGTCGTTCGGATGGATCTCGCAGAACACATGCGCCTCGCGCACGCGGCGCGCGATCAGCTGGGTCACCTGCGAGCCGAAATCGAGGATGAGGATGCGGTCGTGCGTCATGGCGTCAGGCGGTGCCGCCGGCCGCATGCAGGCGGTCGCGGCGGGCGTTGTGGAAGTGCGTCCAGGCGAGGAAGAGCGCGATCGCCTGGACGAGGGCGCAGAAGTAGAACGGCGTGCCGATGCGCCAGTCGCCGCGCGGCAGGTGCGAAACGGCGACGAGGAGCGGCGCGCCGATCACCGGCGCGACCACGGCCATCAGGCTCTGCAGCCCGCTCACCGCACCCATCGTCCGGCCTTGCGTCGTCGCGTCGGCGGCGCCCGAAATGATGCTCTGCATCGACGCGGCGACGGTGAAGCCGAGGACGTTGCAGATGACGACGGCGAACATCATCCAGCCCTCGGTCGCCGCACCCCAGCCGACGTAGGCGAGCGTCGACGACACCAGACCCGCGATCGCCAGGCGCTGCGGCGAGAAGCGCTTCAGCAATCGGCCGAGCAGCACGCCCTGCACGAGTGCCGCCATCAGGCCGACGGCGAACAGCGACCAGCCGTTCTCCCTCGGGCCCCAGCCGAACTTGAAGGTCGCATACAGCACCCAGGTCGTGTAGAGCATGAACTGCGACAGCGCCGTGAAGGCGATCACCGCCACCAGCCGGCCGATGCCGCCCAGTCGCCCGAGCTCGGTCAGCGCCGTGATCGGATTGAACGCGGTGCGCCAGTCGAAGCGGCGACGACTCTCGAGCGGCAGCGATTCCGGCAGCACGAACCAGCCGTAGAGCAGGTTGACGAGCGCGAGGCTGCCGGCGGCGAAGAACGGCAGGCGCAGATCGATCGCTCCGAGGATGCCGCCGACGACCGGGCCGAGGATGAAGCCGAGCCCGAACATCGCCCCGAGCAGGCCGAAGCGGCGCGCCCGGCCCTCGGGCTCGGTGATGTCTGCGACGTAGGCATTGGCGACGAGCGCCGTCGCCTGCATCGTCCCGCTCAGCACGCGCATGACGATCAGCATCCAGATCGCCGTCGACAGCGCCGTGCCGAAGAAGCTGATCGCCAGGCCGCAGAAGCCGAGCAGCAACACCGGCCGGCGACCGAAGCGGTCGGAGAGCGCTCCGAGGACGGGCGAGGCGATGAAATTGGCGAGGCTGAAGGCGAAGGTGATCGCGCCGTACCACCACGCCTGCTCGCTCTGCGAGCCGGTGAAGGCGCCGACGAGCGCCGGCAGCACGGGGACGATCAGGCCGATCGACATCATGTCGATCAGCACCGTGATCATGATGAACGGCATCGCCGCGGCGCGCGAGGCGGGAACGGCGACAGGCATTCGATTCAGCCCACGTCGTCGAGCGCGACCACGATCAACGCGTTGTCGATGGCCGCTCGCCGAAGCTTGGAGTCGGAGGTTAGAAGCGGCAATTGCAACGACATCGCGAGCCAGAGGTAGGCGGCGTCATGGAGCGACAGGCCGTGGTCGAGCGCGAGAACGAGCGCCGCACGCACCTGAGACGGCTCTGCAGCCGTCAGTTCGACCCTGGCGCGCACGGCGTCGAGAACGCTCCAGGTCAGCAACGCATCCTCGGGCGACATGCGGCGCCGCTTCACGCCGTTGGCGATGATGTTGCCGCACTCCCAGAGCCAGAGCTGAGGCGCATGCAGCTCGAGCACACCGCGGCGCACGCGCCGGTAGGCAGCGCGCGACGATTCGGAGGCCTCGTCCGGAAGCAGCCAGGCAGCGGTCGTCGACGCATCGACGACGACGGCGGCGACGCTCACTCCCGGCCTTCGTCCCGCAGCTCTCGCCAGCCCGGCCCGGGCTTGATCCGGGCGTGCAATTCGTCGATCGCACGCAACTCCCGCTCGATCTGCTCGTCGCTGAC
This sequence comes from Burkholderiales bacterium, assembly GCA_038236565.1. Classification (GTDB taxonomy): domain Bacteria; phylum Pseudomonadota; class Gammaproteobacteria; order Burkholderiales; family Burkholderiaceae_C; genus Schlegelella_A. The sequence goes on along the minus strand of JBBRZP010000206.1, from coordinate 2,718 downwards.
GACGACCTTCTTCACGGGCAGCATGCGCACGATCTCCTTGCCATGGCGCGTGATGCGCACCTCCTCGCCAGCCTCGACCGCGTCGATGAGCTGGGAAAACTTCTGCTTGGCTTCGAAGATTCCGGCGCTGCGCATGTTCTGTCCAGAAGTTAGGAAACTGGCCAGATCATACGCTGTCACTCGGCGCGGTAGTTCGGCGCTTCCTTGGTGATCTGGACGTCGTGGACGTGACTCTCGCGGATGCCCGACGAGGTGATCTCGACGAACTCGGCCTTCTCGTGCATCTCGGCGATGCTGGCGCAGCCGCAGTAGTGCATCGCAGCGCGCAGCCCCCCGCCCATCTGGAAGACGATGCCGACGACCGAGCCCTTGTACGGCACCTGTCCTTCGATGCCTTCGGGAACGAGCTTGGCGCCGCCGACCGAGCCGGCCGCGCTCGCCTCGCCTTCCTGGAAGTAGCGGTCGGCCGAGCCCTGCTGCATCGCGCCGATCGATCCCATGCCGCGATAGCTCTTGTAGGTGCGGCCCTGGAACAGGATCACCTCGCCGGGCGCTTCCTCGGTGCCTGCGAAGGCGCCGCCCATCATCACCGTGTCGGCGCCGGCAGCGATCGCTTTCGCGAGGTCGCCCGAATAGCGCACGCCGCCGTCGGCGATCAGCGGCACGCCGCTGCCGGCGATCGCCTTGGCGACCTCGTCGATGGCCAGCACCTGCGGCACGCCGACGCCGGTGACGATGCGCGTCGTGCAGATCGAGCCCGGGCCGATGCCGACCTTGACCGCGTCGGCGCCTGCCTCGACCAGGTCGAGCGCGCCCTTGCCGGTCGCGATGTTGCCGGCGATGACGTCGACATTCGGAAAGCTGCGCTTGACCCAGCGCACGCGCTCGATCACGCCGGCGCTGTGGCCGTGCGCAGTGTCGACGACGAGGACGTCGACACCGGCCTGCACGAGCAGCTCGGCACGCTCCTCCGTGCCCTCGCCGACGCCGATCGCCGCGCCGACGCGGAGCTTTCCCTGCGCGTCGCGCGCGGCGTTGGGAAAGCTCGTCTGCTTGGTGATGTCCTTGACGGTCATCAGGCCGCGCAGCTCGAAGGTGTCGTTGACGACGAGGACGCGCTCGAGCTTCTCGCGGTGCATCAGCGCCTTGCCCTCGGCCAGCGTCGCGCCCTCGCGGACGGTGACGAGCCGTTCGCGCGGCGTCATGATCTCCTTGACCGGCGCGTCCAGACGCGTCTCGAAACGCAAGTCGCGATTGGTCACGATGCCGACGACGACCTTGCCCTGGAGCACCGGAAAGCCGGAGATGCCGCGCGCCTTGGCCAGCGCGATCACCTCGCGCACCGACATCTCGGGCGACACCGTGATCGGGTCCCGCAGCACGCCGGATTCGTAGCGCTTGACCCGCGCCACTTCCCAGGCCTGCTGCTTCGCCGTCATGTTCTTGTGGACGATGCCGATGCCGCCCTCCTGGGCCAGGGCGATCGCCAGGCGGGCCTCGGTGACGGTGTCCATCGCCGCCGACACGAGCGGGAGGTTGAGGCGGATGTTGCGGGAGAGGCGGGTCGCGAGGTCGGTGTCGCGCGGCAGGACGCTCGAGAACGCCGGGACCAGCAACACGTCGTCGAAGGTCAGCGCTTTGCCCAGAAGGCGCATGGGAATAGCTCCGGACGCAAAAGCGAATTATACGGAGGGAGGTGCAAAGTACCGGTTTGCCCGGGGCGCATGACGCCGTCGCCGCAGGTGCGCCGCTACACTGCCGGCCAGCTCCCACGCAGTGCGTACGACCATGGTTCGACCTTTCGCGGCCCTGCTTGCCCTTCTCGCGGCCACCCTCCTCAGCCTTCCCGCCGAAGCGCAGTGGAAGTGGAAGGACAAGAGCGGACATGTCCAGTACAGCGACTTGCCGCCACCGCTCGGCACGCCGGAGCAGGACATCCTGACCCGACCGAACGCGGCGTCGCGACGGGCCGGCCCGGTGCCCAACGCTCCTGTGTCGATCGTCTCGAGCAGCACGCCGGCATCGGCGGCGGCGTCCGGCGCGCTCGTGCCGCGCATGGCCGATCCCGAGCTCGAGGCCAGGCGCAAGAAGGCAGAGACCGACGCCGCCGCCAAGCAGAAAGCCGACGAGCAGCGCGTCGCTGCGGCCAAGGCCGAGAACTGCGCCCGCGCCAAGACCCAGCTCACGACCCTCGAGAGCGGCATCCGCATGGCGCGCGCGAACGCCAACGGCGAACGCGAGTTCCTCGACGACAAGCAGCGCGCCGACGAGACCAAGCGCACCAAGGACGTGATCAGCGTCGACTGCAAGTAGCGCCGCTCAGGCGCGCCTGCGCTCCCGCGTCTGCCTGGCCCGCAGGCGCCTCGCTTCGTTGGGATCCATCGTCAGGGGCCGGTAGATCTCGACCCGATCGCCTTCGCGCAGGCGCGTGTCCGGGGCGCACGCCCGCCCCCATACGCCGAGCGTGGCAGCCCCGATGTCGACGTCCGGAAAGCGCGCAGCGAGGCCGCTGGCGCGAATCGCGTCGATCGCCGTCGCGGCCGCCGGCAGGTCCAGCGACAGCTCCAGTGCTGCGCCCGGGCCGAAACTGAACGCCACCGCGATCTTCACCGGCGACCGCTAGCGCGGCCCGTAGACCTGCTCGGCGCGGCGCACGAACGAGTCGACGAAGGTGTCGGCGATGCGGTCGAAGACCGGGCTGATCGCGACCTCGAGCAC
>JBBRZP010000205.1:0-5351 GCA_038236565.1 Burkholderiales bacterium | reverse complement strand
TCGACAAGGACGCGAAGACGATCACGATCAGCGACAACGGCATCGGCCTGTCGGCCGACGAGGCCGTCGCCAATCTGGGCACGATCGCCAAGAGCGGCACGCGCGAGTTCATGTCGGCGCTCGAGGGCGACCAGAAGAAGGACGCGCAGCTGATCGGCCAGTTCGGCGTCGGCTTCTACTCGGGCTTCATCGTCGCCGACAGGATCGTCGTCGAGTCGCGCCGCGCCGGCCTGCCGCCCGAAGAGGGCGTGCGCTGGACCTCGGAAGGCGCCGGCGACTTCGAGGTCGAGACGATCACGCGCGCCGGGCGCGGCACGAGCGTCATCCTGCACCTGCGCGAGGGCGAGGACGAGTTCCTCTCCGGCTGGAAGCTGAAGTCGATCGTCTCGAAGTACTCCGACCACATCTCGCTGCCGATCCTGATGCAGAAGGAGGAGTGGGACGCCGAGGCCAAGGCCCAGGTCACGAAGGACGAGTGGACGCCGGTCAACAAGGCGTCGGCGCTCTGGTCGCGGCCGAAGGCCGAGATCACGAAGGAGCAGTACGAGGAGTTCTACAAGCAGATCAGCTACGACACCGAAGCGCCGCTCGCCTACACGCACAACCGCGTCGAGGGCCGCAGCGAATACACGCAGCTGCTCTACATCCCGGCCAAGGCGCCGTTCGACCTCTGGAACCGCGACAAGCGCGGCGGCGTGAAGCTCTACGTCAAGCGCGTCTTCATCATGGACGACGCCGAGGCGCTGATGCCGGTGTACCTGCGCTTCGTCAAGGGCGTGATCGACTCCAGCGACCTGCCGCTCAACGTCTCGCGCGAATTGCTGCAGGAAAGCCGTGACGTGAAGGCGATCCGGGAAGGCTCGTCCAAGCGCGTGCTGGCGATGCTCGAGGGCCTCGCCGACAGCGAGGACGCGGCCGACAAGGAGAAGTACGCGGCGTTCTGGAAGGACTTCGGCGTCGTCCTGAAGGAAGGCATCGGCGAGGACCACGCCAACCGCGAGCGCCTCACCAAGCTCTACCGCTTCTCGTCGACGCACGACGAGAGCGGGGCGCAGACGGTGACGCTGGCCGACTACGTCAAGCGCATGAAGGAAGGCCAGGACGCGGTCTACTACGTCACCGCCGATACGCTCGCGACCGCCAAGCACAGCCCGCAGCTCGAGATCTTCCGCAAGAAGGGCATCGAGGTGCTGCTGCTCACCGACCGCGTCGACGAGTGGCTGCTCTCCCATCTCTACGAGTTCGACGGCCATCCGCTGCAGAGCGTTGCCAAGGGCTCGGTCGACCTCGGCACGCTCGAGGACGAGGCCGAGAAGAAGCAGGCCGAAGAGGTCGCGACCGCATTCCAGCCGACGCTCGACCGGCTGAAGGTCTCGCTCAAGGACCGCGCGAAGGACGTGCGCGTCACGACGCGCCTGGTCGACTCGCCCGCCTGCCTGGTCGTCGACGAAGGCGACATGAGCGGCCATCTCGCGCGGCTCCTGAAGCAGGCCGGGCAGGGCGCGCCGTCGTCGCAGCCGATCCTCGAGGTCAACGCCGAGCACGCGCTCGTCAAGAAGCTGGCGTCGAGCGAGCACTTCGACGATCTCGCCGGCATCCTGTTCGACCAGGCGATGCTCGCCGAAGGCGGTCAGCTCGAGGATCCGGCCGGTTACGTCAAGCGCGTCAACGCCCTTCTCTTGGCCTGAGACGTGCTGGCTGAGGCCGGCGTTCAGTCCGGGCTGCCGAGCGGCGGCTCGGCCATCGCCGCGAGCTGCTCTGCGAGGCGCGTGCACTGGTCGGCCCAGTAGGCAGGGCTCGCGAACCACGGGAAGTTGATCGGAAAGGTCGGATCGCTCCAGCGGCGCGCGATCCAGGCGCTGTGGTGGAGCATGCGCAAGGTGCGCAGCGGCTCGAGCAGGCGCAGCTCGCGCCAGTCGAAGTCCATGAACTGTTCGTAGCCCTCGAGGACGTCGAGGAGCTGGCGCGTCATCGCCGCGCGATCGCCCGAGAGCAGCATCCAGAGGTCCTGCACGGCCGGGCCGTTGACCGCGTCGTCGAGGTCGACGAAGTGCGGACCTGCGTCGGTCCAGAGGACGTTGCCTGGATGGCAGTCGCCGTGCAGGCGCAGGCGCTTCGGCTCGACAGCGTCGAAGGCGGCACGGCACGCGATGAGTGCCTGGTCGGCGAGCGTGCGCCAGCGGTCGGCGACGTCGGCGGAGACGAGGTCGTGCTCGAGCAGGAAGTCGCGGCTGGCGTCGCCATAGGTGGCGACGTCGAGCGTGACGCGATGCGCGAACGACGCCTTCGCGCCGACGGCGTGGAGGCGACCGATGAAGCGTCCGAGCCAACGCCGGACTTCCGGGTCCTCGAGTTCCGGCGCGCGGCCGGCGTGGCGCTCGGCGACACCGAAGCGATAGGTGCCGCCGACGTCGGTCTTGAGGACGGCGAGCGTCGAGCCGATGCCGGCGACGCTCGGCGCATGCGTCGACGCGGCGTCGCGCTCGAGCGCGATCGGCGCGGCGATCGGGATTTCGCTGCGCGCCAGCTCGGACGCGAACGCGTGCTCCTCGAGGATCTGCGCGTCGCTCCATCGCGCGGGCCGGTAGAACTTCGCGACGACGACCCGGCCGCCTTCGAGGAAGACCTGGAAGACGCGGTTTTCGTACGAGTTGAGCTGGATCAGCCGACCGTCGCCCCAGAGGCCGACGCCATCGAGCGCATCGAGCACCGCGCCGGGCGTGAGGTCCGCGTACGGAACCAGCACGGCGGCGGAAGAGATCGGCTCAGCTGGCATCGAAGGAAGCCGGCGCGGGCCGGCGGGCGATGCTAATGACGCGAGCGCGATCCGAGCGCGGTGGGCTCGTCGACAACCACGCCGCCGGCGTCGTCGCCATCATCTTGGGCCCGGCCGTGCCGGCTCGACGGTCCGGTTCCGCGCGGTAAGTCATCGCTCTCGAGGTCATGACCGTTGCCCTGCCGGCCGCGCGAGTAGGCATGCGTCAGGCTCGCGAACTCGCCGTTGCCGAGGGTGTCCTGGCGGCTGTCGGGGGCGAAGAACGAGTCCTGGAAGAGCGAGGAGTCCTGCCAGAGCGCGGTGCGCTGGGCGCGACGGTTCGCGACCGTGTTGGCGAGGGTGTCGCGTGCTTCGTCGAGGTCGCGCGGCGGCACGATGCCGGGCTGCGGCCCGCGCGCCGTCGCGCCGGTGCCGGTCGGGACGAGGAGCTGCAGCTCGGCGGCGGTCGGCAGGTTGTCGACCGGGCAGCGCAGGTAGCGGATGCGGCACGCGCCAAGGACCGATTGCTTGATCTGCAGGATGCGGCGCGAGTTGCCGCGATCGGTGTCGAGATCGATGGCGGCCAGGACGCGACCGTTGGCGCTGCACACGGCGAAGGTCACGTTGATCGCGCCGAGCAGGTCGTACCAGTAGCGCACCTGCGCCGGATCGTTCGGCTGCGAGAAGCGCACGAGCGGCAGCTTGGACAGCACGACGTGATGCGGCAGCGCCTCGCGCAGCAGCTTGAAGACGCGCCGCTCGTCGGTCGAGAACACCGGTCGCGCCGACAACGCCCATTCGATCGGCAGCGGCGGGACGCGCGCCTGACGGCGCACGAGCCAGAGAGCCAGGAGCGCGAACGCCACCAGCAGCGCGAGCGTCGCCAGCATTCCAATCCAGGGAAGCGTTTCGATCACTGGCCGTGAACTCCTCGGCGCCGGCATCCGGGCGACGCGTCACCCGGCAAAGACGCCGATATTAGCGGCGCCGGCGCGGCGGGGAACATCCCTTTTTCGCGTGCGGGTGGCGCGGGCGCCCCCGGGTGGGACGAGGGCTAGGGCCTGATTTCCGCGGACGAACTCGCGTCGGCGCTGTCGACGACCCGCTCGGCCCGGCGCGAATGCAGCTTCATCCGGTAGTCGAGCTCGGCCGCGCGCCCGACGAGCAATTCGTCGAGATGCGACACGAAGGAGTCCGGCGGCAGCTTCAGCCAGGCCTCGGACTCGGGGCCGTCACGCTCGACGGTCGCGCCGGCGCGGCGCGCCAGCTTCAACATCGCGGTGTTCTCGCTGAGCGCATGGATGAAGATCGACTCCACGCCTCGATTGCGGGCATGGAGCATGGCGTGCTCGAACAGGCGACCGCCGAAGCCGCGCCGGCGTGCCTTCGGAAGTACCGACACGCCGAACTCCGACGCCGCGAGACGACCCGGCTGCGCTGCGCCGGGACGGTGGGCGAGGTGGGCCATTGCGATGAGTTCGAGCCGGCGGTTGAAGATGCCGAAGACCTCGTCTTGATCGAACTCGAGCGTGTCGACGTAGCGCCCGATCTGGGCATCGCTCGCGGCGTAGCCGAAGCGCAGGTAGCGCGAACGCTCGTCGAGCGCGATCAGGTGCGCGGCGATGCGCTCGCGGTGACGCGGTCCGAGCGAGCGGATCGGAACCCACGACCAGGAACGTGGCGGCTCGCCCGACGTGTCGGCGTGGGCCCCGGAACGGGACTCGGGAACCGGGCCGGAGGGCTGCGGGTCGAGGGACGACGGTGAGAAGAGGCTCATAATCTACCTAGGGTTTACCCGAGTGTAGAGGACTTGTCTAGGGAGCGTGTACCAGCGCGTCGACTCCCGAGCAACTGGTCTGGCCATCGACGTCCTGCCCCGCTGCTATACTCAAAGGCTTTTCGCATGTTGGCTTCGGCGAAAAGAGCGATCGGGCTACGTCGTTCGACATGTCCGTCCCGGTGGCAAGGAACGAGCCCGCCTCTCGAAGCGGGGCCGGTCCTTGCAGTCCACGAGGCTTTGATTCAACTAATCCCATCCCATGAAAACCTTCAGCGCCAAAGCCGCCGAAGTGACGCATGAATGGTTCGTGATCGACGCGACCGACAAGGTCTTGGGCAGGGTGGCCAGTGAAGTCGCCCTCCGCCTGCGCGGCAAGCACAAACCCATTTACACGCCTCACGTCGATACCGGTGACTTCATCGTCATTGTCAACGCCGACAAGATCCGGGTCACCGGAAACAAGGCCGAAGACAAGATCTACTACCGGCATTCCGGCTATCCCGGAGGCATCCGCGGCCTGAAGTTCAAGGACATGCAGGCTCGTCATCCCGGTCGTGCGATCGAGAAGGCCGTCAAGGGCATGCTGCCCAAGGGTCCGCTCGGCTACGCGATGATCAAGAAGCTGAAGGTGTACGCGGGTGACACGCATCCGCACACGGCTCAGCAGCCCAAGAAACTCGACATTCTTCAGGACGCGCCGCGATGATCGGAAACTGGAACTACGGCACCGGCCGGCGCAAGTCGTCGGTCGCTCGCGTCTTCATGAAGAAGGGCAGCGGCCAGATCCTCGTCAACGGCAAGCCGGTCGAGGAATAC
>JBBRZP010000204.1:0-5520 GCA_038236565.1 Burkholderiales bacterium | reverse complement strand
GCGATGATCGCCGCGCCGCGCTTGCCGACGGTCGGCAAGAAGGTGTCGGCGTTCCAGACCTGATCGTTGATCATGTCCTTCACGCTGGCGCCGCCGATCGTGGCGAAGCGGTAGTCGGCGTACATGGTCGGCGAGTGGTTGCCCCAGACGGCGAGCTTTTCGATCGACGCCACCGGCTTGCCGGTCTTGGCGGCGAGCTGGCTCGCGGCGCGGTTGTGGTCGAGGCGAAGCATCGCCGTGAAGTTCCTGCGCGGCAGGTCGGGCGCGCTCTTCATCGCGATCCAGGCGTTGGTGTTGGCCGGGTTGCCGACGACCAGCACCTTCACGTTGCGCGAAGCGACCTTGTTGAGCGCCTGGCCCTGGCCGACGAAGATCTTGCCGTTGACCGAGAGCAGCTCCGAGCGCTCCATGCCGGCCTTGCGCGGCATCGAGCCGACGAGGAGCGCATAGTCGGCGTCCTTGAACGCGGTCATCGGGTCGCCGTGCGCCGTCATGCCGGCGAGCAGCGGGAATGCGCAGTCGTCGATCTCCATCATCACGCCCTTGAGCGCCTTCTGCGGCCCGTCGACGGGCACTTCGAGCAGCTGCAGGATGACCGGCTGGTCCTTGCCGAGCATCTCGCCGGAGGCGATGCGAAAGAGCAGGGCGTATCCGATCTGGCCGGCGGCGCCGGTGACTGCGACGCGGACAGGGGTCTTCATCATGGGGTCTCCCGAAGCGGTGAAAAGAGGGACTGAGGCGGGCGCGACGCGGCACGTGCGATGGACGAAGTCTAGGGCAGCGTCGTCCGCGACCGGTCCCGGCGGCGAGGCTCGGCGCACCGGCGAGGGCGGCTCCGGTAAAGTCTGTTGCGTTGCAATAGACTCGATGGGCTGGACGGAGCGAACGTTCAATCAAGGTCGACATGGTCACGTCTCTCAAAGAACAACCCCACAAGCGACAGCCCGTCTATCGCAACATCCACGTCAGCCAGCTCGCGTCGTACCGGCTTCCCCCCGCCGGCTGGGTCTCGATCCTGCACCGCATCAGCGGAGCGACGATGTTTCTTCTCCTGCCGTTCGCGATCTGGATGTTCGACGCCAGCCTCACCTCGGAAGGCTCGTACGAGGAGTTCACGAGCGTCTTCGCCGCCGGCGCCGTCGGCCTGCCGGGCTGGTTCTGGAAGCTCGTCGCGTTTGCGCTGATCTGGGCCTTCCTGCTCCACTTCTGTGCCGGCCTGCGCCACCTCTGGATGGACGCGACGCATGCCGTCGGCTTGTCGTTCGGCCGCACGTCGGCGCTTGTCGCCATCGTCCTCAGCACCGTCGTCGCGCTCGCGCTCGGCGCGAAGCTCTTCTTCTGACCACCCCATGAGTATCTCGTTCGGTTCCAAGCGGCTGGTCGTCGGCGCGCACTACGGACTGCGCGACTGGCTGGCGCAGCGGGCCACGTCGATCGTGATGGCGCTCTTCACGGTCGCGGTGATCGTGCAGGTTCTCCTGCCCGGACCTCTCGACTATTACCGCTGGTCGGCGATCTTCTCGCGCCAGTGGATGAAGGTGCTCACCTTCGTCGTCATCGTCTCGCTCCTGTACCACGTGTGGGTCGGCATGCGGGACATCTGGATGGACTACATCAAGCCCGTGTCGGTGCGCCTGACGCTCGATGTCGCGACCATCGCCTGGCTGGTCGGCTGCGCCGGATGGGCCGTGCAGGTCCTCTGGAGACTCTAGATGGACGGCCCCGCGATCCACACGTCCTCGGTGCCGACGCGCCGCTTCGACTGCGTCATCGTCGGCGCCGGCGGCTCGGGCATGCGCGCCGCGCTGCAGCTCTCGCTCGCCGGACTCAACGTCGCCGTGCTCTCGAAGGTGTTCCCGACGCGCTCGCACACTGTTGCGGCGCAGGGCGGCATCGGCGCCTCGCTCGGCAACATGAGCGAGGACAACTGGCACTACCACTTCTACGACACCGTCAAGGGCTCCGACTGGCTCGGCGACCAGGACGCGATCGAGTTCATGTGCCGAGAGGCGGCGAACGTGGTCTACGAGCTCGAGCACTTCGGCATGCCGTTCGACCGCAATGCCGACGGCACGATCTACCAGCGCCCGTTCGGCGGCCACACCGCGAACTACGGCGAGAAGCCCGTGCAGCGCGCCTGCGCCGCCGCCGACCGCACCGGCCACGCGATGCTGCACACGCTCTACCAGCAGAACGTCAAGGCGCGGACCAATTTCTTCGTCGAGTGGATGGCGCTCGACCTGATCCGTGACAGCGAAGGCGCCGTCGTCGGCGTCACGGCGCTCGAGATGGAGACCGGCCAGCTGCACGTCCTGCAGGCCAAGACGGTGATGCTCGCGACCGGCGGCGCGGGCCGGATCTTCGCGGCGTCGACCAACGCCTTCATCAACACCGGCGACGGCCTCGGCATGGCGGCGCGCGCCGGCCTGCCGCTCGAGGACATGGAGTTCTGGCAGTTCCATCCGACCGGCGTCTACGGCGCCGGCGTGCTGCTCACCGAAGGCTGCCGCGGCGAGGGCGCGATCCTGAGGAATGGCGACGGCGAGCGTTTCATGGAGCGCTATGCGCCGACGCTGAAGGATCTCGCGCCGCGCGACTTCGTCTCGCGCTGCATGGACCAGGAGATCAAGGAAGGGCGCGGCTGCGGTCCCGACAAGGACTACATCGTCCTCGACATGACCCACCTGGGCGCCGAGACGATCATGAAGCGGCTGCCCTCGGTGTTCGAGATCGGCCACAACTTCGCCAACGTCGACATCACGCGCGAGCCGATCCCGGTCGTGCCGACGATCCACTACCAGATGGGCGGCGTGCCGACCAACGTGCACGGCCAGGTCGTGGCGCCGAAGGACGGCAACCCGAACACGGTCGTGCCCGGCCTCTACGCCGTCGGCGAATGCTCGTGCGTGAGCGTGCACGGCGCCAACCGGCTCGGCACCAATTCGCTGCTCGACCTGCTCGTCTTCGGCCGCGCCGCGGGCAACCACATCGTCGCGAGCAAGCTCGCGGCGCAGACGCATCGACCGCTGCCGTCGAAAGCGTCGGACCTCACCGCGTCGCGGCTGGCGCGCCTCGACGCGAGCACCGGCGGCGAGTATTCGCAGACCATCGCCAACGACTTGCGCAAGACCATGCAGCTGCACGCGGGCGTGTTCCGCACCCAGGCGTCGATGGACGAAGGCGTCGGCAAGGTCCAGGCGATCGCCGAGCGCGCCTGGTCGATGCACCTGGGCGACAAGTCGAACATCTTCAACACCGCGCGGGTCGAGGCGCTCGAGGTCGACAACCTCGTCGAGTGCGCACTCGCGACGATGTTCTCGGCGGCGGCGCGGCACGAATGCCGCGGCGCCCACACGGTGCTCGAGTACGAGCGTCCGGTCGACGATCCGGTCGCGCCCAACGGCCGCAACGACGCCGAGTGGCTGAAGCACAGCCTCTGGTTCAGCGAAGGCAATCGCCTGGAGTACAAGCCCGTGAACCTGAAGCCTCAGACCGTCGAATCGATCCCGCCCAAGGTGCGCACCTTCTGATATGAAACAGGAACCGACCCCCTCCGTGCTTGCTGCGCTCGACTCGATCGGCGTGCGTCCGCCGGCCAAGGCGACGCTGCGCACCTTCAAGATCTATCGCTACGACCCCGAGAGCGGCGCCGCGCCGACGATGCAGACGCTGCAGGTCGAGCTCGACGGCAGCGAGCGGATGCTGCTCGACGCGCTGATGAAGCTGAAGGCGCTGGATCCGTCGCTGAGCTTTCGCCGTTCCTGCCGCGAAGGCGTCTGCGGCTCGGACGCGATGAACATCAACGGCAAGAACGGCCTGGCGTGTCTCACCAACATGAAGACGCTGAAGGATCCGGTCGTGCTGAAGCCGCTGCCGGGCCTGCCTGTCGTGCGTGACCTGATCGTCGACATGACGCAGTTCTTCAAGCAGTACCACTCGATCAAGCCGTATCTCGTCAACGACGAGCGACCGCCCGAGAAGGAGCGGCTGCAGTCGCCCGAGGAGCGCGACGAGCTGAACGGCCTCTACGAGTGCATCCTCTGCGCGAGCTGCTCGACGGCGTGTCCGAGCTTCTGGTGGAATCCGGACAAGTTCGTCGGGCCGGCCGGTCTGCTGCAGGCCTACCGCTTCATTGCCGACAGCCGCGACGCGGCCACCAACGAGCGGCTCGACAATCTCGAGGATCCGTATCGCCTGTTCCGCTGCCACACGATCATGAACTGCGTCGACGTGTGCCCGAAGAACCTGAACCCGACGCGCGCCATCGGCAAGATCAAGGAGCTGATGGTGAGGCGCGCAGTCTGATGCAGGCCGACCGCGCGATCGACGAGCGCGAATCCTCCGACCGCGCGATCGACGATCGCGCGCTCAGCAAGCTGCGCTGGCGCTGCCGGCGCGGCCTGCTCGAGAACGATCTGCTGCTCGATCGGTATTTTTCCCGGGCCCAGGCGGTCACCGAGAGTGAGGCCGAGGGCCTTGGCCTGCTCATGGACCTCGCGGACAACGATCTGCTCGACATCTTCCTCGGCCGTCAGAAGCCGCACGCGACCCTCGATCGGCCCGAGGTTCGACAGGTCATCGAGGCCGTTCGGGCGGCGCGCTGAGGCGCGCGACGGGACAACGTCCGCCACCCTTTCCTTCAGCCCCTTTTCGAGGACTCCCGCCATGACTCCGTCCGACGCCAAAGCCACTCTCTCGTTCTCGGACGGAAGCCCGAGCATGGACCTGCCGATCTACAAGGGCACGATCGGCCCCGAGGTCATCGACATCAGGAAGCTCTACGGCCAGACCGGCAAGTTCACCTACGACCCGGGCTTTCTCTCGACCGCGTCTTGCAACTCGACCATCACCTACATCGACGGCGACAAGGGCGAGCTGCTCTACCGCGGCTACCCGATCGAGCAGCTGGCGACGCAGTGCGACTTTCTCGAGACCTGCTACCTGCTGCTCAACGGCGAGCTGCCGAGCGCTGTCGAAAAGACCGACTTCTCGGATCTCGTCACGCGCCACACGATGGTCAACGAGCAGATGCAGTTTTTCCTGCGCGGCTTCCGGCGCGACGCCCACCCGATGGCGATCATGACCGGGCTGGTCGGCGCCCTGTCGGCCTTCTATCACGACTCGACCGACATCCATAACCCCGAGCATCGCGCGATCTCCGCGATCCGCCTCATCGCCAAGATGCCGACGCTGGTCTCCATGGCCTACAAGTACACCGTCGGCCAGCCCTACATCTATCCCAAGAACGACCTCTCGTACGCCGGCAACTTCATGCGCATGATGTTCGCCACGCCGTGCGAGGAGTACAGCCCCAACGAGGTGCTGGTGCGGGCGATGGACCGCATCTTCATCCTGCACGCCGACCACGAGCAGAACGCGTCGACCTCGACGGTGCGCCTCTGCGGCTCGTCGGGCACCAATCCGTTCGCCGCGATCGCCGCGGGTGTCGCCTGCCTGTGGGGCCCGGCGCACGGCGGCGCCAACGAGGCGGCGCTCAACATGCTCGAGGACATGCAGAAG
>JBBRZP010000203.1:0-5582 GCA_038236565.1 Burkholderiales bacterium | reverse complement strand
GGCTCACCTTCGCGGTCGCCCTCAAGTCGTTCCTGCGCCAGGATCCCGACATCATCATGGTCGGCGAGATCCGCGACCTGGAAACCGCCGACATCGCCTTGAAAGCGGCGCAGACCGGCCACATGGTGATGTCGACGCTGCACACCAACGACGCCCCGACCACCCTGACGCGGCTCGCAAACATGGGCGTGGCCGCATTCAATATCGCGGCGAGCGTGTTGCTGATCACGGCACAGCGTCTGGCGCGAAAGCTCTGCGAGAACTGCAAGACGCCGGCCGACTATCCTCGCGAAGCGATGCTCAAGGCGGGCTTCAAGCCCGAGGATCTCGACGGCAACTGGAAGCCGTTTCGCGCGGTCGGCTGTTCCATGTGCAACAACGGTTACAAGGGCCGCGTCGGCATTTACCAAGTCATGCCCATCACCGAAGAGATGCAGAAGATCATCCTCGGCTCGGGCAGCTCGATGGACATCGCCGAGCAGGCGCAGCGTGACGGCGTTCGCGACCTTCGCCAGTCGGGCCTGTTGAAGGTCCGCGCCGGCGTGACGACGCTGGAAGAGCTGATCTCCGTCACGAACGAGTAGCAAACGAGAAGCGAAAGGCGAGGTTAGCTCCTCGAAGACGTATGGCAACGGCACTGGCTGCGAAGGCGCGAATCAAGGACATCGTCTTCGAGTGGGAAGGCAAGGACAAGAACGGCAAGCCCGTTCGCGGCGAGATGCGTGCCGGCGGCGAGGCCATGGTCAGCGCGAGCCTGCGCCGCCAGGGCGTGATGGTCAACAAGGTGAAGAAGCGCCGCATGAGCGGCGGCAAGTCGATCAAGCAGAAGGACATCGCCGTCTTCACCCGCCAGCTCTCGACCATGATGCGCGCCGGCGTGCCGCTGATCCAGTCGTTCGACATCGTCGCCCGCGGCAGCACGAATCCGAGAATGACGCGCCTCCTCACCGACATCCGCTCCGACGTCGAGACCGGCACGAGCCTGTCGGCGGCGTTTCGCAAGCATCCGCTCTACTTCGACGGGCTGTACTGCAATCTGGTCGAGGCCGGCGAGCAGGGCGGTATCCTGGAAACGCTGCTCGATCGACTCGCCGTCTACCAGGAAAAGACGATGGCGATCAAGAACAAGATCAAGTCGGCCCTGATCTATCCGGTCGCCGTCCTGGTCGTCGCCTTCGTCGTGCTGACGGTGATCATGATCTTCGTGATCCCGGCCTTCGAGGACGTCTTCAAGTCCTTTGGTGCCGACCTGCCGGCGCCGACGCTCGTCGTCATCGCGATGTCGAAGTTCTTCACCTCGTACTGGTACCTGATCTTCGGCTTCATCGGCGGCGGCATCTACTTCTTCATGCAGTCGTGGAAGCGCTCGGTGAAGATGCAGCGCTACATGGACCGCATCCTGCTGCGCGTGCCGGTGTTCGGCGAGCTCGTCAACAAGTCGTCGGTCGCGCGCTGGACACGGACACTCTCGACGATGTTCGCCGCCGGCGTGCCGCTGGTGGAAGCGCTCGACTCCGTCGGCGGCGCCTCGGGCAATGCCGTCTTCGCCGAAGCGACCGAGAAGATCCAGAAAGACGTCTCGACCGGCTCGGCGCTCACGACCTCGATGCAGGCGACCGGCGTCTTCCCCGTGATGGTGCTGCAGATGTGCGCCATCGGCGAGGAATCGGGCTCGCTCGACGCCATGCTCGGCAAGGCCGCCGAGTTCTACGAGGACGAGGTCGACGAGGCCGTCAAGGGCCTGTCGAGCCTGATGGAGCCGTTCATCATCGTGATCCTCGGCACGCTCATCGGCGGCATCGTCATCTCGATGTACCTGCCGATCTTCAAGCTGGGCCAGGTGGTCTGAGGCCGGGCGATGCCCGTCCAGGAGCTGTTCCTTTCGCCTTTCGTCCTCGCCCTCTTCGGGCTGTGCGTCGGCAGCTTTCTGAACGTCGTCATCCATCGCCTGCCGCTCATCCTCGAGCGCGGCTGGAAGATGGAAAGCGCCGACCTGCTCGGCGTCGCCCACGACGAGTCGCCAGCTCTCACGCTCTCGACGCCGCGCTCGCGCTGCCCCTCCTGCGGCCACGCCATCCGCTGGTACGAGAACATCCCGGTCGCAAGCTGGCTCTGGCTGCGCGCGCGCTGCTCGGCCTGCAAGGCGCCGATCTCGGCGCGCTATCCGCTCATCGAGCTCGCGACCGCAGCACTCTTTGGCCTCGTCGGCTGGCACTTCGGCGCGCAACCGGTCGCGGTCGTGTGGTGCGTGTTCTGCGCGACGCTGGTGGCGCTCGCCGGGATCGACTGGGACACGACGCTCCTGCCCGACAACATCACGCTGCCGCTGCTGTGGGCCGGCATCGTCGTCGCGGCCTTCGGCTGGACGATCCCGCTCGGCGACGCCGTCTGGGGCGCGGTCGCCGGCTACCTGTCGCTCTGGTCGGTGTACTGGGCGTTCAAGCTCACGACAGGCAAGGAAGGCATGGGCTTCGGCGACTTCAAGCTGCTCGCCGCGCTCGGTGCCTGGCTCGGCTGGAAAATGATTCTGCCGATCGTTCTGGGCGCATCGATCATCGGCGCGATCGTCGGCATCGGGATGAAGATGTCCTCCGCGCTGCGTGAAGGCCGCTACGTGCCATTCGGTCCGTTCCTCGCGGGCGCCGGGCTGGTTGTGCTGTTCGCCGGCCAGACACGCGTCCTGGGCTGGCTGCGCTGGTCCTGACGCGAAGGACGAGGTCGCGATGGCGCCGCTGCGGATCGGCCTGACCGGCGGCATCGGGAGCGGCAAGAGCACCGTCGGCGCGATGCTCGCCGCGCTCGGCGCAGGGCTCATCGACACCGACGCGATCGCGCGCGAGCTCACGCTGCCCGGCGGCGCCGCCATCGATGCACTCCGCGATGCCTTCGGCGCCGACTTCATCGCTGTCGACGGCAGCCTCGATCGCCAGCGCATGCGCGCGGCCGCGTTCGGCGATGCCGGCGTGCGCACGCGCCTTGAGGCGATCCTGCATCCGCTCATCGGCCTGGCGGTCGAGCGACAGTCGGAGGAGATCGGCACGAACGCGCCCGCGATCGTCTTCGACGTGCCGCTGCTGGTCGAGTCGGGGCGATGGCGCAGTCGCGTCGATCGCGTCTGGGTCGTCGACTGCAATGAAGCCGTGCAGGTCGAGCGTGTCGCTGGGCGGCCCGGCTGGAGCGACGCGGCGGCACGCGCAGTCATCGCGCAGCAGGCCTCGCGACGCGCACGCCGCGCCGTCGCGGACGCCGTGGTCAGCAACGATCGCCTGTCGCTCGCCGAGCTTGGCGACGAGGTGCGAACGCTCTGGGAGGCCACGGTCCGGGACAGGTCATGAGCTCGCCGCAGCGGCGGCGGCGAGTCGCTATGGAACAATCCGCAGGACCGTCGGTCCCTGGCCGGCCTGCATGACCTGCGGTTGCACTGCCGACGCCTTCGCCCTTGATCCGCTACGAATATCCGTTCAACGAAAGCATCCGCACGATGCTGCGGCTCGAGCATCTGTTCGACCGCCTGGGCCAGCTGATCGCGCGCGACACCGCCGTCGACCACCACCATGCGCTCGCGACGATCTTCGAGATCATGGACGTCGGCGCCCGGGCCGACCTGAAGTCGGACCTTCTCAAGGAGCTCGAGCGCCATCGCCAGCAGCTGCTGGGCTTTCGCGGCAATCCCTCGATCGCCGAAGCGACGCTGGAAGAGGTCATCGGCCGCATCGATGGCGCCTACGCGCGGCTCAACCAGGTGGCCGGCAAGGCCGGGGCTTCGCTCACCGCCAACGAGTGGCTGATGAGCATCCGCAGCCGCATCAGCATTCCCGGTGGCACCTGCGAGTTCGACCTGCCCGCCTACTACGCCTGGCAGCAGCTCGACGCGACCCGGCGCCGCAACGACCTCGTGCAGTGGGTCGCCTCGCTGATGCCGCTGGCCGAAGCGCTGCAGGTGCTGCTCGGGCTGCTGCGCGATTCCGGCGCTCCGCATCGCGTGATCGCCATCGGCGGCCAGTTCACGCAAAGCCTGCCAGCGGGCCGCGTCTATTCGCTGATGCGCGTGCGCATCGACAAGGCCTTGAACCTCGTGCCGGAGATCAGCGGGCATCGTCTGATGGTCCTGGTCCGGCTGATGCGCCAGGAGGCCGACGGGCGCCTGCGGCCGAGCAGCGAGGACACGCCGTTCGAGCTCACGCTGTGCGCATGAACCCGGGCGAGCCGTTTCCCGCACGCATCGTGTGCTGCCCCGCATGCGGCGGCGAGGCGGTGTACGCGCCCAGCAATCCGTCTCGGCCCTTCTGCAGCGTGCGCTGCAAGAACAACGACTTCGGCGCCTGGGCCAGCGAGGCGTTCGCGCTGGCGGCCAAGCCCCGGGACGACGAGGACGATCCGGAAGGCGAAGCCGGCGGCTAGGGCGCGGTTCGGCCGCTCTCGCCGCTCAGCGCGAGAGCCAGTACTCGGCGAAGCCGTCGAGGTCGTCGTGCATCGACGCCGCCAGCGTCAGCTCCGCGCCTTCGTTCGGGCTGCCGTTCGGCGCGCGCCTGACGAGCGCTGCGTGGACGCTGTCGGGAATGCCGCGAAAGTACGGCAGGTAGTCGTCGACGAAGGCCTGCGGGCGCAGCACAGCGATCGCGTCCGCCTTCGGACTGCGCGCGCCGGCCGCGTTGCCGGTGGCGACGACCCGCTCGATCGGAAAGCCGCTGTCGCGCAGGTTGCGCAGCCGCGCGTCCTCGAACTCGGCATCGAGCGCCGACACGCAGACGAGGTCGAAGCCGCCATCGTGGAGACGGCGGCAGGCCTCGACAGCTCCTTCGATGACCGGTACCGACGACCAGAACTCGTCGTCGAAATGGCGCCGGAAATGGGCCCGTCCCGCCTCGTCGAGACGATCGACCTGCCAGCGATCGATCGGCCAGTAGGCGAGCGGATCTCGCTCGGCCGGCAGGGCACCAAAGGCCCGACGCCACGCCCCGGCGTAGCCGAGGTGGAAGTCGAGGAGAACGCCGTCGGCGTCGAGGGCGATGAGCGGTCTGGCCATGGGTCCAATGTAGCCATCTCCGCGTGCGCGTCTGTCCCGACGCGGACAGCCGTCGCACGGTACTTCGCGCGGGACTCGCTCTTGAAACGCCGCGAAGTCTCCCTATAATGAGGTTGCTAGCACTCGAAGATGATGAGTGCTAATAGCAGATGAGGAGTCCGCGAGAGCGCCTTGGGCGCGGTGACGGATTCTTTCCCCAAGCAGGGCCACAACCCCATTCAGGAGATGCCATGAACCTTCGTCCGTTGGCCGACCGCGTGATCGTGAAGCGCGTCGAGCAGGAAACCAAGACCGCCTCGGGAATCGTCATCCCCGACAACGCCGCCGAAAAGCCTGATCAGGGCGAAGTCCTGTCGGTCGGCCCCGGCAAGCGCAACGAGCGTGGCGACATCGTCGCCATGAACGTCAAGAAGGGCGACCGCGTCCTGTTCGGCAAGTACAGCGGCCAGACCGTCAAGGTCGACGGCGACGAGTTGCTGGTGATGCGCGAGGAAGATCTCTTCGCCGTGGTCGAGAAGTAAGGCTCAGGAGAACAAACATGGCAGCAAAAGACGTT
>JBBRZP010000202.1:0-5714 GCA_038236565.1 Burkholderiales bacterium | reverse complement strand
GAGGCCGGTCCGGACATCACCGTCGCGACCGCGTGCTCGGCGACGATGGTCGACGAGACCGTGCCGCCGTTGCCCTGCATCACGAGCAGCTCGCGCGCGAAGCCGCGGCCGGCGAGCTCGCTCTGCAGCCGCTCGATGTAGCGGTGCAGCACCGGCTGGATCGCGGCGTTCACCGCGGCCGTCGTGCCGCGCTCGTACTCGCGGTACTCGGCGACGATGGTGTGGCCCGCGGTGACGTAGCGGTTCGGCCAGAGCGAGCGGACGATCTCGGCGGCGCGCACCTCGTGCGCCGGATTGAGATAGCTGTGCAGGAAATGGACGACGACGCTCTCCGCGCCGAGCGCGATCAGCCGCTGCGTCGCCGCCGCGACCTGGTCCTCGTCGAGCGGCACGAGGACACGACCCTGTGCATCCATGCGCTCGTCGACCTCGAGCCGCAGGTCGCGCTCGACCAGGGGCACGAACCGTCCCTTGAGGCCGTACGGCGTCGGCCGCGTGCGCCGGCCGAGCTCGAGGACGTCGCGAAAGCCCTTCGTCGTGATCAGGCCGACCCGGGCGATCTTGCGTTCGAGCATGGCGTTGGTCGTCGTCGTCGTGCCGTGGACGATCGCGTCGAGCGTCGCCGGGTCGACACCGGCGGCATCGAGCGCGGCGAGGACGCCGAAGGCCTGGTTGTGCATCGTCGTCGGCACCTTGGCGATCTTCACCTCGCCCGTCGCGTCGTCGACGACCACCAGGTCGGTGAACGTGCCGCCGACGTCGATGCCGGCAATGCGGCTCATGACCTGGTCCTCATCGTCAGACGCTCAGGTGCGTGCGCAGCAGCGCGTCGTCGGTCATCAGCGTCTCCATCGTGCCGTCGAACTTGACCTCGCCCTTTTCGAGCACGACGGCGCGGTCCGAAACCAGCCGCGCGAAATGCAGGTTCTGCTCCGACAGCAGGATCGAGACGCCCGCCGACTTGAGGGCGACGATCATCCGCGCCATCTCCTCGACGATCAGCGGCGCGACGCCTTCCGACGGCTCGTCGAGCAGGACGAGATACGGGTTGCCCATCAGCGTGCGCGCGACCGTGAGCATCTGCTGCTCGCCGCCGCTCATGCGGCCGCCGGGCCGGTCGGGCATCGCGCCGAGATTCGGGAACAGCGCGTAGAGCTGCGCCTCGTTCCAGGTCGGCGCGCCGTCGCGCGGCGGCTGGCGCGCGACGGCCAGGTTCTCGCGCACCGTGAGGTCCGTGAAGACGCGCCGGTCCTCGGGTACCCAGCCGAGGCCGAGGCGGGCGACGCGGTAGGGCGAGAGCGTCGAGATGTCGCGGCCGCGGAAGACGACGCGGCCGGCGCGGCGCGCCATCAATCCCATGATCGCCTTCATCGTCGTCGACTTGCCGGCGCCGTTCCTGCCGACCAGCGCGACGCACTCTCCCGCGCCGACGGCGAGCGAGATGCCGTAGAGGATCTGCGCCCGGCCGTACCAGGCGTCGAGGCCGCTCACTTCAAGCACGGCCGATCTCCGCGGCGACGCGCTCGAAGGTCGTGCCGCCGCCGAAGTAGACCTCGCGCACCCTGGCGTCGTCGCGGACCTGCGCCGGCGTGCCTTCGGCGATGAGCTCGCCGCGCGCGAGGACGATGATCCGGTCGGCGTGCGCGAAGACGACGTCCATGCTGTGCTCGGTGAAGAGCACGCCGATCGACTGCTCGTGCGCGAGGCGACGTGCCAGCGCCATCAATTCGTTGCGCTCGCGCGGCGCCATGCCGGCGGTCGGCTCGTCCATCAGCAGCAGGCGCGGCCGGTGCGCGAGCGCGATCGCAAGCTCGACGCGCTTGACGTCGCCATAGGCCAGCACGCTGGTCGCGCGATCGGCCTGCGCCTCCATGCCGACGCTGGCGAGCAGCGCGTCGGCCTCGGCGACGAACTGCGTGCGCGCCGGCCGCCAGAAGCCGAGCACGCGACGCGCGTGCGAGAGCAGCGCGAGCTGCACGTTCTCGCGCACCGTGAGCGACGCGAAGGTCTCGGCGATCTGGAAGGTGCGACCGACGCCCTGGCGCCACACCACCTCGGGCTTCAGCCCGACCAGCTCGACGCCGCCGAGCCGCACCGAGCCGGCGTCGGGCGCGAGCTGGCCGCCGACCATGTTGAAGCAGGTCGTCTTGCCGGCGCCGTTGGGGCCGATCAGCGCCAGCATCTCGCCGGCGGCCAGCGCGAAGCTCACGCCGTCCACGGCGCGCACGCCGCCGAAGGACTTGCTCAGGTCGCGCACCGACAGCAGCGCGGTCATGGAGTCACGCGGTCTCGCGGATGAAGACGCGCTTCAGCCCGCCGGCGACGCCGAGCGGGAAGACGAGCACGAGCGCGAGCATCGCCAGGCCGAGAAGCGCGCGCCAGTAGTCGGTCTGGCGCGCGACGGTGTCCTGCAGCCAGGTGAAGAGCGCCGCGCCGACCCACGGGCCGGAGACCGTCTGGATGCCGCCGAGCAGCACCATCACCAGGCCGTCGACCGACTTGCCGACGGCCAGCGTCTCGGGCGAGATCGTGCCCTTGGCGAACGCGAACAGCGAGCCGGCGAGACCGGCGACGGTGCCGGCGACGACGAAGGCGATCCACTGCAGGCGCGGCACGGCGATGCCGATCGCCGCGGCGCGCAGCGGCGAGTCGCGGCTGCCGCGCAGCGCCAGGCCGATCGGCGCATGCAGCATCCGCACGAGCAGGCCGCAGCCGACGACCGTGCAGGCGAGCGTGAGCAGGTAGTACGCAGGCTTGGGCGCGAGCCACGCCGACGGCCAGATGCCGACCAGGCCGTTGCTGCCGCCGGTGAGCGCGTCCCACTGGAAGACGACCGACCAGACGATCTGCGCGAAGGCGAGCGTGAGCATCGCCAGGTACACGCCCGAGAGGCGCACGCAGAACCAGCCGAACGCGAACGCGCCGAGCGCGGCGAGGATCGGCGCGAGCACGAGCGACGCCTCCATCGGCAGGCCGAGGCCTTTGAAGCTGAGCGCCGCGCCGTACGCGCCGAGGCCGAAGTAGGCGGCGTGCCCGAAGGAATGCATGCCCGACGGTCCCATCAGGAAATGCAGGCTCGCCGCGAACAGGACGGCGGTGAAGATGTCGATCGCGAGCACGATCGCGTAGGGCGCATGGGACGCGAACAGCGCCGCGAGGGCCAGTCCCGCGAGCGCGACCCAGCCGGCCCGGCGCCACGCGACCGGCAGCGGCCGGAGCGGCATCTCGATCGCCGCCGCCGATCGCACGGTCGCCTGCGGCTTGCCGAACAGGCCCGACGGCCGGAAGACGAGCACGACCGCCATCACCGCGAACTCGGCGACCAGCGTCAGCTTGCTGAGCGGGAACGGCGCGCCGAAGACGTCGATCGTGCCGGCGGCGATGCAGAACGCCTTGACCATGGCGATCAGGATCGCGGCGACGAACGCACCGCCGATCGAGCCCATGCCGCCGACGACGACCACCACGAACACTTCGCCGATGAGAGCCAGGTCGAGGTTCAGGTTCGCAGGCTCGTGCGGCATCTGCAGCGCGCCGCCGAGCGCGGCCAGGAACGTGCCGAGCGCGAACACCGAGGTGAAGAGCCAGCGCTGGTTGACGCCGAGCGCGCCGACCATCTCGCGGTCCTGGGTCGCGGCGCGCACGAGCAGGCCCCAGCGCGTCTTCGTGAGCAGCAGCCAGAGCGCGCCGAGGACGACCGGTCCGATGAAGATCGAGAACACGTCGTAGCTCGGGAAGGGCTTGTCGAGGATGGCGATCGCGCCGGTCATGCCCGGCGCCTTCGGCCCGAGCAGGTCTTCCGGGCCCCAGGCCCAGAGCGCGGCGTCGCGGATCACGAGGACGAGCGCGAAGGTCGCGAGCAGCTGGTAGAGCTCGGGCGCACCGTAGAGGCGGCGCAGGACGACCATCTCGATCAGCGCGCCGACGACCGCGACCGCCAGCGCGGCGAGCAGCACCCCGCACCACCAGCCGACCGGGCCGGCGGCGAACGCGGAGGTCAGCGCCACCGCCGCATAGAGCCCGAGCATGTAGAACGAACCGTGCGCGAAGTTGACGATCCGCGTCACGCCGAAGATGAGCGACAGGCCGCTCGCGACGAGAAAGAGCGCCGACGCCGACGCCAGACCCGTGAGGATCTGGAGGACGACGGCCGACCCGGTCATCAGTCGATCGGTCGGAGCTTCTTCACCTCGTCGTCGCTCGGCAGGTACTTCGCGCCGTCGAGATAGACGTAGTCCGTCATCACGCCCTTGCTGCCTTCGAGCTTGGTCTTGCCGAGGTAGGCGCCCATCGTCGACTGGTGGTCGATCGCGCGGTAGGTCACCTTGCCGAGCGGCGACATGAACTGCAGGCCGCTGAACGCAGCGATCAGCTTCTCGGTGTCGGTCGACTTCGCCTTCTTGATGCCTTCGGCGATCGAGATGATGGTCGAGTAGCCGACCACGGAGCCGAGTCGCGGGTACTCGTTGTACTTGCGGAAATAGGCGAGGAAGAACTTCTTGTGCTCGTCGGTCTGGATGCCGTAGTACGGATAGCCGGTGACGATCCAGCCCACGGGCGCCTCTTCCTTCAGCGGCTCGATGTACTCGGGCTCGCCGGTGAGCAGGCTCACGACTTCGCGACCCTTGAACAGCTCGCGCGTGTTGCCCTCGCGCACGAACTTCGCGAGGTCGGCGCCGAAGAGGACGTTGAAGATCGCGTCGGGCTTCGCGTCCGAGAGCGCCTGCACGACCGCACCGGCCTCGATGCGACCGAGGGGCGTCGCCTGGTCCGGCAGGAACTCGACGTCGGGCTGGAGCTTCTTCAGCATCGCCTTGAAGGTCGCCGCCGCCGACTGGCCGTACTCGTAGTTCGGATAGACGACGACCCATTTCTTCTTCTTCAGCTTGGCCGCCTCGGGCACCAGCATCGCCGACTGCATGTAGGTGTTCGGACGCAGGCGGAAGGTGTAGCGGTTGCCGTTCTGCCAGGTGATCTTGTCGGTGAGCGGCTCGGCGGCGAGGAAGAAGACCTTCTTCTGCTTGGCGAAGTCGGTCACGGCGAGGCCGGTGTTCGACAGGAACGTGCCCGCGATCAGCGCCACGCCTTCGCGCGACACCAGCTCCTCGGCCACGCGCACCGCGTCGCCCGGATTGCCGTTGTCGTCGCGCGAGACGACCTGGATCTTCTTGCCGAGCACGCCGCCCGCGGCGTTGACCTCCTCGACGGCGAGTTCCCAGCCCTTCTTGTACGGCTCGAGAAAGGCGGGCTGCGCCTTGTAGCTGTTGATCTCGCCGATCTTGATCGTGTCCTGGGCGCGGGCCGGCAAGGCGGCCATGGAGGTGAACGCGGCGAACGCCGCAACGAGGAGAAGACGGTTCGACATGAAGTGATTCCCGGATGAGTTCGTTTCGATTCTCAGGCGACGACGATGTCGCTCGACTGGATGCGCTTGACGCCGGCCTGGGCCATCTTGGCCCAGGCGGCGGCGAGCGAGCCGTTGAGGTCGATGCCGCGCGAAGCGTCCTCGATCACCGAGGCCTTGAAGCCGGCCTTGCGCGCGTCGAGCGCGGTCCAGGCGACGCAGAAGTCGGTGGCCAGGCCGCAGACGTAGACCGTGTCGACGCCATGGGCCTTGAGGTAGGCCGCCAGGCCGGTCGAGGTCTTGCCGTCTGCCTCCATGAAGGCCGAGTAGCTGTCGGTCGACTGGTGGTAGCCCTTCCTGATGATGAGCT
>JBBRZP010000201.1:0-5806 GCA_038236565.1 Burkholderiales bacterium | reverse complement strand
TGCCGGCGAACCACTCGCTCCGGTTCAGCTCGCCTTCCATGAAATCGAGCTGGCGCTTCAGGTTGGGCTCGACCATCAGGCCCTTCACTTTCCCGGCGATGCCCTTGGCGATCGGCTTGACGAAGAACGGCATGCCCTGCCCCGACCCGATCCGGTCGAAGATCAGCTTCAGCAGCAGCGGCGGCATCGCCGAGCCCTCGGCGAAGTGCAGCCAGTAGGTGAAGCGGCGACTGTCTTCGGTGCCCGCGGCAGGCATGAGCCGGCCGGCGCCATAGGTGTCGAGCAGGTACTCGATGATCGCGCCCGACTCGGCGACGGTGACGTTGTTGTCGGTGATCACCGGCGACTTGCCGAGCGGGTGCACGCGCGTCAGCTCGGGCGGCGCGAGCATGGTCTTGGCGTCGCGCTGGTACTTCTTGATCTCGTACGGAATACCGAGCTCCTCGAGGAGCCAGAGGACGCGCTGCGAGCGCGAGTTGTTCAGGTGGTGGACGGTGATCATGGAGCTTCGCTGCTGCTGACGGAGCGCCCGATTGTCGTCGCCCGTGCGCGGCGCAGCCGCCGCCGCGTCAGATCGACATCTTGGCGCGCACGCCCTCGCCTTCCATGTCGACGCCGAGGCCCTGCTGCACGACCTCGCCGCGCTCCATCACGAGGTAGCGGTCGGCGAGCTCGGCGGCGAAGTCGTAGTACTGCTCGACCAGCAAGATCGCCATGCGCTGCGGCGGGCCGGAGGTCGGCAGGCCCGTGTCGGCGAGCATGCGGATGACGCGGCCGATGTCCTTGATGATCGACGGCTGGATGCCTTCGGTCGGCTCGTCGAGGATCAGCAGCGACGGCCCGGCGGCGAGCGCACGAGCGATCGCGAGCTGCTGCTGCTGGCCGCCGGAGAGATCGCCGCCGCGCCGATGGAGCATCTGCTTGAGCACCGGGAAGAGCTCGAACAGCTCCTTGGGAAGCTGGGTGCGGCCGCTCTTGTAGGCCAGGCCCATCTGCAGGTTTTCCTGCACCGTGAGGCGGCTGAAGATCTCGCGTCCCTGCGGCACGTAGCCGATGCCGCGGCGCACGCGCTGGTACGGCGTGTCGTGGGTGATGTCGGTCTCGCCGAAGCGCACGCTGCCCGATCGCACCGGCACGACGCCCATCATGCTTTTCAGCAGCGTCGTCTTGCCGACGCCGTTGCGGCCGAGGATCACCGTGACCTCGCCGGCGACCGCCTCGAGCGCGACGTTGCGCAGGATGTGCGAGCCGCCGTAGTACTGGTTGAGTCCGGCGATGCGCAGCAACGGCGCGCGTGCGTCGAGCGTCGCGCGACGGGAGGCGACGGCACGCACCTCGCCGGCGGGCAGCGGCATGCCGATCGACCCGCTAGCGTCCAAGGTACACCTCGACGACCTTCTCGTTCTGTTGCACGTCCGCGAGCGAGCCCTCGGCGAGCACGCTGCCTTCGTGCAGCACGGTGACCTTCTTCGCCGGATTGCCGTGCGTGAGGGCATGGATGAACTTCATGTCGTGCTCGACGATGACCAGCGAGTGGCTGGACTCGAGCGAGAGAAAAAGCTCGGCGGTGCGATCGGTTTCCTCGTCGGTCATGCCGGCGACGGGCTCGTCGAGCAGCAGCAGCTTCGGGTTCTGGATCAGCAGCATGCCGATCTCGAGCCATTGCTTCTGGCCGTGCGAGAGGAGGCCGGCAGGACGCTGCGCATGGTCCTTCAGGTGGATCAGGACGAGCGTCGAGCCGATCCGGTCAAGCTGCTCGCCGGAAAGACGGAAGAAGAGCGACGCGCGCACGCCGCGGTCGGCCTTGAGCGCGAGCTCGAGATTCTCGAACACCGACAGCTGCTCGAACACCGTCGGCTTCTGGAACTTGCGGCCGACGCCGATCGAAGCGATCTCGTTCTCGCGCATGCGCAGCAGGTCGATGGTCGAGCCGAAGAAGGCGCGGCCAGCGTCGGGCCGCGTCTTGCCGGTGATGACGTCCATCATCGTCGTCTTGCCGGCGCCGTTCGGGCCGATGATGCAGCGCATCTCGCCGGCGCTGATCGAGAGCGAGAGCGCATTGAGCGCCTTGAAGCCGTCGAAGCTGACGGTGATGTCGTCGAGGTAGAGGATCGCGCCGTGCGTGATGTCGAGATCGCCCGTGGCGACGCGCGAGTAGCTTGCCTCGCGTCCGCCCGACTCGCCGATGGCGGCAGCGCTCGCGCGCAACTCGGCGGCGCGCCGGGCGCGTGCGCCGGCTTGCATCAGGTCGGGCGTCACGAGGCGCTGCCTCCTTCCTTGCGCGCGCTCCTGCGCAGCCGCGCGAGCACGCCATCGGGCCCGCGCACGAGGCCGACGATGCCTTGCGGCAGGAACAGCGTGACGGCGATGAACATCGCGCCGAGCGCGTAGAGCCAGAACTCGGGGAACGCCTGCGTGAACCAGCTCTTCGCGCCGTTGACGAAGAACGCGCCGACGATCGGGCCGATCAGCGTCGCCCGGCCGCCGACCGCCGTCCAGATCGCGATCTCGATCGACGCCGCCGGCGTCATCTCGCTCGGGTTGATGATGCCGACCTGCGGCACGTAGAGCGCGCCGGCGATGCCGCACATCACGGCCGAGAGCGTCCAGATCGCGAGCTTGTAGCGCAGCGGGTCGTAGCCGGTGAACATGACCCGGCTCTCGGCATCGCGGATCGCCTGCAGCACGCGGCCGAACTTGCTCTCGACGATCGCGCGTGCCATCAGGAAGAAGGCGATCAGCGTGCAGCCGGTGATGATGAACAGCGTCATCCGCATCGACGGCGTCGCCAGCGGCATGCCGAGGATGCGCTTGAAGTCGGTGAAGCCGTTGTTGCCGCCGAAGCCCGTTTCGTTGCGGAAGAAGAGCAGCATCATCGCGAAGGTCATGGCCTGCGTGATGATCGAGAAGTAGACGCCCTTGATGCGCGAGCGGAAGGCGAAGAAGCCGAACACGAAGGCGAGCAGGCCGGGCGCGAGGACGACGAGCAGCATCTGGGCGACGAACGAGTCCGAGAGCGCCCAGTGCCAGGGGAATTCCTTCCAGTTGAGGAACACCATGAAGTCGGGCATCGGCAGGCGGTACTGGCCGTCGCTGCCGATCTGGCGCATCAGGTACATGCCCATCGCGTAGCCGCCGAGCGCGAAGAAGACGCCGTGGCCGAGCGAGAGGATGCCGGTGTAGCCCCAGATCAGGTCCATCGCCAGCGCGCACATCGCGTGGCACATGATCTTGGCGACGAGTTGCACCGCGTAGTCGCTCAGATGGAAGATGCTGTCGCCGGGCACGAGCAGGTTGGCGATCGGCACGATCACGGCGACGACGGCGAGCGCGACCGTCACGCCGGCCCAGCCGCGGATGCCGAGCAGGAGGCCGCGCCGCGGGACGATGGCGGCGGAGGGTGGCGTCAGGACGGCGCTCACGCTTCGGCGCTCCGGCCCTTCATCGCGAACAGGCCCGAAGGCTTCCGCTGGATGAAGACGACGATGATCACCAGGACCGCGATCTTGGCGAGCACCGCGCCGGCCAGGCCCTCGAACAGCTTGTTGAGCACGCCGAGGCCGACCGCCGCGACGACCGTGCCCGCGAGCTGGCCGACGCCGCCGACGACGACCACCAGGAACGAATCGACGATGTAGCTCTGGCCGAGGTCGGGGCCCACGTTGCCGATCTGCGAGAGCGCGACGCCGCCGAGGCCGGCGATGCCGGCGCCGAACGAGAACGCGAGCATGTCGATGCGCGCCGTGTCGACGCCGACGCACGAGGCCATGCGGCGGTTCTGCGTCACGCCGCGGATGAAGAGGCCGAAGCGCGTCCTGGCGATCAGCAGGGCGACGCCGCCGAGCACGATCATCGCGAAGGCGATGATGGCGATGCGGTTGTACGGCAGCACGAGGCTGCTCATCACCTCGACGCCGCCCGAGAGCCAGTTCGGGTTCTCGACCGGCACGTTCTGCGCTCCGAAGATCGAGCGCACCGACTGCTGCAGCACGAGGCTGATGCCCCAGGTCGCGAGCAGCGTCTCGAGCGGCCGGCCGTAGAGGAAGCGGATCACGCCGCGCTCGAGCACCGCGCCGACCAGCGCCGAGACCAGGAACGCGGCCGGGATCGCGGCGATCACGTAGGCGTCGAACACGCCGGGCAGGTACTGGCGAAAGAGGTTCTGGACGACGTAGGTGGTGTACGCGCCGATCATCATCAGCTCGCCGTGCGCCATGTTGATGACGCCCATCAGGCCGTAGGTGATGGCCAGGCCGAGGGCGACGAGCAACAGCACCGAGCCGAGGCTGATGCCGGTGAAGACGACCGCCAGCTTCTCGCCCCAGGCCAGCCGCGCGCGCACCGTCGTGAGCGCCTGCTGCAGCGCGGCGCGCACTTCCGGATCGGCTTCGCCGGACGAGCCGAGTCGCTCCTGGAGCAGGCTCGCGACCGCGCTCTGGTTGCTGCCGGCCAGCTCGCCCGCAGCGGTCAATCGCTTGCCGCGATCGGACGACGTGACCAGGATCGTCGAGCGCAAGCGCTCGAGCTGGCCCTTCAGCGCCGGGTCGGTCTCGGCGGCGAAGGCCTTCTCGATGAGCGGAAGCTGGCTATCGTCGAGCGACGCCCTGGCGAGCTCGGCGATCGCGGTCCGGCGCACGCCGCCGTCGGCGGAGAACACGCGCAGCCCGGCGAGCGCAGCCTCGAGCGCGCCGCGAGTGCGGTTGTTGTTGGTGACGTCCTCGGCGCCTTCGGGCAGCGTCGCGGCGGCGCCGGTCGCGGCGTCGGTCGTCTTGCCGTCGTGGACGATGAAGACGCGCGGACCCGCGACCTTCACCTCGTCGTCGAGCATCGCCTGCACGAACGCGGCGAGGCGATCGTCGCCGCGCGCGAGCGCGGCGTTCAAGGCGTCGATGCGCAGGTCGTTGTCGCCGGCCGCGATCGCGAGCGCCTGCTCGGCGGTGAGCGCGAACGACGCGCCGGGCATCGCGAAGGCCAGGGCGAGAGCGCCCCAGCGCACGACCCGTCGCAGCATCGATGCGGGCGCCCGGCGGCGTCCGGACGGCTGCGTCGTCATCCTGAGCGTAGCAATGAGGGATCGCATCTCGTCTCGCGAACAGATCCTTCGCTGCGCTCGGGATGACGCCGGGGGCCGGCCAGCGGCCCCCGAAGCGTCACTTCTTCTCGGGCTCGTCCTTCTTGCCCTTGTTCTCGGGGATGTACGGGCTCCACGGCTGGGCCTTGACCGGGCCGGGCGTCTTCCACACGACGTTGAACTGGCCGTCGCTCTTGATCTCGCCGATGAACACCGGCTTGTGCAGGTGATGGTTCTTCATGTCCATCGTCGACATGAAGCCGCCCGGCGCCTTGAAGGTCTGGCCGGCCATCGCCGCGATCACCTTGTCCGGATCCGTCGACTTGGCCTTCTCGACCGCTTGCGCCCACATGTGGATGCCGATGTACGTCGCTTCCATCGGGTCGTTGGTGAGCGGCTTGTCCTTGTGGCCGGCGATGCCCTTGGCCTTGGCGTAGTCGCTCCAGGCCTTGATGAACGCCGTGTTGGTCGGATTCTTGATCGACTCGAAGTAGTTCCACGCCGCCAGGTGGCCGACGAGCGGCTTGGTGTCGACGCCGCGCAGCTCTTCTTCACCGACTGAGAACGCGACGACCGGAACGTCGGTCGCCTTCAGGCCCTGGTTGCCGAGCTCCTTGTAGAACGGCACGTTCGAGTCGCCGTTGATGGTCGACACGACCGCCGTCTTCTTGCCTTCGGCCGCGAACTTCTTGATCTTGCCGATGATCGTCTGGTAGTCGGAGTGGCCGAACGGCG
>JBBRZP010000200.1:0-5911 GCA_038236565.1 Burkholderiales bacterium | reverse complement strand
TGACGCCGCTGCATCGCGCCTGGGCGTTCGGCGCGGCGCTGCGCAGCGCGTGCGACGCCGCGCCGGAGCGCATCGCCCTCGTCGGCACCGGCGGTATCTCGCACTGGCCGGCGACACCCGACTCGGGCAAGATCAACGAGCCGTGGGACCGCGACTTCCTCGACCGCTGGACACGCAACGACCGCGCCGCGCTGCTCGACTACAGCGACGCGGGCACGTACCGCGACGCGGGCCAGGGCGGTTTCGAGATCCGCACCTTCATCGCCGTCGCGGCCGCGGCGCGAGGACCGGGCACTGTGCGCTTCTACGCGCCGATCCCGATCTTCTCGGTCGGCTGCACGGTGGCCACGATGGCGATCGTCTAGGAAAGGGACAGACGCGATGCCGCACGTCAACATCCAGTACAGCGCCAACCTCGGAGCCGAAGCCGGCATGGACGCGCTCTGCTTCTCGCTCGCCGAAGTGCTCGTCGCGCAGCGCGACGGCAAGGGCGAGCGCGTCTTTCCGATCGGCGGCACGCGCGTCCTCGCGTATCCCGCGCCGCACTTCGCGGTGGCCGACGGCCAGAGCGACCGGGCCTTCGTCTACCTGCAGGTTCGGATCGCACCCGGCCGCGAGCGCGCGCTCGTGACCGCTGCCGGAGAGGCGATGATGGCCGTCGTGCGCAGCCACTTTGCGTCGCTGTTCGCGGCCGGTCGGCTGATTGGCATCACGCTGCAGATCGACGAGGGCGCGCC
This sequence comes from Burkholderiales bacterium, assembly GCA_038236565.1. Lineage (GTDB taxonomy): Bacteria > Pseudomonadota > Gammaproteobacteria > Burkholderiales > Burkholderiaceae_C > Schlegelella_A. The sequence goes on along the minus strand of JBBRZP010000200.1, from coordinate 5,174 downwards.
GGTGTTCGACGCCAAGCACAGCACCCTGCATCCGCTCTTCGCCGGGAAGTAGCGCGATGCTCGATCCGCAGACTATCGCCGCGCTCGCCGCCGAGCTGCACGACGCCGAGCGCCGCCGCGTGCAGGTGCGCCACTTCTCGCTGCGGCATCCGCAGATGACGATCGACGACGGCTACGCCATCCAGCACGCCTGGGTTGCGCTCAAGCTGGCCGAGGGCCGCGTCGTCAAGGGCCGCAAGATCGGCCTCACGTCACGCGCGATGCAGCTCTCGTCGCAGATCGGTGAGCCCGACTTCGCGCCGCTGCTCGACGACATGTTCTTCGCCGCCGGCGGCGACATCCCGATCGACCGCTTCATCGCGCCGCGGGTCGAGGTCGAGCTCGCCTTCATCCTCGGCAAGCCGCTGAAAGGCCCGGGCGTGACGATCGCCGACGTGCTCGCGGCGACCGAGCTGGTGACGCCGGCGGTCGAGATCATCGATGCGCGCATCGAGCAGTTCGACCGCGAGACGAAGGCGCCGCGCAAGGTCTTCGACACCATCGCCGACTTCGCCGCCAACGCCGGCATCGTCACCGGCGGCCGGCCGGTGCGGCCGCACGACGTCGACCTGCGCTGGGCCGGCGCGATGCTCTACAAGAACGGCGTGATCGAGGAGACGGGCCTGGCCGCCGCGGTGCTCAACCATCCGGCCAACGGCATCGTCTGGCTCGCCAACAAGATTGCCGCGTACGACGAGCAGCTGAACGCCGGCGACGTCGTCCTCGGCGGCTCGTTCACGCGGCCGACCGGCGCGGTCCGCGGCGACACCTTCCATGTCGACTACGGTCGGCTCGGCGCGATCGCGTTCCGCTTCGCCTGACCTGTCGAGGAGCCGACGATGAAGCTGCCCGTCAACGCCTTCAAGGCCGCGCTCGCGCGCAAGGAGGCGCAGATCGGCCTCTGGGTCGGCCTGGCCGATCCCTACGTCGCCGAGCTGCTCGCGACGACGGGCTTCGACTGGCTGCTGATCGACGGCGAGCACGCGCCCAACGACGTGCGCAGCGCGCTCGCGCAGCTGCAGGCGGTCGCGCCGTATCCGGTGAGCGCCGTCGTCCGACCGGTCGAAGGCGACACGGCGCTCATCAAGCAATGCCTCGACATCGGCGCCCTGACCTTGCTGGTGCCGATGGTCGAGACGGCCGCGCAGGCCGCGCAGATCGTCGCCGCCACGCGCTATGCGCCGCGCGGCGTGCGCGGCCTCGGCAGCGCACTCGCACGTGCGTCGCGCTGGAGCGGCGTCGACGACTACGTGCATCACGCCGACGAGGAGATCTGTGTCCTCGTCCAGGTCGAGTCGGCCGCCGGCATGGCCAACCTGAAGGGGATCGCCGCCGTCGACGGCGTCGACGGCGTGTTCTTCGGGCCGGCCGACCTGTCGGCATCGATGGGCCACCTCGGCCGCCCGCAGCATGCCGATGTGAGGAAGGCGATCGACGACGGCATCGCCGCGGTGCTTGCCGCGGGCAGGGCGCCCGGCATCCTCGCGACCGACCCCGCGCTGGCACGCGCCTATCTCGCGGCAGGCGCGTTGTTCGTGGCCGTCGGCCTCGACACCGGCATCCTCGGCCGCGGCGCCCGCGCCCTGGCGGCAGAGTTCGGTCGCGGCGCGCCTCGGGCGGAGGCGGGCGGGTTCGTGATCTAGTGCCGCTGTCGAGGCTCCCGGCTCTCTACGCTAGTTGCCTGCCAAAGAGGCGCACTCCTCACCGCTGTCTTTCACTGTCCGCCGCAAGTCCTTATTTTTGAAAGCGTTTTTTCGGACTACTGTGAGGATCAACAGTACCAACTAAGTCCTTGATTCCATTGATTTTTGTTTCGTTCGCGAATTGACCCCGCGAGGTGCCTCCGCTACAGTGGCGCAAAGTGCACTTTGGTGGGGTTTTGTGGCGAACGTCGTGTTTCAAGGCCCCGCAGCGCTGACGCTGGATGGCAAAGGCCGGATCGCGATTCCGTCCCGCCACCGCGAGTTGCTGGCCGCGATGGGCGTGCAGCAACTCACCATCACGAAAAATCCCGGGAACTCGCTGCTGATCTTTCCGCGGCCCGCTTGGGAGAATTTCCGCGATCGCGTCGCGGCGCTGCCGATGGACTCGAGCGGCTGGAAGCGCCTCTTCCTCGGCAACGCGATGGACGTCGAGATCGACGCCTCGTCGCGGGTCCTGATCGCGCCTGAGTTACGCGCTTTCGCGGGCCTCGTCCGCGACGTGATGCTGATCGGCATGGGCAGTCACTTCGAGCTTTGGGACGCGCAGCGACACGCGGCGCACGAAGCCGAAGTGATGCAGTCCGAGATGCCCGACTCGCTGAAGAGCTTCAGCTTCTGAATGGCCGAATCGCCCGTGCTTCAGCACCTGAGCGTGCTCCTGCCCGAGGCCGTCCACGGCCTGGTGACGAGCGCCGACGGCATCTACGTCGACGGCACCTTCGGCCGCGGCGGCCACGCCCGCGCGGTGCTCGAGAAGCTCTCGTCGACCGGCCGGCTGATCGCGCTCGACCGCGACGCGAGCGCCGTCGCCAGCGCCGATGACGACGCGGCGCTGGTCGCCGATCCGCGCTTCTCCATCGTCCACACCGCGTTCTCGGCGATGGCCGCGACGCTTGCCGCGCTCGGCGTCGCCCAGGTCAGTGGCGTGCTGCTCGACCTCGGCGTCTCGTCGCCGCAGATCGACGACCCGACGCGCGGCTTTTCGTTCCGCTTCGACGGACCGCTCGACATGCGGATGGACACGACCCGCGGCGAGAGCGCCGCGGAATTCCTGGCGAGGGCCGACGAGCGCCACATTGCGGAGGTGATACGCGACTATGGGGAAGAACGGTTTGCTCTACAGGTTGCAAAGGCGCTTGTTGCTCGGCGCGAGAGCGGGAGCCCTGTTCGAACCACAGGCGAGCTTGCCGCTGTCGTGGCTGGTGCGGTCAAGACCCGAGAGGCGGGCCAGAACCCTGCAACGCGCACGTTTCAAGCTCTACGGATTTTCGTCAACGCCGAGCTTGAGGAGCTCGAGCAGGCCCTGAGCGCGGCCGTCGAGCTGCTCGCGCCGGGCGGGCGGCTGGTCGTGATCAGCTTCCATTCGCTCGAGGACCGGATCGTCAAGACCTTCATCGCGAAGGAAAGCAAGAGCGAGTTCGATCGGCGCGCGCCGTTCGCGGCTGAAAGGCCGCATCGCCTGCGCGCGCTGGCGCGTGTCAAGCCCGGCCCGACCGAGGCCGCGACGAATCCGCGCGCGCGCTCGGCGGTGATGCGCGTCGCCGAGCGCACCGATGTCGCGTTCTCCGAAGGGGCCGTCGGCGCCGGCCGGGCCGACGGAGCGCCGGCGTGACCCGGATCAACGTGATGCTGCTCATCGCCTTGCTCGCCAGCGCCCTCTACCTCGTCAAGGTGTCGTACGAGTCGCGCCGCCTCTTCGCCGAGCTCGACAAGGCGCAGAGCGAGGAGCGCGCGCTCGACAACGACAGCGAGCGCCTGAAGACCGACTTGCGCTCGCAGGCGACGCCGCTGCGCGTCGAGCGGACCGCGCGCGACCGCCTCGGCATGCGCGTCGCGACGCCGGCGACGACGCAGTACGTCGAGATCCCGCGCGCCGCGTCGGCGCCGGTCGCGGCGGGCACGGGGCCGACGCCATGATGACGCCGGGCGCGAAGAAGAGCGGCGCCAAGGCCCGCGCCGCGGCGAGCGTCAAGAGCTTCAGCTACGCCACGAGCCCGCTGCTCGCGGCACCGACGCCGCCCTGGCGCTCGAAGCTCCTGGTCGCGCTCGTCGGCCTCGGCTTCGCGCTGCTGCTCGGTCGCGCCGTCTACGTGCAGATCCTCGACGCGCCCTTCTTCCTGAAGCAGGGCGAGATCCGCTACGGCCACACGATCGAGCTGCCGGCGAGCCGCGGCCGGATCTTCGACCGCAACGGCCTGATCCTCGCCGCGAGCGTGCCGGCGCCGTCGATCTGGGCCATCCCGAAGGACCTCGACGGCGACGCCAAGAGCCGCGCCCGACTGGCAACGATGCTCGACATGACGAGCGCCGTGCTCGAGAGCCGCCTCGCCGACAACCCGAACTTCGTCTGGCTGCGCCGGCAGGTCGACGACGACGTCGCGAAGAACATCCGCGCCCTCGGCATCAAGGGCATCCACGAAGTGCGCGAGTACAAGCGCAAGTATCCCGAGGGCGAGGCCGCGGCGCACGTCGTCGGCTTCACCAATGTCGAGGACCACGGCCAGGAAGGCATCGAGCTCGCGTTCCAGAAGGAGCTCGCCGGCCGCGACGGCACGCGCCGCGTCATCAAGGACCGGCTCGGCCGCGTCATCGAGGACGTCGGCGACAGCGTCGCCGCCCTCGAAGGCCAGGACATCGGCCTGGCGATCGACTCGAAGGTGCAGTTCTTCGCCTACCAGCGGATCCGCGACGCGGTCGCGGCGAACAGGGCCAAGGCGGGCAGCGTCGTCGTCCTCGACGCGCAGACCGGCGACGTGCTGGCGCTCGCCAACTTCCCGAGCTATTCGCCCGCCGATCGCCGCAACCTCACGGGTGCGCAGCTGAGGAATCGCGCGCTCACCGACACCTTCGAGCCGGGCTCGACGATGAAGCCGTTCATCGCCGCCTGGGCGATGGAGACGGGCCGCGTCACACCGAGCACCCTCATCCACACCGCGCCCGGCAAGATGACGCTGACGGGCTCGACCATCACCGATTCGCATCCGCACGGCGACCTCACGGTGACCGAGGTGATCCAGAAGTCGAGCAACGTCGGCGCGACGCGCATGGCGCTGATGTTCTCGCCCAAGGAGATGTGGGAGCTCTACAGCTCGGTCGGCTTCGGCCAGAAGCCGCAGATCGGCTTTCCGGGCGTCGTCGGCGGGCGTCTGCGGCCGTACAAGAGCTGGCGGCCGATCGAGCAGGCGACGATGAGCTACGGCTACGGCCTGTCGGCGTCGCTGTTCCAGATCGCCCACGCCTACACGGTGTTCGCGCACGACGGCGAGCTGATCCCGGTCACGCTGGGCCAGCCGGCGAACGTGGTCGACGGCAAGGTCAGCGGCCAGCGCGTGCTCTCGGTCAAGACCGCGCGAGCCATTCGGGACATGCTGCAAATGGCTGCCGGCCCTGGCGGCACCGCGCCGAAGGCCATGGCCATGGGCTACAGCGTGG
>JBBRZP010000199.1:0-5945 GCA_038236565.1 Burkholderiales bacterium | reverse complement strand
TCGTCGACGATGAACGAGCCCTGGTTCGGGTTCTCGTTCTTCGCCAGGCCCCACTCGCGGTTGATGATCAGCTGGATCGCCATCGCCCGGCGCACGCTGTCCTCGGTCGGCGTCGTGATCGCCTCGTCGAAGGCATTGGTGTGCAGCGAGTTGCAGTTGTCGTAGATCGCGATCAGCGCCTGCAGCGTCGTGCGGATGTCGTTGAACTGCACTTCCTGCGCGTGCAACGAGCGCCCGCTGGTCTGCACGTGGTACTTGAGCTTCTGGCTGCGCTCGTTGGCGCCGTAGCGGTCGCGCATCGCGACTGCCCAGATGCGCCGCGCGACGCGTCCCATCACGGTGTACTCCGGGTCCATGCCGTTCGAGAAGAAGAACGACAGGTTGGGCGCGAAGTCGTCGACCTTCATGCCGCGCGCGAGGTACGCCTCGACGAAGGTGAAGCCGTTCGAGAGCGTGAACGCGAGCTGGCTGATCGGGTTCGCGCCGGCCTCGGCGATGTGATAGCCCGAGATGCTCACCGAGTAGAAGTTCCGCACCTTGTGCCGGACGAAGTACTCGGCGATGTCGCCCATCACCTTGAGCGAGAACTCGGTCGAGAAGATGCAGGTGTTCTGGCCCTGGTCTTCCTTCAGGATGTCGGCCTGCACGGTGCCGCGCACGTTCTGCTTCACCCACGCGGCGATGCCGGCTGCCTCGTCGGCACTCGGCTCGCGCGCGTGCTCGGCCATGAAGGCGTCGAGCTTCTGGTCGATCGCGGTGTTGACGAACATCGCCAGGATCGTCGGCGCCGGGCCGTTGATCGTCATGCTCACCGAGGTGCTCGGGCTCGTCAGGTCGAAGCCGGAATAGAGCACCTTCATGTCGTCGAGCGTCGCGATCGAGACGCCCGAGTTGCCGACCTTGCCGTAGATGTCGGGCCGGATCGCCGGATCGTTGCCGTACAGCGTGACCGAGTCGAACGCGGTGGAAAGGCGCTTGGCGGGCATGCCGGCCGAAAGCAGCTTGAAGCGCGTGTTCGTCTTGAAGGCGTCGCCTTCGCCCGCGAACATGCGCGTCGGGTCCTCGTTCTCGCGCTTGAACGCGAACGTGCCGGCGGCGTAGGGGAAGGAGCCCGGCACGTTGTCGAGCAGCAGCCACTTGAGGATCTCGCCGTGATCCTCGTAGCGCGGCAGCGCGACCTTTCTGATCTTGCTGCCCGAGAGCGACGTGGAGACGAGCGCCGTACGGATCTCCTTGCCGCGCACGGTGACGACGAACTCGTCGCCGGCGTACGCCTCCTGCAGGGCCGGCCAGCCGTCGAGCAGCTTTCGCGCGCGCGGATCGAGTCGCGCTGCCCGCTCGTCGGCAAGGGCGTTGACGGCCCCGTAGGCGTTGACCTTGTCCGGATTGGCTTCGAACAGCATGCGCGCGCTCTCGCGCAGCTGCTGCACCTCGCGCGCCAGGCGCGACTGCTCGATCGCGCGCCGCTTGTAGGCACGGACCGCGTCGGCGATGTCGGCGAGATAGCGCACCCGCGCCGGCGCGACGATCGGCGTCTGGTGCGTGCTGTGGCGCGACGCGACGCGCGGCAGCGTCCCGGCCCCGACCTTCATGCCGAGCGCGGCGAGGCGCGGCAGCATCGCCTGGTAGAGCGACGTGACGCCGTCGTCGTTGAAGCGGCTGGCCATCGTGCCGAACACCGGCATCGCATCGGGGCGCTCGCCGAAGGCCTCTCGGTTGCGCTGCACCTGCTTGGCGACGTCGCGCAGCGCGTCGGCCGCGCCCTTGCGGTCGAACTTGTTGATCGCGACGAACTCGGCGAAGTCGAGCATGTCGATCTTCTCGAGCTGGCTCGCGGCGCCGAACTCGGGCGTCATGACGTACACCGGCACGTCGACGAGCGGCACGATCGCGGCGTCGCCCTGGCCGATGCCCGAGGTCTCGACGATCACCAGATCGAAGCCGGCGACCTTCACCGCCGCGAGCACGTCGGGCAACGCGGCGCTGATCTCGGAGCCGAAGTCGCGCGTCGCGAGCGAGCGCATGTAGACGCGCGGCCCCGTGCTCCACGGCGCGATCGCGTTCATCCGGATCCGGTCGCCGAGCAAGGCGCCGCCGCTCTTCCGCCGCGACGGATCGATCGAGATCACGGCGATGTCGAGCGCATCGCCCTGGTCGAGCCGCAGGCGCCGGACGAGCTCGTCGGTGAGGCTCGACTTGCCCGCGCCGCCGGTGCCGGTGATGCCGACGACGGGAGTCTTCACGTCGCGCGCCGCCTTCGTGATCGCCGCGCGCAGTGCCGGCGACGCTGCGCCGCTCTCGAGCGAGGTGATGAGCCTCGCGAGCGCGCGTCGCGCGCTCTCGTCGCGGCCGCGGATCGGCGCGAGCGTCGTCGGCGCATCGGGCGCCAGGTCGACGTCGCAGCGCATCATCATCTCGCCGATCATTCCCGCGAGGCCCATGCGCTGGCCGTCCTCGGGCGTGTAGATGCGCTCGACGCCGTAGGCGTGGAGCTCGGCGATCTCGCTCGCGACGATCACGCCGCCGCCGCCGCCGAAGACCTTGATGCCGGCGCCGCCGCGTGCCTTCAGCAGGTCGACCATGTACCTGAAGTACTCGACGTGGCCGCCCTGGTACGAGCTGATCGCGATGCCTTGAACGTCTTCCTGCAGCGCGGCGGTGACGACCTCGTCGACCGAGCGGTTGTGGCCGAGGTGGATCACCTCCGCGCCCATGCCCTGCAGGATGCGCCGCATGATGTTGATCGCCGCGTCGTGGCCATCGAACAGGGCCGCGGCGGTGACGAAGCGCACCTTGTGGGCTGGGCGGTAGGCGGCGAGCGCCTTGTAGTCGGCGGACAGCTCGGTCATGGCTCAGGTGACCTTGAGGCCGGAGAGGGCGGGATCGCCCGGCGGATAGGCGAGCTTCAACGATTGCAACGTCTGTTTCACGACCGTCGCGATCATCAGGTTGCGGTGCGTCTTCGAGTCGGCGGGCACGATCGTCCAGGGCGCCAAGTCGGTTCCGGTCGCGGCGACGGCGGCGCTGTACGCGGCCTGATAGTCGTCCCAGCGCGTCCGTTCCTCGAGGTCGCCGACGGCGAACTTCCAGTGCTTGGTCGGGTCGTCGAGGCGCTCCTGCAGGCGCAGCCGCTGCTCGTCCTTCGAGATGTGGAGCAGGAACTTGAGGACGGTGGTGCCGGTCTCGGTCAGCAGCCGCTCGAAGTCGTTGATCTGCGCATAGCGCCGCTTGGTCTCGTCGCGCGTGATCCAGCCCTTCACCGGCGGCACGAGCACGTCTTCGTAATGGCTGCGGTTGAAGATCACGATCTCGCCGGCCGCCGGCACCTTCTGGTGGATGCGCCAGAGGTAGTCGTGGGCGCGCTCCTCCTCGGACGGCGCCTTCCACGCGGCCGTCCTCACGCCCAGCGCGCTCGTCTTCCAGAACACGCCACGGATCGTCCCGTCCTTGCCGCTGGTGTCGGTGCCCTGCAGGACGACGAGCAGCTTGAAGCGGCGGTCGGCGTAGAGCAGGTCCTGGAGGCGGTCGATGTCGCTGGTCAGGGCGTCGATCGTCTCGAGGTCGGCGGACTTGGACCCGCTCGAGAACGGCTTGGCGGCCGGATCGAACCGGGCGAGGTCGAAGCGCTTGCTTCCCTTCGGCGCGAGCGCCGGCGTCGCGGCAGGCGCGCCGGCGTACTGGAACTCGGAGAGGTGCGCGCCTTGCTTCTTCGCCACGATGTGCCCGCGATCGACTGTCTCCGGCACGGCGCCGGAAGGAGGTTCAGGTCGATCGCAGTGTAGGTCAGCGCCGCGACCAGCCGCCGCCCTCGAGATGCCAGCGGTTGTCGCGCTGGACCCAGCGGTGCGGGTCCCAGCCATAGCCGGGCCGGGCGTGCTCGTAGCGGCCCGGAACCCAGGCATGGCGACCACCGTTCCAGCCCCAGTAGCCGCCGATCCACACGGCGCCGCCAAAGGGAGCGACCGGCACCGGCTCGTAGTAGGCCGCAGGCGGCGCGACGTCGACGACGACGCCGGGACCGTAGCCGTACGGACGGCCGACGGGCGCGACGACGCACGCCGACAACGCGGCGCAGCAGAGCGCCGCTACAGCGAGTTTGCGATAGGACATGAGGAACTCCGTGACGAACGGCGCGTGCACTGCGCCACCTGTGCTTAACCGGCGCGCGGTGCCTGTCGATGACGTGTCGGCGCCGGCTTTACAGTCCTTTTCCGTCGCCGCCACGAATCGCCACAAAAGCTGCATCATGTCGACCCCAGCCGCTGCAGGAGACGACATGCCCCGTGCGATCGCCCCTCTCTGGTTCGCGTTCGTCGCCGCGCTGCTGCTCGCGACCGGGTTCTCGTCCGCTCGGGCCGAGCCTGTCTCGACCGTCGACACGAAGGCCGTGCGCGCCGTCGTCGCAGCGCAGCTCGACGCCTTTGCCGCCGACGATGCGAAGAAGGCGTTCTCGTTTGCCGCTCCTGCGATCCGCGAGATGTTCGGTACGCCCGAGAAGTTCGTTGCGATGGTGCGCGCCGGCTACCCGGTCGTGTACCGGCCGGCGAGCGTCACCTTCCTGCAGCCGCTCTGGGTGCAGCGCCAGCTCGTCCTGGGCGTGCGCCTGACCGACGCCGACGGCGGCCAGTGGCTCGCCACCTACAGCCTCGAGCGGCAGCCCGACAAGTCGTGGCGCATCAGCGGCTGCGACGTCCAGCCCGCGTCGGGCCGGATGACGTGAGCCGGCGCCGGACCTCGCACCCATGAGCTTTCTTGCCGTCGACGTCGGCAACACGCGCCTGAAGTGGGCGCTCTACTCCGCGCCGAAGCCGGGCGCGGTGCCGCTCGCGCATGGCGCCGTGTTCCTCGAGGCGATCGACGGGCTCGCCGAAGGTCCGTGGCGCGACCTGCCGGTGCCTTCGAGCATGCTCGGCAGCATCGTCGCCGGAGAAGGCATCCGACGCCGCGCCGAAGAGCAGCTCGAGCTCTGGGATGTCGAGCCGCGTTGGGTCGTGAGCACCGCCTCGGCGTGCGGCGTCACCAATGGCTACGACCATCCGGCGCGGCTCGGCGTCGATCGCTGGGTCGCGCTCATCGGCGCGCGCCACCACGTGCTCGAGCGCGGCGCGGCGCGGCCGGCGCTCGTCGTCATGGTCGGCACGGCGGTGACCGTCGACGCGCTCGACGAGACCGGCCGCTTCCTAGGCGGCCTGATTCTGCCCGGCTTCGGTCTGATGCTGCGCGCGCTCGAGATGGGCACGGCCGGGTTGAAGGCGCCGACCGGCGAGGCCGTCGATTTCCCGACCAACACCAGCGACGCGCTGATGAGCGGCGGCGCCGATGCGATCGCCGGCGCCGTCGAGCGCATGCACCGGAAGTTATTGCGGCGCTGCGGCCAGGAGCCGGCGCTGCTCATGAGCGGCGGCGCCGCCGTCAAGCTGGCATCGATCAGCGACCTGCCGTTCGAGACCGTCGAGACGCTGATCTTCGAAGGGCTGCTGCACCTTCAGTCGAAGCGCCTCGCGCTCTGACGAGCGCGCCGCAGGCGACGCGCGACAGGACGCGCGCGCGTTTGCGCGCTACAAGATATACCGCGAGAGGTCCTCGTTCTTCGCCAGGTCCGAGAGCTTGGCATCAACGGCCGCGCCGTCGATCCGCACGGTCTGTCCGCCGCGGTTCGGCGCGTCGAAGCTGACGTCGTCGAGCAGTCGCTCCATCACCGTCGACAGGCGCCGCGCACCGATGTTCTCGGTGCGCTCATTCACATCAAACGCAATGTGCGCGAGCCGCGTGATGCCGGCATCCTGAAACTCGACATGCACATTTTCGGTGGCCAGCAAGGCCTGGTATTGCTTGACCAGCGAGGCATGCGTTTGCGTGAGAATTGCCACGAAGTCTTCCACCGACAGGGACTGCAACTCGACACGAATCGGGAACCGGCCCTGCAACTCGGGAATCAAGTCGCT
>JBBRZP010000198.1:0-5957 GCA_038236565.1 Burkholderiales bacterium | reverse complement strand
TCGACCTCGAGGTCGGAGTCGCGCGTGATCCGGAACTGCGAGAACGCCTCGACCTCGCGGCCGGGGAAAAGCGATCCGAGGTGGGCGCGGATCACGCTCGTCAGCAGCACGAAGTCCTGGCCGGCGGAGCGCTTCTTCTTCCGAGGCAGCTGGATCACGCGCGGAAGGACGCGCGGCACCTTGACGATGGCCACCGTGTTGCGCCGGCCGAACGCGTCCTTGCCGGCGAGACGGGCGATGAAGTTGAGCGACTTGTTGGCGACCTGCGGAAACGGATGAGACGGATCGAGCCCGACCGGCACGAGCAGCGGCCGGACCTGGTCCTCGAAGAAGCGCGCGACCCAGCGCCGCTCGGTCTCGTCGCGATCGGCGTGGTTGAGGATGCGGATGCCCTCGGCGGCGAGCACCGGCATCACCTCGTCGTTGAAGACCGCGTACTGCGCGTCGATCAGCGCGTGCGCCGCGACAGCGAGCGCGTCGATGTCGGCAGCGGTCGTGCCGGTGTTCGGCTGGCGCGAGGCCTCGAGGCAATCGGCGAAACGAACCTCGAAGAACTCGTCGAGGTTCGACGAGACGATGCAGACGTAGCGCAGTCGCTCGAGAAGCGGCACGTCGTCGCGGCGCGCCATCGCGAGCACGCGCCGGTTGAACTCGAGGATGGCCCGCTCGCGGTTGAGAAGGGGCGGCATCGCCACGACGGTCGCGGCGACGGTGGAAGTCATCCCTCGAGTCTAGGGCGCTTCTGGCGACCGTTTCGTGACAACGGCCCCTCCGGCGCCCGCCCGGAGGGACCGCGGGCCGCTCGTCAGCGCGCGTCGGTGCTCATCAGGTCGCCGAAGAGCTGCCACTGCGTGCCGGTGAACTTCTGCAGGTGCGCCTGCTGGACCGGGAAGAAGTCGGTCGGGCTGGTGTTGAGCTCCATGCCGGGCAGGAGCAGCGGCAGCTTGAAGTGCTTCAGGTTGGCGGCCTGGCGCATGACGTTCTCGCGCGTCAGGTCGTTGCCGCACTGCTTGAGGATCTGGGTCATGATCTGCGCGACCAGATAGCCGTAGAGGTTGCTCTGGTCCTTCGGGTCGCCGTCGCGGTAGTAGCGGCCCATGAAGGCGCGCCACTCGAGCATCGCCGGATCGTCCTTCCACTGCGGATCGTTCTGGTCCTTGTAGTAGGCGACAGTGATCGCGCCGACCGCCTTCTCGACGCCGGCCGGCACGAGCACCGAGCCGATCGAGGCGCTGACGTTGTTGAGGATGTGCAGCGGCTTCCAGCCCGAGTCGAAGGCCTTCCTGACTGCCTGCGCGCCGAACTTCGGCGTCGTGATGTCGATGAAGGTGTCGGCGCCCGAGGCCTGCAGGCTCAGGATCTGCGAGTCGATCGTCGGGTCGGTGACCTCGTAGGTCGCTTCCTTGACGATCATCTTCGAGCCGGCGGCGCCCAGGCCGTCCTTCACGCCCTTCAGCACGTCCTTGCCGTAGTCGTCGTTCTGGTAAAGGATCGCGATCTTCGCGTCGGGCTTGTTCTTCAGCAGCCACTTGGCGTAGATCTGGCCTTCGGACTGGTAGCTGAGGTTGAAGCCCATCGTCCACGGGTTGTTCTGCGGGTCACCCCACTTGGTCGCGCCGGTCGCGAGCAGCAGGTGGGGCACCTTCTTGGCGTTGACGTATTTGTGGATCGCCGAGTTGCTCGGCGTGCCGAGCGTCTGGAAGAGCGCCAGCACTTCGTCCTGCTCGACGAGCCGGCGCACCTGCTCGACCGCCTTGGGCGGGCTGTAGCCGTCGTCGAGGCTGATCAGGTTGACCTTGCGGCCGTTGATGCCGCCGTTGTCGTTGATCATCTTGAAGTAGGCCTGCTCAACCTTGCCAATCGTGCCGTAGGCGGACGCCGGGCCGCTGTACGGCATGGTCTGGCCGAGCTTGATCTCGGTCGCGGATGCGCCGGGGCCGTATTTCGCGGCCTGCGCCACGGCGTTCTGGGCAAAGCACGCGGCGCCGAGGGCGAGCGCCAGTGCGGTGCGACGGGTGATGCGATCGAAGGTCTTGGTCATGTCTGACTCCATGGTTCTGGTGGGGCGAAATCGGGAAACGCTCACGCCGCGCGACGGCGCGCGATGCGCGACCGCACGAGGCGAAGAAAGCCCGCGACGCCGGTCGGCATCACGTACATGAAGGCGATCAGGACGACACCGTAGATCGCCCACGGCGCGGCCTTGGAGATCTCGTCGGCGATGTTGGGAATGAACTGGATGAAGACGGCGCCGAAGAACGCGCCCGAGATCGAGGCGAGCCCGCCGATGACGACGCCGACCAGCAGGGTGATCGACAGGAAGATCGTGAACGAGTCGGGCGCCACGAACTGGATGACGATCGCGCCGAGTGCGCCGGCGATGCCGGTGTAGAGGGCCGAGACGCCGAAGGTGAGCGACTTCACGAGCGAAGTGTTGACCCCCATGGCCTGCGCCGCAATGGGCTGATCCCGGATCGCGACCATCGCCCGGCCGATGCGCCCGCGCAGCAGGTTCCAGCCGAAGACGAAGAGGACGACGACCCAGGCGAGGGTGAAGAAGTAGAGCCACTGGTCCTGCGACAGCCCGCTCCACGCCGGCGGATCGGGCTTGACGATGACGATGCCCTGCGAGCCGCCCGTCCATTTCGCGAGCGCCTCGTGCTTGAGGATCTGCGGCATCGCGACGCCGAGCGCGAACGTGGCCAGCGCGAGATAGAGGCCTTCCAGGCGGAGCGCGGGCAGGCCGAACAGGAAGCCGGCGACGAAGCAGACGGCGCCGGCGACCGGGATCGTCGCCCAGTACGGGAAGCCGGCCTTGTCCATCAGGATCGCCGCGGCGTAGGCGCCGATGGCGTAGAAGGCGCCGTGGCCGAGCGAGATCTGGCCGTTGTAGCCGGTCAGCATGTTCAGGCCGAGCAAAGCGATCGAATACGCGAGCACGAGCGTGAACTGGAAGACGCGGTAGTTGCCGACGACGAACGGCAGCGCGCAGGCGAGGACGACGAGCAGCGCGACGCCGACGAGCTTGCGACGATCGAGCGCAGCCATCGCTAGACCCGCACCACGTGGACCTTGCCGAACATCCCCGACGGCCGCACGACGAGCACGCCGATGATGACGACCAGCGCGACGGTGAGCTTCAGCTCGGTGCCGATGTAGGCGCCGACGACGTTCTCGAGCACGCCGACGATGAAGCCGCCCAGCACCGCGCCGCCGGGACTGTCGATGCCGCCGAGCAAGGCGCCGGCGAAGGCGTAGAGCAGGATGCCGCCCATCATGTTGGGCTCGAGGAAGACCGTGGGCGCGACCATCATCCCGGCGATCGCGCCGATCGCCGCCGCCAGGCCCCAGCCGAGCGCGAGCATCCAGCCGACGCGGATGCCGACGAGCCGGCTCGACACCGGGTTCTGCGCCGCCGCCCGCATCGCCAGGCCGAGCGGCGTGAAGCGGAAGAAGGCGAACAGCAGCAGCAGCACGACCAGCGTGATCGCCATCGAGCCGAGCTCGTGCGAGGAGACGTAGGAGTTGCCGAACAGCGGCTCGGCCGGGAACGGGCTCGGGAACGGCTTGATCGTGTACGAGAAGATCCAGCCGGCGAGGCTGTTGAAGATCACGAGCAAGGCGATGAAGACGATCACGACGGCGAGGATCGGCGAGTTCTCGACCGGCCGGATCACGACCCGCTCGATGACGACGCCGAGCACGAAGGCGCCCGCGACGGTGAGCGCGAACGCGACCCAGTAGGGCACACCGGCCTGCATCAGCGCCCAGGCGAGATAGGTCGAGAACATCGCCATCTCGCCCTGCGCGAAGTTCACGAGATGCGTCGCCTGGTAGATCATGACCAGCGCGAGGGCGACGCTCGCATAGATGCCGCCGGTGGCAAGGCCGGAGAGGATCTGGTGGATGAAGAGGTTCACTGTTGGGCGCTCAGTAGCCGAGGTACGAGCGGCGCACCTGCTCGTCGTTGCGGATCGTCTCGGCCGGCCCCGACATCACGACCCGGCCGGTCTCGAGCAGGTAGGCCTGGTCGGCGAGCGCGAGCGCCATCGATGCGTTCTGCTCGACCAGCAGCATGCCGATCTTCTCGCTCTGGTTGATGGCGCGCAGGATGCCGAACAGCTGCTGGACGATCAGCGGCGCGAGGCCGAACGACGGCTCGTCGAGCAGCAGCAGCCGTGGCCGCAGCATCAGCGCGCGCGACACCGCGAGCATCTGCTGCTCGCCGCCCGAGAGCGTGCCGGCCTGCTGGCGGCGGCGCTCCTTCAGGCGCGGAAAGTGCGCGTACATGCGCTCGCAGTCGCCGGCGACCTCGGCCCGATCGCGGCGCGTGTAGGCGCCCAGGCGCAGGTTGTCCTCGACGCTCAGGTTCATGAACGTGCCGCGCCCGTCGGGCACGTGGGCGATGCCGCGGCGCACGATCGTCTCGGTCGCCTGGCCGTCGATGCGCGTACCCGCGAGCCGCACTTCGCCACTCGTGCGGATCATGTTGCAGACCGCGCGCAGCAGCGTCGTCTTGCCAGCGCCGTTGGCGCCGAGGATCGCCGTGATGCCGCCTTCGGCGACGGCGAAGTCGATGCCGTGCAGCACCGGCGTCGGCCCGTATTGCGCGCCGAGGCTGCGCACGTCGAGCAAAGGCACCGGCGTGCCGCTCAAGCCGCGACTCCGAGATAGGCGCGCACGACGTCGTCGTTGCCCTGCACCTCGGCCGGCGTGCCGTCGGCGATCTTCCTGCCGAAGTCGAGCGCGACGACGCGATCCGAGATGCGCATCACCATGTTCATGTGGTGCTCGACGAGCAGCATCGTCAGGCCGAGCTCGCCGCGCACGCGGCGCAGCAGCTCCATCAGCGCCTCGACCTCCTCGTGGTTGAGGCCGCCCGCGGGCTCGTCGAGCAGCAGCAGCTTGGGCTCGCTCGCGAGCGCCCGGCCGAGCTCGACGCGCTTCTGCGTGCCGAACGGGAGGTCGGCCACGGCCACGTCGGCGAGCGTGCGCAGATCGAGCAGGTCGAGCAGGCGATCGACGGCGCCGCCGAGGCGCGCTTCCTCGCGCTGCACGCTGGGCAGGCGCAGGGCGTTGGCGACGAAGCCGGTCGAGGTGCGCGCGTGGCCGCCGAGCATGACGTTCTGGCGCACGCTCATCGTCCGGAAGAGCGCGAGGTTCTGGAACGTGCGGCCGATGCCGAGACCGGCGATGCCGTGCGGCGGCGTCTCGAGGAGCGACCGTCCCTCGAAGGCGATCCGCCCCTCGCTGAACGGATACAGGCGCGAGAGGCAGTTGAACATCGTCGTCTTGCCGGCGCCGTTCGGACCGATGAAGCCGACGATGTGGCCGCGCGCGACGGAGAAGGAAATGCGGTCGAGCGCGACGATTCCGCCGAAGCGGACAGAGACGTTCTCGACTTCAAGCAGCGGCGCGGGCATGAATGCCGCACCATAAAGCGCAGCTTTTCGAAAGAAACAGGTCTTTCCCTACCCTCTGCGTCGTCAGTGCGCCTCATCCCAGTTCGCCCCGACGCCGACGTCGGCGACCAGCGGCACCGCCAGCGTCGCGACGCCGGCCATGATCCGCGGCACGGCTTCCTTCGCCCAGGGAAGCTCGGCCTCGGGGACTTCGAAGACGAGCTCGTCGTGGACCTGCATGATCATCCGCGTCGCGCGACCTTCGCGATCGAGCGCCTCCTGCACGGCGATCATCGCAAGCTTGATCAGGTCGGCGGCCGTGCCCTGCATCGGCGCGTTGATCGCCTGGCGCTCGGCCGCGGCCTTGCGCGGACCCGGCTTGTTGATCTCGGGCAGGTAGACGCGCCGGCCGAAGAGCGTCGCGACGTAGCCCTTCTCGGCGGCCGACGCGCGCGTCTCGTCCATGTAGCGCTTGACCGCCGGGTAGCGCGCGAAGTAGCGCTCGATGTAGGCGGTCGCGGCGCTGCGCTCGATGCCGAGGTTGGCGGCCAGGCC
>JBBRZP010000197.1:0-6026 GCA_038236565.1 Burkholderiales bacterium | reverse complement strand
TAGAGGTTGTAGCTCGGCGTGTCGTAGGGCACGAGCGTGTTGCCGTAGTCGTTGCCGCCATAGAGGAAGACGCAGACCAGTGCCTTGTAATCGGCAGGGGTGCCGGCGGCCGCGGCCTCGCCCATCGCCGCGAGATTGATCGCCCAGGGCGCGGCACTGCCGGCCAGCGAGAGAGCGCAAGCGCGTTGCAGGAAGGCGCGACGGGAAGCGTCGATCGTCATCGCGTTCTCCTTACTTGAGGACCGTGAACTCGGGCGCGGCGAGCGTCAGCGTCAGCGCGGCATAGATGCGCTTCAGGCGATTCGGATCGGTGCCGGCGGCGATCGTCGCGACCGCGGTCGAGATCGTCGTCGCCGTCGCCGCGCTCAGCTGGTTCGCGGCGAGCACGAGGTTGATCTCGGCGACGAGCGCGACCGCGTCGTCGGCGAGCGCCAGCAGCGACGTGTAGTCGACCGCGACATCGCCGACCCCGGCACCCGAGACCGCGCGCTGCAGGTAGTTGACGGCCCCGACGACGGTCGACTCGTTGGTGAGCTGGAACTCGGGTGCGACCAGGCCGGCAATCGCGATGGCGCTGTTCGGCGGCACATAACCCGGGCGGAAGAAGTTGAACACCGAGGGTGAGCGCAGCGGGCTCTGGCCGAGCCGCGTCGACGAGCTCGAGGTATCGCCGATCGACCAGGCGTTGCTCGGCGAACTCGCGCTCCACGCGCGCGCCCAGCCGGTGAAGCGCAGCAACGGTTCGCGCAGCTTGCCCGCCGACACGCCTGCGGCGACGGCGGCGCTGCGCGCCTCGTCGTCGAGCAGCAGCGCTTTCAGCACCGCCGCGAGGTTGCCCTTCGTTCCGCTGCCGTCGTTGTTGAAGACGGCCGCGACTCGTGCGACGTAGGCCGGGCCTGGATTGCTCGTCACCAGCCGCTGGATGAGCTGGCGCGACACGAACGGCGCGAGATTGGCGTGCGCGAAGATCGCGTCGAGCGCAAGCCTCAGGCTCTGCACGCCGTCGGTGCTGGCGGGGATCGTCGTGCCGAGGAAGGTCTTGGCGCCCGGCTCGTGGTTGGCCGGGTATTGGATCATCGGCCGGCGAATGAAATCGGGCGTCGCGGTGCCGACGGCGCCGCTCTGCCCTTGCAGGTCGAAGTCCCAGCCGGTGAAGACGCGCGCCAGGCCGGTGATGTCGGCCAGGGCGTAGGTGTAGGTCGGCACGCCCGCGGTGAGCACCGGAGTGCCGTCGAGGTTCAGCTGCACCAGGCCGATGGTGAAGAGCTGCATCAGCTCGCGCGCGTAGTTCTCGTCGGGCAGCGAGCCGGTCGCCGGGTTGGCCTTCTTGCTGGCGCGGAACGTGAGGTACATCCCCATCGCGGTGTTGGTCGAGACCTGCTGCATCAGCGTGCGGTAGTTGCCGAACGCGTTGGCCTCGAGCAGGTCGAGGTAGTTGGCCGCGGCGAACGCCTTCCAGCCGCCGCCGACGAGGCTGTCGATCGACGTCACCATGATCTCGGAGAGCGCGAGCGTCACGCGCTGGCGCAGCGTGTCGGGCGACAAGAGCAGCTTCCTCCACGCGCACGCATCGAAGCCGCCTTCGCTGTTCTTGAAGCCCGGGTCGGCGAAGCCTCCCGCGACGAGCGCATCCCAGCGCGTCTGCGAGGCGGGCATCGCGATCTGCTCGTCGATCCACGCCGGATAGCCGATCGCCTGGACGCGCGCGATGTCGGTGCGGTTCGCGCCCATCGAGGCCTGGGCGAGAAAGCGCGAGGACTCGGTCGCGGTCGGCAGGACCGGCGCGCCGCCGCCCGTGCCCGTGCCGCCGCCCGTCGACGAGGCGTCGCTGCCGCCACCACCGCACGCCGCAAGCGCCGCGCTCGCGATCGCGGCAAGGGTGA
The DNA here is from genome assembly GCA_038236565.1 of Burkholderiales bacterium. Lineage (GTDB taxonomy): Bacteria > Pseudomonadota > Gammaproteobacteria > Burkholderiales > Burkholderiaceae_C > Schlegelella_A. The sequence goes on along the minus strand of JBBRZP010000197.1, from coordinate 4,143 downwards.
CCGGCGTCGCGGCCGGCACGTTCAGCGCGGTGTCCGGCGCGTCGCTTTCGATGACTGTGTCCATGCGTTCACCTCCTCCACCTCAGTGTGGTGCGGGGTCGGGCGCGGCAAATGTATGGACTCGCCGGGAACGGTAAATCCACGTGAAGCGATGGTGACGGAATGCACGGCGCGCGGTCGCACGACGTGCCGGCACCGGTCAGGGCGTCGCGGTCGCCGCCGGATAGCGCTCCGGCAAGGTGACCTGGACCGTGGTGCCGCGACCCTCGACGGAGTCGAACTCGACGCTCCCGTCGAGCAGGTCGCAGAGTCGCTTGACGATCGCCAGGCCGAGCCCTTCGCCTTGCGACTGGACCATCGGTCGCCCGTCGTCGTCTCCCGACAGCGGGACTTCGGCTGCGGGTGCGTCGGCTCCGTGCGGCGGCTCGATCGAGGTGGCCGCACTCAGCGCGCTGGCCAACGTCGCACCCGGTCCGGCATGCAATCCGGGACCCGTGTCCGCGACGCCGAAGCGCCATCGGGCGCGATCACCGGGAATGCCGTCATGCCAGGACAGCGCGACACCGCCGGTACGGGTGTACTTCAGGGCGTTGAGCAGCAGGTTCTGGGCGACGCGGCGGACCTTGACTGCGTCGCCGTCGACCGGCAGCGCGTCGGGCCCGTCGGCGCTGAGCGTCAGGCCCTTGTTCTCGGCCATCGGACGCAGCTCGTCGGCGAGCCGGCGCAGTTCGACAGCGGCATCGAAGGTGCCGACGCGCCGCTGCTCCTGCCCGGCCTGCAGGCGGGCGAGCGACGTCACGTCGTCGAGCAGGTGGTGCAGCGAGGTGACGTTGTTGCGCAGCAGGCCGAGGAAATCCTGGCGCCGCGTCGCGGGCAGGTCGGCGAATGTCAGCCCCTGGGCGACGTTCGACACCACGCCGAGGTTGCCGCGCAGGTCGTGCGCCGCTTGCTGCCAGAGCTCGCCGCGCCGGCGTTCGAGCTCGCGCACTTCGTCCAGGGCGCGCTCGAGATCGAGGACACTTCCCGCCGCCTCGACCCGCTCCAGGTAAAAGTAGCGCTCGGCGCTGAGGCTGGTCGCCTCGCTGATCTGCTCGGCGAGCTTCAGACGCGCCTCGGCGAACGCCGCGCGCGGCAGGGTCGGCTCGACATCCATCAGTTGCTCGAACTCGAGCACCAGGCAACGGTGCAGATGACCCCACTCGCGCGTGACGTCTTGCAGGTCGTACCCCTGCTGCCAGCGCTGAAGGCCATGGATTTCGGCGTCGTTCGCTTGCGCGCCCTGGGCACGCGCAAGCTTGTCGCCCGGCGGGGCAGCGAGCATGTCTGCGAACGCGGCGAGCCAGGCCGGCAGGTGGTCCTCGAGCTGGGCGCGCGGCAGGGAGTCGCCGGCCGTCACCTCGCCGTCGCCGGCGACTTCCGCCCGCCACGCGGCCATGACCGCCTCGATGCGGCCACGAAACCGTGCGGCCAGGGCCTTGCGTGCAGGTTCGACCGGATCGCTCGTCACACGGGAATCCTAATGTCTTCGCGACGCTTGACGAGGCCCGACGTCCCGGTGCCGGATCAGATCGCGGGCGGATCGGTCTCCCGCTCGTAGTGGCGGTGCAGCGCGAGCGCGGCGATGAAGCCGGCGCCATCGTCGCCGCGCAGCACACCCCGGTCGTCGCCCTCGGGCAGCGTCGCCTTCGCGGCGAGCGCGTCGCCCAGCAGCAGGATCGTCTTGCAGTGCCGGTACTGTTCCTTGACGAAATCGACCGCCTGGCCGAGGGCGGCGAGCGTGTCGTCGCCCGCGGGTACGACGACGCCGTCCCACAGGACCGCGGGCGCCGTCTCCATCGTCACCTCGACATGGATCGGATCGCCCGCCGCTGGCTGGACACGGCCGAGGCGCGCACCGACGAAGCGAGGCACCGCGCCGGCGTCGGCGAGCGCCGCGTGCACGGCGCGCAGCGAGGTCGCGTCGATGCCGTCGGCGACGAGCAGCGCGATGCGCCGCGTCTTGACGCCGCCCTCGCCCGGACGCGCCATCAACGACAGCGCCGGCGACGACTCGACCTCGGGTGTCGCCGGGTTCGCGAGCACGGGCGGCTGCGCCGGCGGCACGTCGATGCCGAGGCCGTCGGCGACCTGCTGCGCGAGGTCGCCGGACACGTTGACCAGGATCGACACGACGCGCTCGCGGATCGCCTCGACGCCGACCTTGGTCAGCTCGAACCGAAACGCGCCCGCGATGTGCTTCTTCTCGACAGGGCTCTGGCTTTCGTAGAAGAGCCGCGCCTGCGTGAAGTGGTCGGCGAACTTCTCCGGCTTGCCACGCACCTTGTCCTCGAACACCGGCTGAGGGAACGAGACGAAGCCGCGCATGCCGGCCTGGAACGGGCAGCCGCCGCCGAGCGAGTTCGGCTCGTAGGCGACGCGTCCGCGCGGGATCGCCTGGCGGTGGATGCCGTCGCGCTGGTTGTTGTGCACCTGCGCGACCGGCGCATTGATCGGGATCTCGTGGAAGTTCGGGCCGCCCAGGCGGCTCAGCTGCGTGTCGAGGTAGGAGTGATGGCGGCCCTGCAGCAGCGGGTCGTTGCTCGTGTCGATGCCCGGGATCAGGTTGGCGGTGCCGAAGGCGACCTGCTCGGTCTCGGCGAAGAAGTTGTCGGGGTTGCGGTTCAGCACCATCTTGCCGACCTTCCTCACCGGCACGAGCTCTTCCGGAATCAGCTTGGTCGCGTCGAGCACGTCGAAACTGAAGGCGTCGGCCTCCTCTTCGGTGAACACCTGCAGGCCGAGCTCCCATTCGGGGAACGCTCCGGCCTCGATCGCTTCCCACAGGTCGCGGCGATGGAAGTCGGCGTCCGCGCCGTTGATCTTCACCGCCTCGTCCCACACGACCGAGTGGGTGCCGGCAACCGGCTCCCAGTGGAACTTGCAGAAGCGCGACTCGCCGGCGGCATTGATCAGGCGGAAGGTGTGCACGCCGAAGCCTTGCATCATCCGGTAGCTGCGCGGGATCGCTCGGTCGCTCATCACCCACATCAGCGTGTGCGCCGACTCGGGGCTGAGCGAGACGAAGTCCCAGAACGTGTCGTGCGCCGACGCCGCCTGCGGCATGGCGTTGTGCGGCTCGGGCTTGACCGAGTGGATCAGGTCGGGGAACTTCATCGCGTCCTGGATGAAGAAGACAGGCATGTTGTTGCCGACGATGTCCCAGTTGCCTTCGTCGGTGTAGAACTTGACGGCGAAGCCGCGCACGTCGCGCGCGAGGTCGGCCGAGCCGCGCTCGCCCGCGACGGTGGAGAAGCGAGCGAACACCGGCGTGCGCTTCCCGGACGCCGCGAAGGGCGCGGCGCGGGTGATCGGCGCGAGCGGCTGGTAGCACTCGAAGTAGCCATGTGCGGCCGAGCCGCGTGCATGGACGACGCGCTCGGGAATACGCTCGTGGTCGAAGTGGGTGATCTTCTCGCGCAGGACGAAGTCCTCGAGCAGCGTCGGCCCGCGCAGGCCGGCCTTGAGCGAGTTCTGGTTGTCGCTGATCGCGACGCCCATGTTGGTCGTGAGCGGCCGGCCGCCGGAATCGACGCGGACGCGGTCGAGCGAGTCGTTGCCGGGGTTGTACCCGGCGGGCGGCTCCCCGCCGCCGACCTTCGACGACACCGCGTCTTCGGTGACGGTGCTCGCCGCGTCGATCGGATCGAGCGGGTCGATCGGACGGCCGGGCTGCGGAGAGTGGCCGGCGTCGAGCCCGTGATCGGTTGCCTTCAGCGGGTTCGCAGGAACCGCTGCCGACGCGGCCTGGGCGCCGACCTTCTGCGTTGCCAGGCGCCGCTGCGGCTCGGTCGAGAACGTGCCCGCATCGCCGCGCGACAGTGCCGCCGTCGACGGACCCGCGAAGGTCGACAGCACCGTGCCCACGCTCTCGCGGGCCGTGGCGCTCGGACTGCCGCGGCGGCCCTGGGAAGAGGAAGAATTCTTGCGGATGCGGGTAGCCATGGAGGTCCTGGAACGAGGTGAAGAGGTCAGGGAACGCGATGGCAATGCATGTACCCGCCGACGCGCCAAACGCACGAAGGCGCCCCGCAGGGCGCCTTCAGTGGGCCGCGTCGCTTACTTGCCGTCGCGGTCCGAGTCGCCCGGAACCGCGCGCTCGACGCC
>JBBRZP010000196.1:0-6144 GCA_038236565.1 Burkholderiales bacterium | reverse complement strand
GGGACGCTTCGATCCGGCCGGGCGGAGGACACCGATCACCGGCACGCCGGCCATGACGATCATGTCCTCGGGCATGCGGATGCGACGGTTCATCATCTCCAGACCGATCGCGGCCAGGATTCCCGCCGCCAAGCCGCCGAGGATCGAGCCGGCGATCCCGAGCGCGATCTTGGGCTTCGACGGCTCGAGCGGCTCCACGGCCGAGCTGAGCAGCCGGGTGTTGGCCTGATTGTTCTGACCTTCCATGCTGACCTGGCTGTAGCGCTGCGCGACCGCGTCGTAGGAGAGGCGAGCTGCGTCGACGTCGCGCTGGTAGACGGCGATCTGGTCGCGGTCGGAGCGCAGCGCGAGCAGATTGCGCTTCTGGGCGTCGACCATCGTCTGGAGCTCGGCAACCTTCTGCGAGCTGCCCCGGCTCGACACGGTCGAGCTACCGGCGATGCGGCGCGTCTCGGCGGCGAGCTGCTGCTTGAGCTCGCCGATCTGGGCTTCGAGCTGGATGCGCTGCGGATGGTTCTTGCCGACGATCGCGCTGATCTCGGTGAGTTTGGTCTCGGCCGCGGCAATCTGTGTCTTCAGGCTCTGGATCGCGCCGCTTGAGATCACGTCGGGTGAAAATTCGCCGCCCGTGTTGCGCTGACGTGTCGTGGTGTCGACGCGTTCGGCTTCGGCGGTCGACAGCTGTGACAGGAGTTGCCCGTAGCGGGCATTCTCGACATCGAGCCGCTCGTCGCTGACGATCCCCTTGGATTGCTGGAACTTCGACAGCTTCGACTGCGCCGTTTCCAGCGCGACGCGCAAGGACTTCGTCTGGTCGTCGAGGAAAGAGGCCGACTGCCGGGCCGGGGCGATGCGCAGTTCGACCGAGACGTCCATATAGGCCTGAGCGAAGGCATTGGCCGCGGTTTGCGCGAAGACCGGGTCGGTGCCCGTAAAGGTGAGGTTGATGAGGTTGCTGCCACGCGCGGGCTCGACCGTGAGGCCGCGCTCGAGCACGCCGGCAAAGTAACGCTCGAGGGGGATCTTGGCGTTCGTCGCCTCACGCCATTGCGCCACGGCCGCGGCGGAGCGTTCGACGCCCAGAATCTTCACAGCCCGCGAGGCGACGCGCTCGCTTTTCAAGATTTCGATCTGGGTCTGCATGTAGCTCGGCGCCGCCAGCGCCGGGGCGAGCGCACCGAGCGCCGGATCGATCCGGATGTCGACGATCAGTGAGGTCTCGGCCGTGTACTGACGCGGCAGGTTCAACGTGACAACGCTGCCGGCGATCGCGATCACCATGAACAGCGCCAGCACGACCCACTTGCGGGCCCAGACAATTTGAAGGTATTGGGTCAGGACAAACACAAGGCCACCTCAGAAGAGCGATTCGCGCACATAGATCACATCATCGCGTTGGACCGGATCGTTCATCTTCAGCTCGAAGACTTTTTCTTCGCCCTTCGGATCCTTGCGATGAACCTTGATGCCGCGGTCGGTCCCGCGTGCCGACAATCCGCCGGCCGACGCGAGTGCCTGCAGCAGGGTCATGTTGCGCTCGAGCCGCAGCTGCCCGGGGCGCTGCACCTCTCCGTACATGTAGAACGTCGGCGCCCGGTCGACATAGATGATGTCGCCGTTCTCGACCACGACGTCGAGCTCCGCGCGCCCGGCCTGCAGGATCGCGGGAAGGTCGATGTCGAGCTTGATCGGGCTGCCGTTGCGATTGCCGACCAGGGTGACGACGTCCGCCCCGCCTGGGACGACGCCGCCGGCCGCGGCGATCATTTCGGAGACCTTGCTGCCGACGATCTCGATCGGAAAGCGGCCGGGCTTGGCGACCTGGCCCAGGATCGAAATCTGGCTGCTCTTGATCGAGACGGTCTGGATCGTGACCTGCGGCTTCAGCACGAAGCCGCCGTCTCGCAGCATCTTCTGGATCTTCTGCTCGGCAGCCGAGACGGTCAGACCACCGACCGCGACCGTGCCGATCAGGGGGAAATTGATCTGTCCGGTCTCGGACACCCGGGCCTCGACCGACAGGTCGGGGTTCTGGTAGACCGAGATCTTGACCACGTCGCCGATCCCGAGCGTCGCTTCGCTGCGCGGAGCGACCTGGGCGAAGGCGAACCCGGTCGTGACCAGGAGGATCAACAACGAGCGGAAGAGAAGGCGCATGGAAGACATTGCTGGACGCTCGCGAGCTATCGGCCGACCCCGGGAGGTGAGGCGGCTTGGGTGTTGCAAGAAATCGGCCGGGCGTATTGGGGCGCCCCGCCGATCATTTCAGACCCTTCAGGCCCTTGTCGAGGGTCGAGCTGCTTGGCATCGAGCCAGCCGAATCGATCGGCGCGACCTCGATCTGGGGCGCGGCCTGCACCGCCGACGCAGGCAGGGTCGCCGGCATCGTCGTCAGCGGCGGCAGGTCGGGCGATGATGGCGCCTTGTACGGCGTTCTGGCCGCATCCGCCGCGAAATCGCCGACATATTCGATCTTCGCCGACGATCGCAACGCTGCGAGGTCATCGGCGACCAGCTTGCGCTTGCGCTCGTTGCGCAGGAACTGCTCGATCGCCGGCGTCGCCTGCTGAATCGTTACCGGCTGCATGCGCGACGCCGCGAGGTTGATGATCTGGGCGCCACCCGGGCGCAGGTTGAAGACCGCCTGGCCGTCCTTCAGCTTGGCGAATTCGTCGATGCTGCTCAGCGGCAGCTGCTCGGCGCCTCGAACGGCCTCGCTGCCATTGAACTTGTAGTTGTTCGCCTTCAGGAAGGCGACGAAATCAGGGAAGGTCTTGGCCTCGCTCAGCGTTGCCTTCAGCGTCGCCACCTGCTCTGGCGTCGCCTCGATGTTGACCTCCTGCAAGCTGTAGACGCGGCGGTCCTTGAAGAGGGCCGGATGCGCCTCGTAGTACGCAGAAACCTCCGGCGGCGTCGCCTTGGGCGCCCCTTCACCGATCTTCTCGAGGTAGGCGCGCGAGACGATCTCGCGCCGCGCCGCCTCGATCTGCTGGACGACACGGGGATCGCGGTCGAGCTTCTGGTCGGCGGCCTTCTGCAGCGTCAGTTCCTGGTCGATCAGTCGCTCGAGGACCGCGCGGCTCGCCGAGGCGGCCTGTTCGGGCGGCAACGCGGTGCGCTGCTGCGACAGGAGGAAATTGATCTGATGAACGGTGATCTCTTCCTTGTTCACCTTCGCGGCCGTCTGAGTGGCCGGCTTGTCCTTCTTCTTCTCGCCGCAACCGGCCAGGAGCACGGCGACGACGGCCACCGAAACGCCCAGGGCACGTGTACAGGCGTGGCGAGCGGTCCGGGGTGGACAAGGCAGAAGGCGAATCGTCATGGGCATCTCACTCGTGGCAGCGCGCCGGATCGGGCCCGGGGAGTGTATTGCGCAAGCGAATCACTGCCCTCGCCCGGGCGTGCAAAAGTACCCGGCTGCGGCGGTTACGGCCTGCCCGGCCGAGCGCCACCCCCATGAACGAGGGAAGGGGGACGATCGACAGGCTGCACTCGCGAGTCGCATCGCCGATGCGCGCAGGGGCCATTGAAAACCGGTACAAACGCTGCAACTTCAATTCGCTTCGCAGGCGTCGAATTTGCTTGCGGCAATATACTGGGGCATGACTGTGCAGCACTCGCGTGATTCCATCTCTGGCCGCAATTCGAAGGGGTCGTTCATGGGCGTCAAACTGAAGGTGGTCGGCTGGCTGGCGCTCGGCGCGGTCGCCGGTGCGCTGGCGACGATGCAGCTCGAAGCCACCGCGCGCAATTCGGTGGCCCATCTGCCGATCGAGGAGCTCCAGCAGCTCGCCGCCGTCTTCGGCATGGTGAAGAGCGACTACGTCGAGCCGGTCGACGAGAAAAAGCTCATCAGCGACGCGATCGGCGGCATGGTCGCCGGGCTCGATCCGCATTCGCAGTACTTCGACAAGAAAAGCTTCAGGGAATTCCGTGAAGCGACGACCGGCCGATTCGTCGGCATCGGCATCGAGATGGGCATGGAAGACGGCCTCGTGAAGGTCGTGAGCCCGATCGAAGGGTCGCCCGCCTTTCGTGCCGGCCTGAAGAGCGGCGACCTGATCACCAAGATCGACGACACCCTGGTCAAGGGCCTCTCGGTCGACCAGGCCGTCAAGCGCATGCGCGGCGAGCCGAACACCAAGGTCGTGCTGACCGTGTTCCGCAAGACCGAGGGGCGCACGTTCCCCGTCAACATCGTGCGCGAGGAAATTCGCACCCAGAGCGTTCGCGCCAAGATGATCGAGCCGGGCTACGCCTGGCTGCGCGTGAGCCAGTTCCAGGACCGCACGGTCGAGGACTTCGCCGCCAAGCTGCAGGATCTGTACAAGCAGGATCCGAACATCAAGGGCCTCGTTCTCGACCTGCGCAACGACCCGGGCGGTCTGCTCGAAGGCGCGATCGCGATCTCTGCGGCGTTCCTGCCGAGCGACGCGATCGTCGTCACAACCAACGGACAGATCCCAGACTCGAAGGCCACGTTCAAGGCCTCGCCCGAGTATTACCAGCGCCGCGGCGGCGCCGACCCCCTGCGTCGACTGCCCGAAGCGCTGAAGAAGGTGCCGCTCATCGTCCTCGTCAACGAAGGCTCGGCCTCGGCGAGCGAGATCGTCGCCGGCGCGCTGCAGGACTACCACCGCGGCACGATCATGGGTGCGCAGACCTTCGGCAAGGGCTCGGTGCAGACCGTGCGCCAGCTCTCGCCGGAAACAGCGCTCAAGATCACGACGGCGCGCTACTACACGCCGAGTGGCGCGTCGATCCAGGCCAAGGGCATCGTTCCCGACGTGATGCTCGACGAGACCGCTGAAGGCAACCTCTTCGCAGCGCTGCGCACGCGCGAGGCCGACCTCGAGAAGCATCTCCAGAGCGGCCAGGGCGCCGAGGTCAAGGACGACGCGCGCGAGAAGGCGCGCGAGGAAGCGCGTAAGAAGTTCGAGGCCGACCAGGCGAAGGCGCAAGTGCCCAAGCCGCCGCCGGAGTTCGGCAGTGCCGAGGATTTCCAGCTGGCCCAGGCCATCAACAGGCTGAAGGGCAAGACCGTGATGGTCAGCAAGACCGCGGTCGAGCGCAAGGCCGAGGTCGAGACGACGAACTGAGCGGAGTCGCTCGCCACAGTGAAACGCCCGCGTTCCGCGCGGGCGTTTTCCGTTGAGCCGCGCCTTCCCCCGCGATGACCGACGACGACCTGTTGCGCTACTCGCGCCACCTCCTGCTCGACGATATCGGCATCGAGGGGCAGCGGCGTCTGCTCGCGGCACACGCGCTCGTGATCGGTGCCGGTGGGCTCGGCTCGCCTGTGGCTCTCTACCTCGGCAGCGCGGGGGTCGGCCGGATCACGATCGTCGACGGCGACCAGGTCGACCTCACCAACTTGCAAAGACAGATCGCGCACGACCTCGCTCGCGTCGGCATGCCGAAGGCAGAGTCCGCGGCGCGCTCGGTCGCTGCGATCAACCCGACCGTTTGCGTCGGTCCGTTGCACGAACGCGCGGACGCGGCAAGGCTATTGGAACTCGTTGCCATGGCCGACGTTGTCGTCGATTGCAGCGACAACTTTGCGACACGACACGCCGTGAACAAGGCTTGCGTCGTCCATTCTCGACCGCTTGTCTTTGGCGCGGCGATCGGGTTCGATGGTCAAGTGTCGGTCTGCACCCCCGGGTCCCTGGCATCGCCTTGCTACGCCTGCCTGTTCCCGCCCGACTCCGGTGTTGAAGATGTCGCGTGTTCGACGATGGGCATCTTTGCCCCCCTGGTCGGGATCATCGGCAGCGTCCAGGCCGCTGAAGCGTTGAAGGTCTTGTCGGGCATCGGGCGATCGCTGTCAGGGCGATTGCTCATGGTCGACGCCCGAGCGATGGAATGGACCGAAGTACTGGTCGCCCGCGATCCCGGCTGTCGCGTCTGTGGCCACAGGGCCTGATCGCGCAATCCAACTGAGTGCAACCGTGTTCGCACCAATGAAAAAGGCCGGCGTGTGCCGGCCCTTTTCGAGAGCGAGAACGCTCAGTCGGCCGACTGCTTGCGGCGACGGGCGATGAACCCGATCGCTCCGAGTCCGGCCAGCAACAAGGCGTAGGTCTCAGGCTCGGGAACCGCATTGACCTTCAGGCCGATGACCATGTCGTCATAGTCGGCGTC
>JBBRZP010000195.1:0-6146 GCA_038236565.1 Burkholderiales bacterium | reverse complement strand
GACCTGCACGATGCCGGCCTTCGCGCTGCGATCGGCGTTGGGCGAATTCACCCACGACTTGACCGCCATCTCCTGCACCGACGGCTCGGACGGGTTCGAGGTCCCTCCGAGCGGCGTCATCCGGTAGCCGTGGGTCATGATCTTGGCCTGCGACGCGGCCGCGGTGAAGGCAACGCGCTTCACGTACTTGATGTTGTTGACGCCCTGGTAGCCGGGCACGATCAGGCGCAGCGGCCCGCCGTGCGCGAGCGGCAGCGGCGCGCCGTTCATCTCCCAGGCGAGGATGGCCTCGTTCATCGCGCGCATCGCGACCGATCGCTCGACCAGCACCGAGAGCGGATCGACGCCGGCGGGCAGCTTCTCGCCGCCGGTGCCGGTGAGGAAGACCATGCCGGGCGCGACGCCGCCGAGCGCCTCGACGATATAGCGCACCGGCACGCCGCTCCAGATGACGCAGCCCGCGGCGCCCACCGTCCACGGGGTGCCGGAGGGCTTGCTCGGAAAGAAGCCGCGGCCGTTGCCGGAGCACTGGAGCACCGTCGCGACGGTCTCGACGCCCATCGTCTTCAGCTCGCCGACGCTGATCGTGCGCGGATTGCGCACGCCTTCGAACGCCACCTGCCAGGCATCGCGATCGGCGACGATGGCGGCGTCGGGCGCTGGCAGGTTGTTGCGGATGTAGAGCTGGTCGGCGGGCGTGATGCCGCTCGTTCCGAAGGCGCTGCGCCGGGTCTCGATCGTCGTCGCGCTGTGGACGATGACCGCGTTCGGATCCTTCCATGCGGCGTACGGCGGCAACGGCCGAGGCGCCGTCGCCGCAGGTGTTGCGGACGCTTGCGCCGCGGCGTCGCCGGCACGTCCGACGAGGCCGGCGCTGGCAAGAAGGCCTGCGCCGCCGGCGAGAAGTTGTCGTCTGCGCAGCACGGTGAGCGAGTCGGTCATCGGTGAACTCCGGGGATCGTTGCAACAGGGCTCTCCCGGTGCCGAGCTGCACACAGGAAGGGTGCCGGGAGTATCCCATCGGCCCTCGGACCGCCTGCGCGGCGCGCCTTGGCGTTTGCCCGCATCAAGTTCGGTGTCGGGATGCCGAACCGCGCGCGCTCAGCGCTGGCTGCCGTGCAGATGCCCGAGCGCGATCGCCAGCGCCGACGCGCCCAGGCTCTTCACCAGCGTCGGATGCTGGGCGTAGAAGGAGGCGGCCATGTCGACGATCGACGGGTTCTGCTTCTCGGCATGCGTGGCGAGCGCGCCGGCATCGGCGGGCGAGACCTGCGATGCCTGCTCGGGCGTGATCTGCGGCACGGTGCCCGATGCGGCGGCCGGCCCGAGGACGCGACCGAGCACGCCGCCCGCGATCGATGCCAGCCCGCCGGCGCCGACCGACTGCACGATCTGGTTGAGGATGCCCGCGCGCTGGGTCGGATCGGACTTGCCGAAGAGGTCGCCGACCATCTGCCCGAACGGCGGCGTCGCGTCGGATCGGAACGCCGCAGCGACGCTGTTGCCGAGGTCCTGGATCGAGGTGTTCTGCGCGACCTGGTCGAAATGACCCGCGACGTTGCCGGTCTGGGCGGCGGCCGGATCGGCGTACTGCTTGAGGATGTCGAGAAGTCCCATGGTGCGCTCCGAAGTGATTGCGAAGATGCGACGCACTGTACCGCGGCAATTTGCGATGCGGCGTGCAGGCCACGGTCCTTCTGGCACCATGCGCACGCAGCGCGACATGGAGGCAGTGATGGCGGATCTTTTCGACAACCCGATGGGGCTGATGGGCTTCGAGTTCGTCGAGTTCGCGGCGCCGGACGCGGGCACGCTCGAGCCCGTGTTCGTGAAACTCGGCTTCACGCTGGTCGCGCGCCACCGCTCGAAAGACGTCGTCCTCTACCGCCAGGGCGGCATCAACTTCATCGTCAACCGCGAGCCGAAGAGCCTGGCCGCGTACTTCGCGGCCGAGCACGGGCCGTCGGCGTGCGGCCTCGCGTTTCGCGTCAAGGACGCGCACAAGGCCTACCGCCTCGCGCTCGAGGCCGGGGCGCAGCCGCTCGACGTCCCGACCGGGCCGATGGAGCTGCGCCTGCCGGCCATCAAGGGCATCGGCGGCGCGCCGCTGTACCTGATCGACCGCTTCGAGGAAGGCCGCTCGATCTATGACATCGACTTCGAGTTCGAGGCCGGCGTCGACCGCCATCCGGTCGGCCACGGCCTGACCGTCGTCGACCACCTGACGCACAACGTCTACCGCGGCCGGATGTCGTTCTGGGCCGACTTCTACGCGCGCCTCTTCAACTTCCGCGAGATCCGCTACTTCGACATCCAGGGCGAGTACACCGGCCTGACGTCGAAGGCGATGACCGCGCCCGACGGCAAGATCCGCATCCCGCTCAACGAGGAATCGTCGAAGGGCGCGGGGCAGATCGAGGAGTTCCTGATGCAGTTCCAGGGCGAAGGGATCCAGCACGTCGCCCTGCTCACCGACGATCTCGTCGGCACGATCGACAAGCTGGCGCTCGCCGGCGTACCGCTGCTCCCAGCGCCGAACGACGTCTACTACGAGCAGCTCGAGCAGCGCCTGCCCGGCCACGGCGAGCGCGTCGGCGAGCTGAAGACGCGCGGCATCCTCCTCGACGGCAACACCGACAAGGGCGCACCGCGCCTGCTGCTTCAGATCTTCTCGCAGCCGCTGCTCGGGCCGGTGTTCTTCGAGTTCATCCAGAGGAAGGGCGACGACGGCTTCGGCGAGGGCAACTTCAAGGCCCTGTTCCAGTCGATCGAGCAGGACCAGGTCCGGCGCGGCGTCCTCGCCGTCGACTAGCGATCGGCGCGCCTCAGGCCCTGGCGAGCCAGGCCAGCGTCGCCTCGTCCGCCGCGCCGGCGTAGTACTTCGCCAGCGCGAGCTGGAACTCGGGCGCGGTTGGCTCGAGCGCGGCAAAGAGCGTCATCGACGAGCGGAACTTGAGGTCGTCGGGCGAGCCGAGCACCTGCAACGCGCTCTTGCCCTCGACGAAGAGCATCAGCCGCGTGCAGTCGAGCAGCCGCACGCCGAGCAGCGGATGCGCGAGGTAGGCCGCGGCCTCGGCGCGCGACGCGATGCCGAAGCGCTTCGCCGTGCCGCTCTTTCCGAGCGCCTTCAGCTGCGGAAAGACGAACCACATCCAGTGGCTCGCCTTCTCGCCGCGGGCGAGCTCGCCGAGGACCTGCTCGTGGACGCCGTTCTGCGCGACGACGAAGCGCTCGAGATCGTGGAGGTCGTCGGATTTCATCGCTGCACAGGCGTCGAGGCGGCTAGCGTTGCGGCATGTCCGCCGCGCCGTAGCCGAGGCTGACGGTCGCATCGGACGGGATCGGCGGCATGGTCGCGTTCCACGCTTCCCAGTCGGCGCGCATCGCGTCGAGACGGCCGGGCTCGCGCTTGCCGCGGTTGGCGCGCTCGCGCTCGTCGGCGTCGAGGTCGAAGAGGTAGTCGTGGCCGTCGACGCGCAGGTACTTCCATCGCTCCTGCCGCAGCGCGCGCTGGCCGCGGTGGTTCATGCGCCAGTGCAGCGGCCGCTCGAAGGTGCGCGACGGATCGCCGAGGACTCCCATCAGCGAGACGCCGTCGAGCGGGTACGCCGGATCGGCGCCGACGCCGGCCGCCTCGAGCATCGTCGCCGTCCAGTCCATCGTCATGCACAGCTGCTCGCTCGTCGCACCCGCGACGATGCCGTTCGGCCAGTGCGCGATCCACGGCACGCGGATGCCGCCTTCGGTGAGGTCCATCTTGCCGCCGACGAGCGGCCAGCTGTCGCTGAAGCGCTCGCCGCCGTTGTCGCTCGTGAATACGACGAGCGTGTCGTCGTCGACGCCCTGCGCGACGAGTGCCGCCATGATGTCGCCGATGCCTTCGTCCATGTGCTCGATCATCGTCCGGTAGGTGTGGATGTTGCCGCCGTGCAGGTGGAAGAGGTTGTCCTGCACCTCGGACGCGAGCGCTTCGTCCTCCCGCGTCTCCCACGGCCAGTGCGGCGCGGTGTAGTGGACGCTGAGGAAGAACGGCGCATCCTTCGCGCGGCCGAAGCGGCCGATGCAGTCGACGGCGCGCGCCGAGATCAGGTCGGTGAGGTAGCCGGGCTCGACGTGCTCGGCGTCGCCCTGCCAGAGGTCGTGCGTGCCGCGCGAATCGCAGTGGGTGAAGTAGTCGACCCCACCCGACATCGGCCCGAAGAACTCCTCGTAGCCCGAGCGCAGCGGCCCGAACGCGGGCGGATAGCCGAGGTGCCACTTGCCGGCGAGCGCGGTGCGGTAGCCGGCCGCCTTCAGGAGCGACGGCAGCGTCGGATGCTCGGGCGGAAGGCCGAGCGTCGTGCTGCCGCGGCTCCTGCTGTTGATCGGCTCCTCGGCCGCGCCGCGCAAGCGGTACTGGTAGCGGCCGGTCATGAGGGCGAAGCGCGTCGGCGAGCAGACCGGCGAGTTCGAGTAGCCCTGCGTGAAGCGGATGCCGTCCTCGGCGAGCCGGTCGAGCACCGGCGACACGGGGGCACGGCCGCCGTAGCAGCCGAGGTCGGCGAAGCCGAGATCGTCGGCGACGATGTAGACGATGTTGGGTCGCTTCATGCGCTCGCGCGGGCCGCTCATTCCGTCGCGCTGAAGTTGGTCGCGTGCATGATCTTTCCCCAGCGCTCGGTGTCGTCGCGCATGGTCCTGACGAGCGCCTCGGTCCCGTCGCCGACCGCGGGCGGCGTCTTCGCCGGTGCGTAGTGCGCGAACCAGGCAGTCAGCACATCCTGCGCTCCGCCGGCCGGCACGCCGATCAGCACGCGGATCGACCGCGCCGGCCACTGTTCCGAGCGGGCGATCGCGGGGCCGGGAGCGCTCGCGGCCGCCAGCGCGACGAGGCGGCGCCGTTCGAGGGAGCGGAGGCTTGAGGGCACGTCGCTTGCTGTGGGTGCTGGGGACCGAGCATATCCGCGTCGCGCCCTCGATCGGGTGCGAACCCACTATGATCGCCGCCACCCCGCGTCGACCGCCGCCGCGGCCAGCTTGCCACACCAGGAGACACCATGATCAATCGTCGCATCGCCCTCGCCACCGCCCTCGCCGCCGGTGCTCTCGTCATCGCCGGCTGCGGCATGATGGGCTCGTCGGGCGGGATGATGGGCAGCACCATGACCGTTCCGCTGAAGGGCGCGAACGAAGTGCCGCCGAACGCGAGCACCGGCACCGGCACCGCCAAGGTCGACCTCGACGGCAACGTCCTCAAGTGGACCGTGACGTACTCGGGCACGACCGGCCCGGTCACCGCCGGCCACTTCCACGGTCCCGCCCTGGCGGGCGCCAATGCCGGCGTCGTCGTTCCCTTCCCCGGCCCGGTCTCGAGCCCGATCACCGGCACCGCGACGCTCACCGCGGCGCAAGTCGCCGACGTGAAGGCGGGCCTGTGGTACGTCAACCTGCACACCGCCGCGAACCCGGGCGGCGAGCTGCGCGGCCAGGTCAAGTAGGCAGCGCTTTCGCGCGCAAGGCGCCGCCGGTCGTCACGACCGCGGCGCCTTTGCTTTTTCCTCTTCCAGAAGGCGCAGCACGCGACGCTGCACCTTGCCGGTCGTGGTCATCGGCAAGGCGTCGATGAACTCGATCTCCTTCGGATATTCATAGGGCGCGAGCTTGCCGCGCACGTGTGCCTGGAGCTCGACGACGAGTTCGGCCGACGGCGCGAATCCGGCCGCGAGCACGACGAAGGCCTTGACGAGCGCGCCGCGCTCCGCATCGGGCTTCGGCACGACCGCGGCGTTCGCCACCGCGGCGTGCTTGACCAGGCAGTTCTCGATCTCGCTCGGTCCGATGCGGTAGCCGGCGGCCTTGAAGACGTCGTCGCTGCGACCCTGATACCAGAGGTAGCCATCGTCATCCATGACGGCGGTGTCGCCGGTGCGGCACCAGCTGTCGGCAGGGTCGCCGGTGAACTTGGCCGCGGTCGCGTCGTCGCGCTTCCAGTAGCCGAGGAAGAACACCGGATCGGGATGGCCGTGCCGGTCGCGGCGGTGCACGGCAACGTCGCCCGGCGTGCCCCGCGGGCACTCGCGGCCGGCGTCGTCGATGACGGCGACGCGGTGCCCGGGATACGGCCGGCCCATGCTGCCGGGGCGGGCCGGCCAGCGCTCGGCGCTGTT
>JBBRZP010000194.1:0-6387 GCA_038236565.1 Burkholderiales bacterium | reverse complement strand
GGCGGCGTGCACGACGACCAGGTCGGCGGCATGGTGCTCGACGCGCAGAACAACTCCTACGTCGTCGGCAATTCCGGCTCCGAAGACTGGCCGGTCTCGGGAAACGCGTACCAGTCGCGCCGCAAGGCGATCGGCCGCTATGTGAGGAACGTCGTCGTCACCAAGTTCGACGCCTCCGGCCACATCGTCTACTCGACCTTCATCGGCGGCACGACCAACGACTACGGTCGCGCCGTCGCCGTCGACGCCGCGGGCCGGGCGTACGTCACCGGCACGACCAATTCGCCCGACTTCCCTGTCACGGGCAACGCCTTCCAGTCGACCTTCGCGGGCTCGCAGAGCACCTACCTCGCCGTGCTGTCGTCCGACGGATCGGCGCTCGCCTACTCGACGCTCTACGGCGGATCCGGCGGCTCGACCGCAAGCGCGGTCGCGCTCGACGCCGCGGGCATGGTCGTGCTCGCCGGCACCGCCGGGCCGGGCCTCGCGACGACCGCGGGTGCGTACAAGACCACGCTCGCCACCGGCAACGGCGCCTTCGTCGCGCGTTTGAACATCGCCGCGGCCAGCGCGAGCCAGCTCGTCGCCGCCACCTACTACGGCACCGACACGCCGGCGAGCAACTCCCTCTCGACGGGCACCTCCGCGTACACGATGGCGCTCGATCCGGCCGGCACGCCGTGGATCACCGGCCAGGCGTACACGAACAACCTGCCGATCACCGCCGGCGCGGTGCAGGCCGCGCCAGCCTCCGTGACCGCAGGCTGCAATGCCGGCAGCGTGCCGCTCAATTCGTTCGCCTACGTCGCGCACCTCAGCGCCGACCTGCGCACGCTCGTCTACGCGAGCTACCTCAGCGGCAAGACCGGCGGCCCGGCCACCTGCGCCGAATACGGCATCGCCCTCGCGTTCGACGGCACCGGCAATGTCTACGTCGGCGGCAGCACGTCGTCGCTCGCGTACCCGACGACGACGGGCGCGCTGCAGACGGCCTCGCCGGCCAACAGCGGCTTCGACGGCTACTCGGCCTTCATCACCAAGTTGAAGGCCGACGGCAGCGCGATCCTCTGGAGCACGTACTTCGGCGGCAACGGCGGCCGCACGTACATGATCGGTCTCCTCACCGACAGCACGGGCGCGCTCTGGACCTTGCATTCCACCGCGGGCGGGGCGAACTATCCGGTGACCGCCGATGCGTTGCAGCGCACGCACGGCGGCGGCACCTTCGACGCCGGCGTCGCGAAGTTCGACGGCACGACCGGCGCGCTCCAGTACTCGACCTTCCTCGGCGGCCGCAACGACGACGGCCCGAACGGGTTCGCCGTCGACGGCACGGGCAACGTCTATCTCGCCGGCTCGACGACCTCGGCCAACTTCCCGGTCACGAGCAACGCGTTCCAGTCGACGCCGACGCCGAACGCGTTCGACGGCGCCGACTGGTTCTTCACCATCCTCGGCTCGGGCACGATCGGCAGCGTCTCGCCGACGAGCTCCGGCAACGCCGGCAGCGCAACGCTGACGGTGCGCGGCGCCGGCTTCGCGCGCGGCGCGACGGCGAGCCTCGTGCCCGCTAGCGGCAACCCGATCGGCGCCGTGCGCGGCGACGTGGCCGACGACGGCACGAGTGCCGAGTTCTCGTTCGCCCTCGACGGCGTGGCCGCGGGCAGCTACGACCTGAAGGTGGTCAACCTCGACGGCACGACCTTCACGCGCAGGGCGGCATTCACCGTGCAGACGGGCGGCGTGCCGGTGCTCGGCGTCCAGGTCATCGGCCGGCCGAAGATCAGGACCGGCGTCGCCTCGACGTTCCAGGTCGTCGTCAGCAACACCGGAACGGTCGACGCGTTCTTCGTCCCGGTCTGGATCACGGTGCCGAAGTCCGTGATGGTCCAGCTCGACGGCGGCGCCAGCGTCCCGGCCGGCAGCAGCGTGTTTGTGAACGGCAGCACGAACCAGCTACCGACCTTCATCCCCGTCGTGGCCGCGGGCGGCAGCCAGACGGTGTCGGTGCAGATCACCTCGCCGGTCGATGTCGCGAGCTTCGACATCGGCGCGGCCCTGCAGGCGCCGTGGTTCCACTCGGTCGATCAGGTCGCCGCGTACGCCACCGCGAGGACGCTGCCCTCCGATTGCGTCCCCGATGCCACGCATCCTGCGTTCAACGATTGCAGCGGACTGTTCCTCGTCTACATCAACGCGGGCAAGACGCCGTTCGCCCTCTCGACAGTCGCCGCGCCGACCGCCAGCCGCGTCTCCGCACGACGGCTGGTGCCGGCGACCGGTGCCGCTTGCCCGGCCGACCAGAAGCCAGGATTCTTCGACGGCGTGACCGCTGGCACCAACGACAGGAACGCGAACCCTCATACCCACACGCCCAATCCATACAACCTGTTCAGCGACCCCGGCAACTGGGCGACCTGGCAGTCGGGCTACAACGCTGGCTCGATCGTCGGCGGCTCGACCGGAGCGACGGGCAGCGCGGTGTCGGGCCGAGTCCGTCCGCAAGCCGGCTGCCCGCCCGACCCGTTGCCGTCTCCCCCGCCAACGCAGCTGCCGACCGGCGGCAGCTCGAGTGGCTCCGGCGGCTCGATCGACCCGAACGACAAGGTCGGGCCGAAGGGCGATGGCTCGGCGCAGCACTACGTTCGCGGCATCGCGCCGTTCACCTACCAGGTCGAGTTCGAGAACCAGCCGAGCGCCACGCTGCCGGCGGCCCGCGTTGTCGTCACCGACCAGCTCGACCCGGCGAAGGTCGACCTCGCGACCTTCACGCTCGGCGCGATCAGCTGGGGCAGCACGGTCGTCAGCGTGCCGACCGGACTGAAGAGCTACGCGACGACCGTCGCCGTCGATGCGACGATTTCGGTGCGCGTGCAGGGCAGCGTCGACACGACGACCGGCCTCGTGCGCTGGACCTTCGACACGATCGATCCGGTCACGCGCTTGCCGCCAAGCGATCCGACGCTCGGCTTCCTGCCGCCCGATACCGACGGCAGGAAAGGACAGGGCGCGGTGACGTTCACCGTGATGCCCAAGGCCGGCCTGGTTCACGCCACGACGATCGCCAACCAGGCGAACATCGTGTTCGACTCGAACGCCGCGATCCTGACGCCGACGTGGACCAACACGATCGACGCGACCGCGCCCTCCAGCCGTGTGCAGGCCGCGACCGGCGTCGCCGCGACGACGAACGTCGCCGTCTCGTGGTCGGGCACCGACACCGGCTCGGGCATCGCCGCGTACACCGTCGACGTCTCCGACAACGGCGGCGCCTATGCGGCCTGGCTGACGAACGTGACGGCAACGTCGGCGGTCTACACCGGCACGACCGGCCACACGTACGCCTTCTACGTGCGTGCGACCGACGGCGCCGGCAATGCTGAAGCGGTGAAGTCGACCGCCGAGGCGACGATCGCGGTGACCGGCACGTTCGCCGATCCCGGCAGCGTGGCCGCCGGCACGAGCTCTGGCGGTGGCGGTTGCTCGATCGGCGGCGAGGGTCAGCGCGACGCCGGCCTGCCGATCCTCGTGTTCCTCGCCGGGCTCGTCATCGCGTCCCGGCGACGAGCAGCGTCGCTGCGCAGAGCAGCGCGTTGAACCAGGCGTGGAGGAGGGCGGCCGGCCAGGTCCGGCCGCTCGCCTCGCGCACATGGCCGAGCGCGAGCGAGACCGGAAAGACGCCGAGGGCCACCGGCAACGGGTGACGCCAGAGGTGGAAGGCGGCGAAGAGGATGCTCGTCGCGGCGTTGGCGCCGGAGACGCCGAAGGTCGTCGTGCGCAGCGCCGGCCAGCGCAGCAGGAGCGTCTGCACGCCGCCGCGAAAGACGATTTCCTCGGCGATCGACGCGAGCGCAAGCGCTGCGCCGTCGCGCCACGGATCGGCGAGCGACAGGCCGAAGCCGAGGCTCGCTGTCAGCCACGCGAGCGGCAGCGCCGCGAGCGCGCACAGCCACCAGAAGCGGCGCAGGGCGGCCGGGCGAGCGCCGATCGCCTCGGCCATGCGCCGGTCAGCGTCCGACGTGCGCGGGCGCGCGCGGGCGCGCCCGCGCGCCTGCTCGCGCCGGCGCCGAGGACGCGACCTTCGCAAGCAGCGCCGGCCAGCGCGGGTCGCCGCGCAGCGCCGCGAAGCTGGTGTCGTGCGGGATGTAGAGCGCGTTCGGATCGCGTGTCGCATCGGCCTGCTCGAGGAGATCGAAGGCGAGGTCGAACCGCTTCGACCGGGTCGCGACGATGGCCATCACGTAGGGCGAAACGATGTGGTCGCCGAGCCGCGCGTGCAGGTCGGCGAGCAGGCGATCGGCTTCGTCGAACCGGCCTGCGGCGGCATGTGCGCCGGCCAGGCTGGCGAGGACGCCAGGGTGGTTCGGCAGCAGCTCGCAGAGCCGTGCGTAAATGGTCACCGCCTGCTCCGGGTCGCCCATGGTCAGCGCCAGCAGGCCGGCCAGGCCGTTCGCGCTCAGGCTGTCGGGCGCGATGTCGAGCATCGCGTCGATCTCCGCCTTCGATTCCTCGAACCGGCCCTGGCGCAGGCGAAGGTTCATGAGGTGGGCGCGCGAGTTCACGTAGAGCGGGTCGAGCTTGCGCGCCAGGAGGAGCTCGCGCTCGGCATCGGCATCGGCGCCGCGCATGAAGAGATGGCAGCCGTAGGCCGAGTGGACAAAGGCGTCGTTCGGCGTCAGGGCGATGGCGCGGCGAAAGCTGCGCTGCGCCGCCGGCCAGTCGCGCTCGTACTGGTTCTGCACCGCGCCGAGCAACGCATGCGCGTTGGCGTTGTCTGGCTCGAGCTCGAGAGCTCGGCGCAGCGCCTCGGCGGCGTGCTCCGTCGCGATCGAGGGCGCGTGGTGCCAGCCGGTGGCGAGATTGAGCCAGGCGCGCGCCATGCCGACGAAGGCCTGCGCCGTCGGCGGCGCGACGCGCAGGGCCTGGTCGAAGCGCTCGAGCGCGGTCTCGAGGGTCTGGCGCGATAGCGCCTCGCGCAGGAAGTGCTCGCCGCGCGCAACCAGGTCGGCGGCGTGACGCGTCGCCTCGTCGGGCGCGGCGTCGGGCGTCTGCGCGGCGACGAAGGGGACGTAGCTGCCGACGGGCAGCTCGATGCGCAGCAGCGCGTTCCGGCCTTCGCCGCGGTAGTAGGTCTTGAGGCGGCTGCGCAGCCGCCGAGCCTCGACGCGCACGATGCTGTCGAGCTTGGGATCGAAGCTCGCCGCCGGCCGGCCGAAGACCTCGACCGCGATCACCGTTTCCTTCAGCGCGGCGATGTCGCCGGTCTGCGCCTTGCCGACCAGGTAGCGCAGCAGCGCGCGATGCCGGCTCGAGGTCCGAAACGATGCGCTCTCCTCGACGCGAGCCAGCGACAGCTCGACCTGCTCGGCCGGAGGCTGGGCGATCGCCGCGTCGAACTCGCGCTTCATGTCGGTCGGTGGGGTCGGTGGGGGAGGGGGAGTGGGGCCGACAACTTTAAGGGATGGACCCGGTGCGCCGGCTTCGGCAGGGACGCACGGTCACGGGGTTCGTGACGGGCTGCAGGCCGGGCCGCCAGTTTGGTGCGATGCCTCCCAGCATGGTGCGCGGGCGCGTACTGCCGACGGGGTCTGACGTTCGTCGAGCGTTTTGCAGCGGGCGCCTCCCCATCGTCGAGCACATTGGCATAGCCCTTGCTGACAGTCCCTCCCGCTGGCGAATCATCGTCCGCCGTGACCCCTATTCGAAAACACCGGGAGATCCTGTCTATGAATCGCCGCTTCGCGCTCAAAGCCGCCTCTGCAGCCATCGCTGCAGCCGGGCTCCTGTCCCTTCCCGCTCTGGCGGCCGACACCATCAAGGTCGGCATCCTCCACTCGCTGTCGGGAACGATGGCGATCTCCGAGACGGTCCTGAAGGACGTCGCCCTGATGACGATCGACGAGATCAACGCCAAGGGCGGCGTGCTCGGCAAGAAGCTCGAGCCGGTCGTCGTCGACCCGGCGTCGAACTGGCCGCTCTTCGCGGAGAAGGCCAAGCAGCTGATCAGCCAGGACAAGGTCGCAGTCGTCTTCGGCTGCTGGACCAGCGTGAGCCGCAAATCGGTGCTGCCGGTATTCGAAGGCGCGAACTCGCTGCTCTTCTATCCGGTGCAGTACGAGGGTGAAGAGCTCTCGAAGAACGTGTTCTACACGGGCGCCGCGCCGAACCAGCAGGCGATTCCCGCGGTCGAGTACCTGATGAGCAAGGACGGAGGCTCCGCCAAGCGCTTCGTGCTCCTCGGCACCGACTACGTCTACCCGCGCACGACCAACAAGATCCTGCGCTCCTTCCTGCACAGCAAGGGCATCAAGGACGAGGACATCATGGAGGAGTACACGCCGTTCGGCCACTCCGACTACCAGACGATCATCGGCAAGATCAAGAAGT
>JBBRZP010000193.1:0-6409 GCA_038236565.1 Burkholderiales bacterium | reverse complement strand
GGCCGTGATCGGCACCGAGGACGCCGACGGCCTGGTCAAGACCAAGGCCTTCGTCGTCGTCAAGCCGGGCCACGCGACCAGCGACGCCGAGCTCCAGGCCTTCGTCAAGGAGCGGCTCGCGGCCTACAAGTACCCGCGCTCAGTCGAGTTCGTCGACGAGCTGCCGAAGACCGCGACCGGCAAGATCCAGCGCTTCCGGCTGCGCGATCGCGAGCAGGCACGGTCGTCGAAGTGAGCGAGTCGCGCATCGCGAGCGAGGTCGTCGCGCCGGGCTTCGTCGATCTCGACTGGCGCTGCCGGCCGCTGCGCCTCGAGACCGCATGGGTCGGCGCGCCGCGCGGTGCGGGCGTGCCCGAGGTCGTGTTCCTGCACGAGGGCCTCGGCTCGATCTCGATGTGGAAGGACTTTCCGCGCGCTTTCTGCGAACGTCACTGCTTCGCCGGCTTCGTCTTCTCGCGCTACGGCTACGGCCGCTCGACCCCCAAGCCGCCGGACGAGCGCTGGGCCAGCGACTTCATGCACCGGCAGGCGAACGAGGTGCTGCCCGCGCTCTTCGCCGCGGTCGGCATCGACCGACCCTGGCTCTTCGGTCACAGCGACGGCGGCACGATCGCCCTGCTGCACGCGGCGCGCCATCCGGCAGCCGGGGTCGTCGCAGTCGCGCCGCATCTCTTCGTCGAGGACATCTCGGTTGCGAGCATCGCCAAGACGCTGCGCCCGTTCGAATCGGGCGAGCTGCGCGCCGGCCTCGCGCGCCATCACGCCGACCCCGACTCGGCCTTTCGCGGCTGGTACGACGCCTGGCTCGCGCCCGAGTTCCGCGACTGGAACATCGAGCGCGAGATCGAGACAACCCCGTGCCCCGTGCTTGCGGTGCAAGGCTTAGACGACGAGTACGGCACGCTCGAGCAGATCCACGCGATCGCGCGTCGATTGCCGAAAACCCGCTTGCTCGAGATCGCCGATTGCGGACACTCGCCGCATCGCGACCAGCCCGAGGTTCTCTCGCGCGAAGCCGGTCGCTTCATCCTCGAACACACGCACCCCTGAACCCGGAGACACGATGCCTTCCACCCGACACACCCTGGCCGCCCTCGCGACCCTCTTCGTCGCCTCGGTCTCGCTCACCGCCTCCGCGCAATCGACGGGCGCGATCAAGATCGGCCTGATGCTGCCCTACACCGGCACCTACGCCGGTCTCGGCAACGCGATCGAGAACGGCTTCAAGCTCTACGTGCAGGAGCAGGGCGGCAAGCTCGGCGGCCGCGAGATCCAGTACTTCAAGGTCGACGACGAGTCGGATCCTTCGAAGGCGACCGACAACGTCAACAAGCTGATCAAGCGCGACAACGTCGACGTGCTCGTCGGCACGGTGCACTCGGGCGTCGCGCTGGCGATGGCCAAGGCCGCGAAGGACAACAACACGCTGCTCGTCATTCCCAACGCCGGCGCCGACGCGATCACCGGGCCGATGTGCGGCGCGAACATCGTGCGCAGCTCGTTCTCGAACTGGCAGCCGGGCTACGCGATGGGCGTCGTCGCCGGCACGAAGGGCATCAAGCGCGCGATGACGATCACCTGGGCCTACGCGGCCGGCAACGAGTCGGTCAAGGGCTTCGCGGAGGGCCTCGAGAAAGGCGGCGGCAAGGTCATCAAGGAACTGACGCTGCCGTTCCCGAACGTCGAGTTCCAGGCGCTGCTCACCGAGATCGCGGCGCAGAAGCCCGAAGCGGTCTATGCGTTCTTCGCGGGCGGCGGCGCGGTCAAGTTCGTCAAGGACTACGCGGCGGCCGGACTCAACAAGACGATCCCGCTCTACGGCCCGGGCTTCCTCACCGACGGCACGCTCGAAGCGCAGGGCGCTTCGGCGCAGAACATGCTGACGACGCTGCACTACGCCGACAACCTCGACACGCCGCGCAACAACAACTTCCGCAAGGCCTACGCGATCGCATTCAAGGCGCAGCCCGACGTCTACGCCGTGCAGGGCTACGACGCGGCGCAGATCCTCGCCGCCGGCCTCAAGGCCGTGAACGGCGACCTCACCAAGCGCGACACGCTCACCGCGGCGATGCACAAGATCACCGTCGACAGCCCGCGCGGCAAGTTCACGATCTCGCCGGCGGGCAATCCGGTGCAGGACATCTATTTGCGCCAGGTGAACGGCAACAACAACGAGTTCCGCTCGGTCGCCGTGAAGGCGCTCGCCGACCCGGCGCGCGGCTGCAAGCTGTAGCGCCCGCTCGGGACCGAAGCGGTCTGCATGAGGACAAGACAATGACAGACGCATCGCACGCAGGGCGCGCCGCGGCCCTCGCCGCCGCTCTGGCCGCCGGCGCCGCGCTGGTCGCGGCCTGCGCCACGGTGCACGCTCCGGTCGCGCGCATCTCGGCACTGCCGCCGATGACGCACCCGGCCGACAACCCGACGAGCCCGACCAAGGTCGCGCTCGGGAGCCAGCTCTTCATCGACAAGCGTCTGTCCGGCTCGGGCAACACTGCGTGCCAGAGCTGCCACTACCGCAACCTCGGCTGGACCGACGCGCAGGTGCTCTCGCGCCGCGACGACGGCGTGCTCAACTCGCGCCACACGCCGACGCTCTACAACGCCGGCTACCAGAGCGCGTGGTACTGGGACGGGCGGGCGACCACGCTCGAAGGCCAGGTCGTCGCGGCCTGGCGCGGGCAGTCGGGCGCCGACCCGGTGAAGATCTCGGCGCTGCTCAACAGCATTCCCGGCTACGCGGCGCAATTCCAGGCCGTCTTCGCCAGCCCGGCGACGCCCGAGACGGTATCGAAGGCACTGGCCGCCTACTTCCGCAGCCTCGTCAGCGAAGACTCGCCGTGGGACCGCTACGAGTCGGGCGATCGCAAGGCCGTGAGCAGCGACGCGGTCGCGGGCTTTGGCCTCTTCATGGGCAAGGGCCGATGCGCCACTTGCCACATGCCTCCCTTCTTCGGCAACAGCACGTACTTCAACATCGGCCTGGAGTCCGGCAAGGCCAAGCCCGATCCGGGCCGCTTCACGGTCACCAAGCTCGATGCCGACAGCGGTGCCTTCAAGACGCCGACGCTGCGCTCGATCGCCCTGAGCGCGCCTTACTTCCACGACGGCAGCCGCGCCACCCTCACCGAGGCTGTGCGCTACATGGCCTCGGGCGGCGGCGACGACCCGAAGAAAACGTCGGCGCTGGTGGCGACCGGGCTCAGCGAGGCCGAGATCGGCCAGGTCGTCGAGTTCCTGAAGACGCTCACCAGCACGGAGCCATGGACGGCGCCGGCCTTGCCATGAGACCCGTTCCGCCGCGCGCGCGCTGACTGCGGCGTGGACCTGCCCACCTTCCTCGTCCAGTGCCTGAACGCCGTCCAGTACGGCCTGCTGCTGTTCCTCGTCGCCAGCGGCCTGACGCTGATCTTCGGGATCATGGGCGTCATCAACCTAGCGCACGGCAGCTTCTACATGATGGGCGCGTACCTCGCGTTCGCGCTCGCGCCGTGGTTCGGCGACTGGTTCTTCGCGCGGCTGGTCGTCGGTGTCATCCTCGCGGCAGCGTTCGGCTATCTGCTCGAGTGGGCGTTCTTCAGCTTCCTCTACGAGCGCGACCATCTGCAGCAGGTGCTGCTCACCTACGCGCTGATCCTGGTCTTCGAGGAGATGCGGAGCATCCTCGTCGGCAACGACGTGCACGGGGTCACGGCGCCGTCGTGGCTCGCCGGCGGCTTTCGCCTCGGCGGGCTGATGGAGTACCCGTGGTATCGCGTCTTCGCGTCGGTCGCGTGCCTCGTCGTCGCGCTCGCGCTCTACGCCGTCGTCAACCGCACGCGCCTCGGCATGATGATCCGCGCCGGCGCGAGCAACCGCGACATGGTGCGCGGCCTCGGCGTCGACATCCGTCGCCTCTACCGCATCGTCTTCGCCGGCGGCGTCGCGCTCGCCGCGCTCGCGGGGATGATCGCCGCGCCGCTCTCGTCGGTGTATCCGGGGATGGGATCGAGCGTCCTCATCGTCTGCTTCGTGGTCGTCGTCATCGGCGGCATCGGCTCGATCACCGGCGCGCTCGTCGCCTCGCTCCTCGTCGGCGTCGTCGACACCTTCGGCAAGGTGTTCTTCGCCGAATGGAGCGGCGTCGGCATCTACGTGCTGATGGCGGTGATCCTCGTCTGGCGGCCGGAAGGGCTGATGAAGCGTGGCTTCTGACGCGTGCGTCTCGGGTGCGGTGATCGCCGAGGTCGGCGCGCTGCCGGATATCGGCCGACGCGAAGCCGGCGGCTGGCTCGTGCCCGTGGCCGCGGCGCTCGTCGTCGCGGCGCTGCCGCTCGCGGTCTCGCCCTATGGCCAGGACGTCGTCGTGCGGATCGCAATCTACGCGATCTTCGCGCTCAGCCTCGAGCTGCTCGTCGGCGCGACAGGGCTCGTGAGCCTCGGCCATGCAGCCTTTCTCGGCATCGGCGCGTATGCGACGGTGCTCGCCTCCGGCGACAACGGTGCGTCGCTGGCGCTGCTGGTGCCGCTCGCGATCGGCGCCGCCGCCGCCTACGCGCTCGTCGTCGGCTTGCTCAGCCTGCGCACCCGCGGTGTCTACTTCATCATGGTCACCCTCGCCTTCGCGCAGATGGCCTACTTCGTCGTCCACGACACCAAGGCCGGCGGCGGCAGCGACGGCGTCTTCCTGTACGCCAAGCCGTCGCTCGCCGTCGCCGGCGTCACGCTCGTCGATCTCGGCCAGCGCCTGCATCTCTACTACGCGGTGCTCGCCGCGCTGGTCGCGACCTACGCGTTCATCGCGCTGCTCCTGGGCTCGCGCTTCGGCCACGCGCTCGCCGGCATCCGCGTCAACGAGCAGCGCATGCGCGCGGCCGGGTTCGCGACGACGCTGTACAAGCTCGCCGCCTTCGTGATCGCCGGCGCGCTCGCCGGACTCGCCGGCCTGCTGCTCGCCGTCAAGGACGGGGCCGTCAACCCCGAGCTGCTGTCGTGGCACGAATCGGGCGCGGTGCTGCTGATGCTGATCTTCGGCGGCATCGGCAGCCTGCGCGGCGCGGTGATCGGCGCGATCGCGTTCACGCTGCTGAAGGAGCTGTTCCAGTCGGAGGCCTTGCTCGGGTCGCTCGCGTCGCACTGGCAGCTCACGCTCGGCCTGACGATCATCGCCTTCGTCGCGGCGCTGCCGCGCGGCCTGATCGGCCTCGGCGCGCGGCTGAGCGGAGCAGCGCGTGGCTGAACTCGCATCGCCCCTGCTGCGCGCGCAAGGCCTCGGCAAGCGCTTTCGCGGGCTCGCCGCCGTCGACGACGTCTCGATCGACCTGCACGTCGGCGAGATCCACGCCGTCATCGGCACCAACGGCGCCGGCAAGTCGACGCTCGTCAACATGCTCTCGGGCGAGCTGGCGCCGAGCGCGGGGGAGGTGCGCTTCGCCGGCCACGACGTCACGCGCTGGTCGCAGCCCGAGCGCGCTCGCGCGGGACTCGGCCGCAGCTACCAGCGCACGACGATCTTCGGCGAGTTCAGCGTGCTCGAGAACTGCCGCCTGGCAGCGCAGGCGACCGAGCCGCGGCCATGGCTCGTGTGGGAGCGCGCGGCGAACGACGCGCGCGGCATCGCGACCGCAGCGCGCGTGCTCGCCGCGGCGGGGCTCGAGCGAGAAGCGGGGCGCATCGCCGCCACGCTCAGCCACGGCGCCAAGCGCCAGCTCGAGATCGCGATGTGCCTGGCGACCGCGCCGCGCGCGCTCCTCCTCGACGAACCGCTCGCCGGCATGGGCGCGGAGGAGACCGGGCGCATGCTCGACCTTCTCGCAACGCTCAGGCCGACCCACGCGATCCTCCTCGTCGAGCACGACATGGATGCGGTCTTCAAGGTCGCGGACCGTATCACGGTGATGGTCAACGGCCAGGTGATCGCGAGCGACGTGCCGGACCGCATCCGCAGCGATCGCGCCGTGCAAGTGGCCTACCTAGGCGATGCCAACTGAGCGATGGGCGCCCTCCTCGCCGTCACCGACCTGCACGCGCGCTATGGCGACAGCCACGTGCTGCGCGGCGTCACGATCCAGGTCGCGCCGGGCCGCTCGCTCGGCCTGCTCGGTCGCAACGGCATGGGCAAGACGACCTTGATCCGCACCGCGCTCGGCTACGTCACCGCCGCCGGCGGCAGCGTCGCGTGGCAGGGCCGCTCCATGACGGGCGCGCCGCCCGAGAAGATGGCTCGTTTGGGTATCGGCTACGTGCCCGAAGGGCGCGGCATCTTCCCCAATCTCTCAGTGCGCGAGAACCTCGTGATGACGGCGCGCGCCGGCCCAGACGGCAAGCGCGACTGGACCCTCGAGCGCGTGCTCGCGACCTTCCCGCGCCTGGCCGAGCGCCTCGGCCACGGCGGCCAGCAGCTCTCGGGCGGCGAGCAGCAGATGCT
>JBBRZP010000192.1:0-6563 GCA_038236565.1 Burkholderiales bacterium | reverse complement strand
GTGGCGACGCTTGAAGTCGAGATCGGCCGAGACCGCCTTGACGAGGTCCTGGCAATCGTCGAAGACGCCGTCGACGGCGATGTTGTGGATGTTCGGATCCTGCAGGCTGAACATCTGCGCCTGCTGGAACGGGCTCATCCGGCCGAGCGGCGAGAGCATGAAGACCTGGACGCCGCGCCTGCCCTTCAAGGCGTGCTCGGCCGCGCTGCCGGTGTCGCCCGACGTCGCGCCCAGGACATTGAGGCGGCCGCCACGTCGCGCGAGCTCGTACTCGAAGGCCTGGCCGACGAACTGCATCGCGATGTCCTTGAACGCCAGCGTCGGACCGTTCGAGAGGCCGAGCACGAAGACGCCGGGCTCGAGCCGCCGCAGCGGCACGATGCGGCCGTCGCCGAAGACGTCGGCGCGGTAGGTGCGCGACAGCAGCGCCCGCAGGTCGTCGGCGGGGATGTCGTCGATGAAGCGCGACATCACGGCAAAGGCCAGCTCGGGATACGGGAGATGGCGCCACCCGGCGAGCGTCGTCGCGTCGACCGGCGGGTAGCGCTCGGGCACGTAGAGGCCGCCGTCGGGCGCGAGCCCCTCGAGCAGGATCGCCGCGAACCCGGCACCGGCGGCCTCGCCGCGCGTGCTGATGTACTTCATCGCCGCGCCGGTCCTGCCCTGCGCGTCGTCACGCCAGGTCTTCCTTGCGGATGCGCACGATCTCCGCCAGGACCGTCGGCAGCGCCTGCATCTGGGCGAGCGCGCTCGTCATCTGCCCTTCGACGGTGTCGTGGGTGAGGATGATCACGTCGGTGCGCGCTTCGCCCACGCCGGCCGCGTTCGGCCGCTGCAGCAGGGCGTCGATCGAGATCCCGTGGCCGGCGAGGATGCCGGTGATGCGCGCGAGCACGCCGGTCTCGTCGGCGACCTGCAGGCGAAGATAGAACGACGTGACGACCTTGTCGATCGGCAGCACCGCGAGGTCCTGCATGGCTGCCGGCTGGAAGGCCAGGTGCGGCACCCGATGGTCGGGGTCGGCGGTCGCCAGGCGCGCGATGTCGACGAGGTCGGCGATCACCGCCGAGGCGGTCGGCTCGGCGCCGGCGCCCTTGCCGTAGTAGAGCGTCGTGCCGACGGCATCTCCCTGCACCACGACGGCGTTCATGGCGCCCTCGACGTTGGCGATCAGGCGACGCGCCGGAACCAGGGTCGGGTGCACGCGCAGCTCGATCCCGTCGGCGGCGCCGGCGACGCCGTCGCGCCGCTTGGTGATGGCGAGCAGCTTGATCCGGTAGCCGAGCTGCTCTGCGTAGGCGATGTCGGCGCCCTGCAGCTCGCCGATGCCCTCGACGTAGGCCTTGTCAAACTGCACCGGCACGCCGAAGGCGATGGCGCTGACGATGGTCGCCTTGTGCGCTGCGTCGATGCCGGCGATGTCGAAGCTCGGGTCGGTCTCGGCGTAGCCGAGCCGCTTGGCGTCGGCAAGAGCGCTCGCGAAGTCGATCCGCTTGTCGCGCATCTCCGAGAGGATGTAGTTGGTCGTGCCGTTGATGATCCCGGCGATCCACTCGATGCGGTTCGCCGTGAGTCCTTCGCGCAGCGCCTTGATGATCGGGATGCCGCCCGCGACCGCCGCCTCGAAAGCGACCACGACGCCCTGCTTTCTCGCTGCCGCGAAGATCTCCGTGCCGTGCACGGCGAGGAGCGCCTTGTTGGCGGTGACGACGTGCTTGCCGGCCGCGATCGCCT
This sequence comes from Burkholderiales bacterium, assembly GCA_038236565.1. Taxonomy (GTDB): domain Bacteria; phylum Pseudomonadota; class Gammaproteobacteria; order Burkholderiales; family Burkholderiaceae_C; genus Schlegelella_A. Next base: position 4,829 of record JBBRZP010000192.1, on the reverse strand, counting down.
CGAGCACGAGCTCGCGCGCGATGCCGGTGCCGCCGACGAGCTCGATCACCGCGTCGATGTCGGGCCGGGCGATCAGCGCGCGCGCGTCGCTGCCGACCTCGGCGTCGCCGCCGGCGACGAGGGTCGCGCGCTCGAGGTCGAGGTCGGCGACGTGCGTGATCCTGATCTCTCGCCCTGCCCGGCGCTTGATCTCTTCCTGGTTGCGTCGCAGGACGGCGAATGTGCCGCCGCCGACGACGCCGGCACCGAGCAGGCCGACCTGGAACGGCTTCATCTCAATCGACGGCGAGTGCCGCCGGGCGCGTCGTCGCGTGGCGCGAGCGGTAGTGCGCGAGGAAGGTCGCGATCCGGCCCATCGCCTCGACGAGGTCGTCGGAGTTGGGCAGGAACACGACCCGGAAGTGGTCGGGATGCGGCCAGTTGAAGCCGGTGCCCTGGACGATCAGCACCTTCTGCTCGGCGAGCAGCTCGTAGGCGAACTGCTGGTCGTCGGCGATCGGGTAGAGATCGGGATCGAGCTTCGGGAACATGTAGAGCGCGGCCTTCGGCTTGACGCAGGTGACGCCGGGGATCGCGGTCAGGAGCTGGTGCGCGAGGTCGCGCTGGCGCGCCAGCCGGCCGCCCGGCGCGACCAGGTCGTCGATGCTCTGGTAGCCGCCGAGGGCGGTCTGGATCGCGAGCTGGCCGGGCGTGTTCGAGCACAGGCGCATCGACGCGAGCATGCCGAGGCCCTCGATGTAGTCGGCCGCGTGGCGCTTCTCGCCGGAGACGACCATCCAGCCCGCGCGGTAGCCGCACGAGCGATAGTTCTTCGACAGGCCGTTGAAGGTGAGGAAGAGGATGTCGTCGGCGAGCGAGGCGATCGAGGTGTGGGTGCAGCCGTCGTAGAGCGTCTTGTCGTAGATCTCGTCGGCGAACACGATCAGGCCGTGGCGGCGTGCGATCTCGACGATGCCTTCGAGAAGCGCGTCGGGATAGAGCGCACCGGTCGGGTTGTTCGGATTGATGACGACGATCGCGCGCGTGCGGGGCGTGATCTTCGCGACGATGTCGTCGAGGTCGGGCATCCAGTCGGCGTCTTCGTCGCAGAGGTAGTGCACCGGCGTGCCGCCGGAGAGCGCCACCGAGGCCGTCCAGAGCGGATAGTCGGGCGCGGGGATGAGGACCTCGTCGCCGTCGTTGAGCAGCGCGTTCATGCTCATCGTGATCAGCTCGGAGGCACCGTTGCCGAGGAACACGTCGTCGACCGTCACGCCCTTGATGCGCTTTTGCTGCGTGTACTGGACGATGGCCTTGCGCGGTGCGAACAGGCCCTTGGAGTCGGTGTAGCCGGCCGCGTGGGGCAGGTTGCGGATCATGTCCTGGACGATCTCGTCCGGCGGCTCGAGCCCGAACGCGGCGATGTTGCCGATGTTGAGCTTGATGATGTGCTGGCCCTCTTCCTCCATCTGCCGGGCCTTTTCCAGGACCGGTCCGCGGATGTCGTAGCAGACGTTGGCGAGCTTGGCGGACTTGTAGAGGGGCTGCACGCGAAAAACTCCTGCCGAAGCGGCGCAAGGGCAACCCGACATTTGACCACAGCGGTCCGCGTCGCCGGGCCCGTGCCGCGGACCGCGACGCGTCGATCGGGCGCCTCCGATAATCACGTCATGAAAATGCGCGCCGACCGGATGGAGGGACAGAACGCCATCGCGCGCCACGGACCCGAAGGCGTGCTCGTCAACGGCGTGGAATACACCGAGAGCGTCGTCGTGCCATGGAACGGGACGGTCGCGCCGTGGCATGCGAACGGCTTCGACGCGCTCACTGCGGAGCACTTCGCCCGACTCGCGGCTCTCAAGCCCGAGCTCGTGATCTTCGGCAGTGGCCAGCGCATCCGTTTCCCACCACCCGCGCTCCTCAGGTCGCTGATCGACGCGAGCATCGGCTTCGAGACGATGGACACGGCGGCGGCGTGCCGCACCTACAACGTCCTGCTCGCCGAAAGTCGCTCGGTCGTCGCCGCTCTCGTCTTCGCCTCCGCCGACCGTGTCGGTGGGTGACGGACGGGTGTCGGACGGGCGGGGTCGAGCCCCTATAATTGCGAGTTGTGGTGACGCCCGACCCGGGCTGACCTGTGACGCCCTCCGGGCTTAGCAAACAAGAGCTTCATGACGCCTGCACTCAATAAACCCGTTCCGGAATTCGAGGCGCTTGCAACAGGAGGAGTGAAGTTCACGCCGCAGGCCTACAGCGGCAAGATCGTCGTTCTGTACTTCTATCCGAAGGACAACACGCCTGGTTGCACGACCGAGGCGATGCAGTTCCGCGATCACTACAAGGAATTCGTCAAGGCCGGCGCCGTGCTCTTCGGCGTCTCGCGTGACAACATGGCCTCGCACGACCGGTTCAAGGCTAACCTCGAGCTCCCGTTCGAGCTGATCGCCGACACCGAGGAAAAGCTCTGCCACATGTTCGGCGTCGTCAAGAACAAGATCATGTACGGCAAGAAGGTCAAGGGCATCGAGCGCAGCACCTTCCTGATGGACGGCAGCGGCGTGCTCCGCGGGGAGTGGCGCGGCCTCACCGTGGCCGGCCACGTCGAGGAAGTGCTCAAGGCCGTCAAGGCGGTCAAGAAGGCCGGCTGAGCCCGACGCCGCACCGGCCCTTCGCGCAGTCCCGGCACATCGCCCGCCGCCTTTCCGGCCTTCGACCCCAGTCTCCCGACGGGTCGCCACCGCCGCCCTCTTCGAGCCTCCCATGCCATTGCCCAAGCCCCCGGCCAAGCGCGCCGACTTCCTGAGCCGCGCCGATTTCGACTCGCAGGCCGCATCGCGATCGGGCAAGCGCACCGGCAGGCCGCAGCCCGGTGCCGACACCGTCGCCTCCGCGGTCCTCGAGCTGACCAACGAGAACGCCCTGCCGGCTGCCGCGCCGGTCGCCGCCAAGGCGACCGCGGCACCGGCGCCGTCGATGCCCGTCGTGCGTCCGGAGCGTGCGCGCCGCCCGCGCGGCGCCGGCCCGGCGACGCTGTTCGTGCTCGACACCAACGTCCTGATGCACGACCCGACGTCGCTGTTCCGGTTCGACGAGCACGACATCTACCTGCCGATGATCACGCTGGAGGAGCTCGACGGCCACAAGCGCGGCATGACCGAGGTCGCGCGCAACGCGCGCCAGGTGAGCCGCGATCTCGACGCGCTCGCCGCCAACATGCCGACGCGCGATGCCGCCGGCCGCTCCGAGGGCATCGCCCTCGCCCGCACCGGCCACCGCGAAGCCGGCGGCAAGCTCTTTTTCCAGACCGACCTGATCCACGTCGAGCTGCCGCAGGGGCTGCCGCAGGGCAAGGCCGACAACCAGATCCTCGGCGTCGTCAAGGCGCTGCGCGAGCAGAACCCGAAGCGTGACGTCGTGCTGGTGTCCAAGGACATCAACATGCGCATCAAGGCGCGCGCCCTCGGCCTGCCCGCCGAGGACTACTTCAACGACAAGACGCTCGACGACGGCGACCTGCTCTACACCGGCACGCTGCAGCTGCCCGCCGACTTCTGGGACAAGCACGCCAAGACGGTGGAGAGCTGGCAGCAGGGCGGCCTCACGTACTACCGGATCAGCGGCGCGATCGTCGGCTCGCTCCTCATCAACCAGTTCGTCTATCTCGAGGCGCCGGGCTCGCCGTCGCTGTACGCCAAGGTCATCGAGATCACGGGCAAGGCGGCGGTGCTGCGCACGCTGAAGGACTACACCCACCAGAAGAACTCGGTCTGGGGCGTGACCGCCCGCAACCGCGACCAGAACTTCGCCTTCAACCTGCTGATGGATCCGGATTGCGACTTCATCACGCTCACCGGCACGGCCGGATCGGGCAAGACGCTGATGTCGCTCGCGTCGGGGTTGAGCCAAGTGATGGACGACCGGCGCTACACCGAGATCATCGTCACCCGCGTCACCGTGCCGGTCGGCGAGGACATCGGCTTCCTTCCGGGCACTGAGGAAGAGAAGATGGGCCCGTGGATGGGAGCGCTCGACGACAACCTCGAGGTGCTCTCGAAGACCGACAGCGGCGCCGGCGAATGGGGGCGTGCCGCGACCAACGACCTGGTGCGCTCGAAGATCAAGATCAAGAGCCTGAACTTCATGCGCGGCCGCACCTTCCTCAACAAGTTCGTCATCATCGACGAGGCGCAGAACCTGACGCCCAAGCAGATGAAGACGTTGATCACGCGCGCCGGCCCCGGCACGAAGATCGTCTGCCTCGGCAACCTGGCGCAGATCGACACGCCCTACCTCACCGAAGGCTCGTCGGGCCTCACCTACGCGGTCGACAGGTTCAAGGGCTGGGCGCACTCGGGCCACGTGACCCTGGCGCGCGGCGAGCGCTCGCGCCTGGCCGACTTCGCGAGCGAGGTGCTCTAGGGCCCGGTCATCAGGTCGCGGATCTGCTGCAGCGCGGCAGGATCCTCCATCGTCGTCAGGTCGCCGGCGTCCCGGTGTTCGCACACCGCCTGGATCGCGCGCCTGAGAAGCTTGCCGGAGCGCGTCTTCGGCAGCGCGCCCACGAAGAGCACGCGCGCCGGCCGCGCCAGGGCACCGAGCTGGCCGTCGACCGTCTTCATGATGTCGCCTTCGAGCTTCAGTCGCGCTGACGGGTCATCGAGCGCCGAGGCGTCCTTGGCGATCACGAAGGCCATCGCCACCTGGCCCTTCAGCGCGTCGGCGACGCCGACGACCGCGACCTCGGCGACGTTGGGATGGCTCGAGATGCTCTCCTCGATCTCGCGCGTGCCCAGGCGGTGGCCGGCGACGTTGATGACGTCGTCGGTGCGGCCGAGGATGAAGAAGTAGCC
>JBBRZP010000191.1:0-6595 GCA_038236565.1 Burkholderiales bacterium | reverse complement strand
GGTCGACCTCGACGAGACGAACGCTCGCGTCGCCGCCTGGAAGGACAGCGCCGCCGTCGTCGCCGCGAGCGGCTTCGTGGCGCCGGCCGACGGCCTGCACTACCGCTGGCCCGACCTGCCGTCGCTGAAGATCGAGCAGCGCGTGCACGCCAAGCTCGACGCGGTGCGCGCGTTCGCGACGATCAACGCGATCGACCGCGACGTCGTCGTCGCGCCGCGGGCGAGCGTCGGCATCGTCACCTGCGGCAAGGCGCATTTCGACCTGCTCGAGGTCTTCCGCCGCCTCGACATCCCGCTCGACGCGCTCGCCGCCGCGGGCGTGCGCATCCACAAGATCGGCCTGGCCTATCCGCTCGAGCCGACGCGGATGGACGCCTTCGCCGACGGCCTCGACGAGATCCTCGTGATCGAGGAAAAGGCCGGGCTCGTCGAGCAGCAGCTGCGCGACCAGTTCTACAACCTCACCATCCGGCCGCGCATCGTCGGCAAGCACGACGCGAGCGGCCGGCCGCTCGTGAGCGAGCTCGGCGAGCTGCGGCCCTCGCGGCTGATCGAGATCGTCGCCGCCTGGCTCGCGATGCGCTTTCCTGAGCTCGATCGCCGCGCGCTCGTGCGCGACTTCACCGTCCCCGAGCTGCTCTCCAACGAAGGCGACGCCGTCAAGCGCGTGCCGTACTTCTGCGCGGGCTGCCCGCACAACACGTCGACGAAGGTGCCCGAAGGCTCGCGCGCGCAGGCCGGCATCGGCTGCCACTTCATGGCCTCGTGGATGGACCGCGACACCGAAGGCCTGATCCAGATGGGCGGCGAGGGCGTCGACTGGGTCTCGCATGCGATGTTCACGACCGTGCCGCACGTCTTCCAGAACCTCGGCGACGGCACCTACTACCACTCGGGCTACCTCGCGATCCGCCAGGCGATCGCGGCCAGGACCAACGTCACCTACAAGATCCTCTTCAACGACGCCGTGGCGATGACCGGCGGCCAGCCGGTCGACGGCATCATCTCGGTCGATGCGATCGCGCGCCAGGTCGAGGCCGAGGGCGCGACCAAGGTCGTCGTGCTCTCCGACGATATCGCCAAGTACGACGCGATCCATTCGAAGTTCCCAGCCGGCACCGAGTTCCACGACCGCGCCGAGCTCGACGCCGTGCAGCGGCGCCTGCGCGAGATGAAGGGCGTGACGATCCTGATCTACGAGCAGACCTGCGCCGCGGAGAAGCGCCGTCGCAGAAAGAAGGGCGAGCTGGTCGATCCGGCTCGGCGCCTCTTCATCAACAGCCGAGTCTGCGAAGGCTGCGGCGACTGCTCGGTGCAGTCGAACTGCGTCGCCGTCGTCCCGCTCGAAACCGACCTCGGGCGCAAGCGCGCGATCGACCAGTCGAGCTGCAACAAGGACTACTCCTGCGCCAAGGGCTTCTGCCCGAGCTTCGTCGGCGTCGTCGGCGGTGCGCCGCGGAAGCGCCCGGGCGCGCTCGCGGGACCTGCCGCCGAGCGCTTCGAGGGACTCGTCGCCGGCCTGCCGACGCCCGCGCCGCACGCCTGGACCGGGCCGTACGACCTGCTCGTCACGGGCGTCGGCGGCACCGGCGTCGTCACCGTCGGCGCGGTGATCGCGATGGCGGCGCACCTCGAGGGCCACTCGGCAAGCGTCCTCGACTTCATGGGCTTCGCGCAGAAGGGCGGCTCGGTGCTCTCGTTCGTGCGTCTCGCCGAGGACAAGGCGGCGCTCAACCAGGTGCGGATCGACGCCCAGCAGGCCGACGCGGTGCTCGCCTGCGACGTCGTCGTCGCCGCCTCCGCCGACGCGCTCCAGACCGTGCGGCGCGGCCGCACGCGCGTGCTCGCCAACCGGCACGAGATCGCCGTCGCCGAGTCGCTCTCGAATCCCGACGCCGACCTGCACGTCGACGCGCTGCTCGACAAGCTCGCCTTCGCCGCCGGCGCCGATCGCGTCGAGACCATGGACGCGCAGCGCCTCGCGCAGGACTTCCTCGGCGATTCGATCGTCGCCAACATCCTGGCGATGGGCTACGCCTGGCAGCGCGGGCTCGTGCCCGTGGCGCTGCCGGCGATGCTGCGCGCGATCGAGCTCAACGGCGTCGCGGTCGCGTCCAACAAGGCGGCCTTCTCGCTCGGCCGGCTGGCCGCCGCCGACCCGGCCGCGGCGCGCGAGCTGCTCCACGAGCCCGACCCGGCGAGCGAACGCGTCGAGACGCTCGACGAGCTCGTCGAGCGCTCGGCGGGCTTTCTCACCGCGTATCAGAACGGGGCTTACGCCGCGCGCTATCGGCGCGTCGTCGGCGCCGTGCGTGAGCGGGAGCGCTCTGTCGCCGGGCCGGAGTCGGCCATGCCGCTGACGCGCGCCGTCGCGACCCAGCTGAGGAAGCTCATGGCCTACAAGGACGAGTACGAGGTTGCGCGTCTGTACACGGACGGCGAATTCGCGAAGCGGATCGCCGAGGAGTTCGAGGGCGCTGGCATGACGCTCGAGTTCTACATGGCGCCGCCAGCGCTGGTGAAGCCCAAGGGCGGTCGCGCCGCGGCGCCGAAGAAGGTGCGCTTCGGACCGTGGCTGCTGCCCGTGCTGAAGGTGCTGGCGCGCGGCAAGGGCCTGCGCGGCACGGCCTTCGATCCGTTCGGACGCACCGAGGAGCGCCGGCTCGAGCGTCGCCTGATCGCCGACTACGAAGCGCGCGTCGACGAGCTTTGCGCCGGGCTCAGCACCGAACGGCTCGGCATCGCCACGGCGATCGCCAGCATCCCGGCGTCGATCCGCGGCTACGGCCACGTCAAGCTGGCGAGCCTGGCGATCGCCCGGGCGCGCGAGAGCGAGCTCCTGAACCGCTTCGACCCCGAGCGCTATGCGCGGCCGTCGGGCCCTGCCGTGGCCGGCCAGTTCCGCGGCATCCCGGTCACGTCGGCCTGAGGCGACGGCCTGAGGCGGCGTCGCGCCGTCGCGCCGCTCAGGCGGCGAGCGGCAGGTACTTGGCCAGCTTGGCGATCAGCGCCTCGCGCGTGAACGGCTTGACGAGGAAGTCGGCCGCGCCGGCCTCCATGCTGCGGATCAGCGTTTCCATCCGCGCCTCGCCGGTGAACATCACCACCGGGATGGCGGCGAGGTCGGGCGCGTTCTTCATCCGCTGCGTCAGGTCGACGCCGTCGGCGCCGGGCAGGAGGACGTCCATCAGGACGAGATCGGGGCCGACCGTGCGGATCCGTTCGAGCGCGGCCGTGCCGTCGGACTCGAACACCAGCTCGACCTCGTCGGCATCGACCATCGCCGCGACGAGGAGATGCAGCACCTCGTCGTCCTCGACCACCAGCACGATCGAGCGGCGCCGCTCCGGCGGAGCCGGGACCTCGGAAACGGACGCGCCGGCTGCCGCCGCGGCGACGCGCCGCGCCAGGCGCAGGCTGGTCGCGAGCCGGTCCGGGTCCGCCGGCTTCGGGAAATGGAGCACGTAGTCGTCGACCAGCCCCTGCCTGCACAGACCCGCGGCGAGCCGGGCGCTGGCGCTGTCGCAGAGCACGAGCAGGAACGGCCGGTTCCCGGCCGAGGTTCCGGGCGGCTGCAGGGCCAGCGCCTGCTGCTCGACCGCTTCGAGCGAGACGAGCGCGAAGACGACGACGTCGGGCCGGTGCGCCTCGACCTCGCGCAGGACGTGGTCGGGGCGTGGGCAGAGGTGCAGCGTCGGTGCGAACTCGGCGCCGAGATGCTCCGCGATGGCGCGGCAGCTGTCCTCGTCTTCGGCGACGAGCAGCGTGCGCGGGGCGGCCGGCGTCGACATGGGCATGGGTCGGAATTCTCCGACCTGCGTGGCCGCCGTGGCGCGCCGCCGCCGGTCGGTTGCGTGAGCAACGCACGCCCCGGGCGGGCGCTGCACCATCGGGGCAGCGCCCGGAAGACGCGCGAAGTCACGCGGTACACTTTTGAGATGGTCACGTTGCGCTCCCTCGTCATCAGGTCGCCCGACCGGGGAGCCTGGCCCTGGCGTCGCTGCCGGTCGCTCGCCCGGCGCTGAACGCCTCGGGCCCCCGGCGCTGCCGCGGCGCCTCTTCGGTGTCTGCTGCACGCCCCGATCGATACGCTGCCTGACCGCCCGCCGCGGTCCGCCCTCAGACGTGGAGAGCTCGCCGCACAGGCGGGCATGCGATGACCGAACTCGAGTTCAAGAGCCTGGCCCTGCAGGGCTTCAACCGCATTCCCTTGATCGCCGAGGCGTTCGCCGACCTGGAGACGCCGCTGTCGCTGTACCTGAAGCTGGCCTACGACGTCCGGCGTCCTGACGCGGCGGGCAGCAACAGCTTCCTGCTCGAATCGGTCGTCGGCGGCGAGCGCTTCGGCCGCTACTCGTTCATCGGCCTGCCGGCGCGCACGCTGCTGCGCGCGACGGGCTTTCGCACCGAGGTCGTGACCGACGGCCGTGTCGTCGAGACCGACGAGGGCGATCCGCTCGCCTTCGTCGCCGCCTACCAGCAGCGCTTCCGGGTCGCGCTGCGGCCCGGGCTGCCGCGCTTCTGCGGCGGCCTCGCCGGCTACTTCGGCTACGACGCGGTGCGCTGCATCGAGCCGCGCCTGGCCGAGTCGGCGCGGGCGCGGCCGCTGCCCGACCCGATCGGCACGCCCGACATCCTGCTCGTGCAATGCGAGGAGGTCGCGGTGATCGACAACCTCTCGGGTCGGCTCTACCTCATCGTCTATGCCGATCCGGCCGTGCCCGAGGCGTTCACGAAGGCGCGACGCCGCCTCGGCGAGCTGACGGACCGGCTGCGCTCGAGCGTCTGCGCCCCCGCGGTCGAGCGGTCGGCGGCGCAACCGGTGCGGCGCGAGTTCGCCAAGAGCGACTTCCTCGCCGCCGTCGCGCGCGCCAAGGAGTACATCGCCGCCGGCGACCTGATGCAGGTGCAGATCGGCCAGCGCATGAGCAAGCGCTACGACGGCTCGCCGCTGAGCCTGTATCGGGCGGTGCGCTCGCTGAATCCGTCGCCCTACATGTATTTCTACGACCTCGGCGACTTCCAGATCGTCGGCGCGTCGCCCGAGATCCTGGTGCGGCGCGAAGCGACCGACGCCGGCGACAAGGTGACGATCCGGCCGCTCGCCGGCACGCGACCGCGCGGGGCGACGCCTGAGCTCGACCGCGCGCTCGAGACCGAGCTCGCCGGCGATCCGAAGGAGCGCGCCGAGCACCTGATGCTGATCGACCTGGCGAGGAACGACATCGGTCGGATCGCCAAGGTCGGCAGCGTCAAGGTGACCGAGGCGTTCGCGGTCGAGCGCTATTCGCACGTGATGCACATCGTCAGCAATGTCGAGGGCCTGCTGCAGGACGGCATGACCAACATCGACGTGCTGCGCGCGACCTTTCCCGCCGGCACGCTGACCGGCGCGCCGAAGATCCGGGCGATGGAAGTCATCGACGAGCTCGAGCCCGTCAAGCGCGGCATCTACGGCGGCGCCTGCGGCTACCTGAGCTACGCCGGCGACATGGACGTCGCCATCGCGATCCGCACCGGCATCGTCAAGGACGGGACGCTGCACGTGCAGGCGTCGGCCGGCGTCGTCGCGGACTCGGTCGCCGAGCTCGAGTGGCAGGAGACGGAAGCCAAGGCGCGGGCGCTGCTGCGCGCCGCGGAGCTGGTCGAGGAGGGCTTCTGAAATGCTGCTCATGATCGACAACTACGACAGCTTCACGTTCAACCTCGTGCAGTACTTCGGCGAACTCGGCGAGGACGTGCGCGTCTTTCGTAACGACGAGATCGACGTCGCCGGCATCGGCGCGCTGCAGCCCGATGCGGTCGTGCTCTCGCCGGGGCCTTGCACGCCGGCCGAGGCGGGCGTGTGCGTCGCCGCGATCGAGACGTTCGCGGGGCGCATGCCGATCCTCGGCGTCTGCCTTGGCCACCAGGCGATCGGTGCGGCGCTCGGTGGGAAGATCGTCCGCGCCGCACGGCTGATGCACGGCAAGAGCGACGTCGTGAGCCACGACGGGCGCGGCGTCTACGCAGCCCTGCCGGATCGCTTCTCGGTGATCCGCTACCACTCGCTGGCGATCGAGCGGTCGAGCCTGCCGGCCGCGCTGGAGGTCACGTCGACGTCGAGCGACGGCGAGATCATGGGCGTGCGTCACGGCGCGCTGGCGGCGACGAAGACGCCGCTCGAGGGCGTCCAGTTCCACCCCGAATCGATCCTCACCGAGCACGGCCATGCCATGCTTCGAAACTTCCTGGAGGCGACGCGATGAGCGACACCGTGGTGGATCTGCGCAGCGACACCGTGACCCGGCCGACATCGGCGATGCGCGCGGCGATGGCTTCGGCCGAGGTCGGCGACGACGTCTTCGGCGACGACCCGACCGTCAACGCGCTGCAGGACAAGATCGCGGCGATGCTCGGCAAGGAAGCGGCGCTCTTCGTTCCGAGCGGCACCCAGAGCAACCTGGTCGGCATCATGAGCCACTGCGGCCGCGGCGACGAGTACATCGTCGGCCAGATGGCCCACACCTACCGCTGGGAAGGCGGCGGTGCAGCGGTGCTGGGCAGCATCCAGCCGCAGCCGCTGTTGCAGCAGGCCGATGGCTCGATACCCATC
>JBBRZP010000190.1:0-6613 GCA_038236565.1 Burkholderiales bacterium | reverse complement strand
CGCTGCGTCACCGGCCTTGACGTTGCGCAGGTCCGCGACCACGGGCTCGGGCAGATCGCGTCCCCAGTTCACGCCGGCGATGTGGAAATCCTCCTCGTTCGCGCCGACCACGAAGTCGCTCATCGCGGCGACGGCGCGATCGGCAATCACGGCGGCCGGCTCCTTCATGCCGATCGGCCCGAGATACCCCGGCTTGGTGCCGAAGGCATCGACGATCTCGGCTTCGGTCGCAAAGCGGAAGTCCCCGAGGCCGTCGAGCTTCTTCGTCTTGATCTCGTTGAGGTCGTGATCGCCGCGCAGCAATAGCAGATGGATGCGCGTGGTCGTGGCACCGTCCGTCTTGGTGTCGACGGCGAGAACGATGGACTTGACGGTGCGAGCGAGCGGGATGCCGAGCAACTCGGCGACCTGCTCGCACTTGGCTTTGCCGGGAGTCGCGACCTTGCGCATCTCTTCAGCCGGCGCCTCGCGCGCGTCCGGCGCTTTGGCTTCGGCGAGCTCGACGTTGGCCGCATAGTCGGATTGCGGGTTGAACGCTATCGCGTCCTCGCCCGAGTCGGCGAGCACATGGAACTCGTGAGAACCCGTGCCGCCGATCGATCCGGTGTCGGCCGCGACCGCGCGATAGCGCAGGCCCATGCGCTCGAAGATCGCGCAATAGGCCGCGCGCATTTTCTCGTAGCTGGTCTCGAGTCCCGCAACATCGCGATCGAACGAGTACGCGTCCTTCATCGTGAACTCGCGCCCGCGCATCACGCCGAAGCGCGGGCGGATCTCGTCGCGGAACTTGGTCTGGATGTGATAGAAATTGATCGGCAACTGCTTGTAGCTGGCGAGCTCTTTTCTCGCGATGTCGGTGATGACTTCTTCGGACGTTGGCTGCACGATGAAGTCGCGTTGATGCCGGTCCTTGACGCGCAACAGCTCGGGGCCGTACTTCTCCCAGCGGCCCGATTCCTGCCACAGCTCCGCCGGCTGCACCACCGGCATGGAAAGTTCGACTGCGCCGGCGCGGTTCATTTCCTCCCGCACGATGGCTTCCACCTTGCGCACGATGCGCAGCCCCAGGGGCATCCAGGTGTAAATGCCGCCGGCAAGGCGCCGTATGATGCCGGCGCGCAGCATCAGCCGGTGGCTCGCGACCTCGGCGTCGGCCGGGGCTTCCTTCAGGGTGGAGACGAAGAACTGGCTGGCTTTCATCGACGGTGCGTGGGCGCGGTGATGCGTTCACTGGCCGCCGCAAGACATCGTGCGCCGGTCGGCCGAAGGGCGCGAGGGTTTGACTCGCGTCATGCCGGTGCAATAATCGGTCAACGCAAGAATCGAGGTTGATTATGCTCGACCGTGATGGGTTCAGACCCAACGTCGGCATCGTCCTGCTCAACCCGAGGAACCAGGTGTTCTGGGGCAAAAGGATACGGACCCACTCCTGGCAGTTCCCGCAAGGGGGCATCAATTACGGCGAGACGCCCGAGCAGGCGATGTTTCGAGAGCTCCACGAGGAAGTGGGGCTGACACAAGACCATGTCCGCATCGTCGCGCGCACGCGCGACTGGCTGCGCTACGAGGTGCCGACACACTTCATCCGGCGTGACGCGCGCGGCCACTATCGCGGCCAGAAGCAGATCTGGTTCCTGCTCCAGCTCACCGGTCGCGACTGCGACATGAACCTGCGCGCGACCGATCATCCGGAGTTCGACGCGTGGCGATGGAACGAGTACTGGATCCCGCTCGACGTCGTCATCGAGTTCAAGCGCGACGTCTACCAGATGGCCTTGACCGAGCTTGCGCGCTTCCTGCCGCGCGGCGCCCAGCACAACCGCTATCTGCGCTCGGGGCTGCGCCCGCATCACCGTGAAGAGGCGCCGGACCACTATCGGCGCATGGACCACACGTCGATGGCGGGCGATCACCGCTCCGGCAACCTCGGCGCCCCGCCGAGCGATTCCGGCTTGCCGACGGCTCCTGCCGAACTGCTCGAGCCGACCATGCCGGCCGAGCTCGATCCGCCGCTGAAGAACCCGCGCGCCTGACCCGTGCCGGCCTCAGGCCAGCACGAGGTTGTCGCGATGGATGAGCTCGGACTCGCCGACGAAGCCGAGCAGGCGCGCAATCTCGGATGAAGGCTTCCTGGCGATGAGCCGCGCTTCGGCGCTGCCGTAGTTGCTGAGGCCCCGGCCGATCTCCTCGCCGCTGCCGCGCCGCACGGCGATGACGTCGCCGCGGTGGAAGTCGCCCTCGACGCTGACAACGCCGATCGGCAGCAGGCTCTTGCCGCCGTCGCGCAGCTTGGCCGCCGCGCCGTCGTCGACCACCACCGCGCCGCGCAGCTGCAGGTGGTCGCTCATCCATTGCTTGCGGGCGGCGACCTTGGGTGTCGTGGCGAGCAGCGCCGTGCCGACGCTTTCGCCGGCCGCCAGTCGCAACAGCACGTCGGGCTCGCGGCCGGACGCAATCACGGTGCCGGCGCCGCTGCGCGCCGCGCGCTTGGCAGCCAGGACCTTGGTCAGCATGCCGCCACGGCCGATCGCCGAGCCGGCTCCTCCGGCCATGCGCTCGAGATCCGGATCGCCGGCATTCGCTCTTTGGATCAGGCGCGCGCTTGCGTCGCCGCGCGGATCGGCGGAGAACAGGCCGCTCTGGTCGGTGAGGATGACGAGCGCGTCGGCGTCGAGCAGGTTGGCGACCAGCGCAGCGAGCGTGTCGTTGTCGCCGAACTTGATCTCGTCGTTGACGACCGTGTCGTTCTCGTTGATCACCGGGACGACGCCGAGACCGAGCAGGGTGAGGAGCGTCGAGCGCGCATTGAGGTAGCGCTCGCGGTCGGCGAGGTCGGCGTGCGTCAACAGCACTTGTGCGCTGCCGATGCCGTGCGAGCGCAGCGCGGTTTCGTAGATCTGTGCCAGGCCCATCTGGCCGACCGCCGCCGCGGCCTGCAGCTCGTGGACGGCGCGGGGCCGCGACGACCAGCCGAGGCGCTTCATGCCTTCGGCGATCGCCCCGCTCGAGACCATGACCAGCTCGCGCTTCTGGCGCACGAGCTCTGCCATTTGCCTGCACCAGCCGCCGACGGCGTCGGCATCGACGCCGCGACCTTCGTTGGTGACCAGGCTCGAGCCGACCTTGACGACGATGCGCCGCGCGCCGCGCATCACCTCGCTCATTGGCGCACCCTCGGCCTGCGGCCGGTCCCGCCGGGCGGGACGGAGCGTCTCCTTCGGAGCGGCCGTGCGGAAACGCTCATCGGGTCTCGTCGGCTCCGCTCGTGTCGAAGCGGGGATCGGGCTCGACCGGCACGGGATTGGCGAGCGCGGCGACGTGGTCGTAGATCGCGCGGATGAGCGGCTCGCAGCCCTCGCGCGTGAGTGCGGAGATCTGGAACACGGGCCCTTTCCAGCGCAGCCGCTTGAGGAAGGACTTGACCCGCTCGGCGCGCTCGTCGGCGGGGATCATGTCGAGCTTGTTGAGGACGATCCAGCGCGGCTTGGCAGCCAGCCCGGGATCGTATTTCTCGAGCTCGGCGACGATGGCCTTGACCTGCGCGACCGGATCGACGGCCTCGTCGAAGGGTGCGAAGTCGACGAGGTGAAGGAGGAGCCGCGTGCGCTGCAGGTGGCGCAGGAAGAGATGGCCGAGGCCGGCACCTTCGGCCGCGCCTTCGATCAGGCCCGGCACGTCGGCGACGACGAAGCTCTGCTCGGGCGCGACGCGGACGACACCGAGGTTGGGGTGCAGCGTCGTGAACGGATAGTCGGCGATCTTCGGCCGGGCGTTCGAGATCGCCGCGATCAGCGTCGACTTGCCGGCGTTGGGCATGCCGAGGAGACCGACGTCGGCCAGCACGCGCAGCTCGAGCTTGAGCTTTCGGTGCTCGCCCGGCCAGCCCGGCGTCTTCTGGCGCGGCGCGCGGTTCGTGCTGCTCTTGAAATGGAGGTTGCCGAAGCCGCCGTCGCCGCCCTTGACGATCAGCGTTTTCTCGTCGGGCTCGAGCAGCTCGGCGATGCGCTCGCCGGTCTCCGCATCGGTGATGATCGTGCCGACCGGCATGCGCATGACGATGTCGGCGGCGGCGGCGCCGTACTGGTCCGAACCCCTGCCGTTCTCGCCGCTGCGCGCCTCGTGCCGGCGCGCATAGCGAAAGTCGATCAGCGTGTTGAGGTTGCGGTCGGCGACGGCGTAGACGCTGCCTCCGCGTCCTCCGTCGCCGCCGTTCGGGCCGCCGAAGGGGATGAACTTCTCGCGCCGGAAGCTCATGCAGCCGTTGCCGCCGTCGCCGGCGACGACCTCGATAGTGGCTTCGTCGACGAACCTCATCGCTTGTCGTTCGATCGCGCAGCGTCGTCCCGGCCCGGCGCCGGGCTGCGCCGGCCGCGATGCGGGCGCAGGATGGTCGTCACGCCGAGGGCGATGATCAGCACCGGCCACCATTGGTGCAACCAGCCGTAGGGCAAGAGGTCTGCGTTGTTCGCCAGCAGCACGACGCCGACGACCACGAGGATGACGCCGCTCCAGCTCATGCGAACCTCGCTCGGGGATGGGGGGCAATCATGGTAGTGCAGGCGGATCCGTGGTCCATCGAATCGCTCGGGCAGGAGCAGGAATGAAAAAGCCCCGGCGCGCCGGGGCTTCGATGGCCCGCGAGCGAGACTCAGGCGCTCTTGACGGTCACGGTCTGGCGGTTGCGCGGTCCCTTGACCGCATAGCTCACCTCGCCGTCGACCAGCGCGAAGAGCGTGTGGTCGCGGCCGATGCCGACGTTGGGGCCGGCGTGGAACTTGGTACCGCGCTGGCGCACGATGATCGAGCCGGCCGGGATGATCTGGCCGCCGAACACCTTGACGCCGAGCATCTTCGGCTGCGAGTCGCGGCCGTTGCGCGTCGAGCCGCCGCCCTTTTTCTGTGCCATGTCAGTGCTTCCTGGATGCGCGGCGCCGTCAGGCCGCGTTGACCGCGCTGATGCGGATCTCGGTGAAATTCTGGCGATGCCCCTGGCGCTTCTGATAGTGCTTGCGCTTGTGCATCTTGAAGATCCGGACCTTTGGATGGCGGCCGTGCGAGACGACGCTCGCGACGACGCTGGCGCCGGCGACCAGCGGAGCGCCGAGCACGAGGTCCGCGCCGCTGCCGATGGCGACGATCTGGTCCAGGGTGACGTCGGCGCCGATGTCGGCAACCAGGCGTTCCACCTTGAGCGTCTCCCCGGCGGCGACCCGGTATTGCTTGCCACCGGTCTTGATGACGGCGTACATCTGTAGTCCTTCGTTGTCGCGGCAACGCCGCTGCGCATTTCTGCGCCTTGCGATCGGCGCGCCTCGCGGCCAGCGCCCGAAACTGCCCCGTTCTCGCGGACATCTCGCGGCCACCGAAGCGGCCAAAGGGCGTCCCGCGAAAAGCCTGTGACTATACCACGACACAGGGCGCCGCTGAGCTCGCTGGCCCTGCTGTCACGGCGACGCGCCCACGTCCGCTTCCGGCAAAGCCCCTCGGGCCGGCGGCGGGTCTCGCTTTCTATAATCGATCACTTGACGCAGCCAGTCGTGTCCCCGCCACTGACGTCTTCCCCCCCGCCTCCTCCATCGCCGCTGCCGGCCTCCGGCTTGTCGATGGCCGAGGAAATGCGGCAGGTGGACGCGGTCATCCAGCTCAGGCTGGCGTCCAAGGTCGCGCTCATCGATCAGATCGCGCACTACATCATCAGCGCGGGCGGCAAGCGCATCCGGCCGCTTCTGGTGCTTCTCTTCTCCGGCGCGCTCGGCTATCGCGGTCGCGAGCGCTTCGAGCTTGCGGCGACCGTCGAGTTCATTCACACCGCGACGCTGTTGCACGACGACGTCGTCGACGAATCCGGGTTGCGTCGCGGCCGCCGCACCGCCAATGCGCTGTTCGGCAACGCCGCCAGTGTCCTCGTCGGCGACTTCGTCTACTCGCGCGCCTTCCAGATGATGGTCTCGGTCAACCGCATGCGCGTGCTCGACGTGCTGGCCGACGCGACCAACGTGATCGCGGAAGGCGAAGTGCTGCAGTTGATGAACATGCACGACCCCGATGTCTCGGTCGACGACTACCTGCGTGTGATCCGCTTCAAGACTGCGAAGCTGTTCGAGGCGAGCGCTCGTCTCGGTGCGGTCCTGTCCGATGCCGACGCGGCCACCGAAGAGGCGTGCGCAGCTTACGGACGCTCGCTCGGCACCGCGTTCCAGCTCGTCGACGACCTGCTCGATTACGAGGGCGCGACCGAGCAGCTCGGCAAGAACGTCGGCGACGACTTGCGCGAAGGCAAGCCGACCTTGCCGCTTCTGATCGCGATGGAGCGCGGCTCGTCCGACGAGCGCGCGATCGTTCGTCACGCGATCGAGCACGGCGAAGTGGCGCGGCTGGCCGAGATCGTGACCATCGTCCGCAAGACCGGCGCCCTCGCAGCCACGCGCGACGCCGCGCGGACCGAAGCGGACAAGGCGTGCGCCTCGCTCGTCGTACTGCCGAGCTCGCCCTACCGGGACGCTCTGCTAGACTTGACGGTTCGATCCGTCGACCGATCGTCCTGACCGACACTCAAGGTGCCGCGCCCTGCGCAAGCACCGTCGGACCAGGATCCGCGGCGATCGAAAATCGG
>JBBRZP010000189.1:0-6669 GCA_038236565.1 Burkholderiales bacterium | reverse complement strand
CACTGTTCGACGCAGCCGGTGCGCTTCGTCCTCGAGATGAACGACGGCTGGTTCGCCAAAAAGGGCATCAAGCCCGGCACGAAGCTGCGCGGGACGCCGTTCGGGAATTGAGGCGCGGCTGTCGTCCCGAGCGAAGCGAAGGATCTCGGCGCCGAGCGGCGAGACCCTGCACCGCGTTCAGGAGAAGTTCTTGGCGGCGAAGTCCCAGTTGGCGAGCGAGGTCATGAAGGTCTCGGCCCACTTCGGACGCTGGTTGCGGTAGTCGATGTAGTACGCATGCTCCCAGACGTCGATCGTCAGGAGCGGCGTGTCGCCAGTGGTGAGCGGCGTTCCGGCAGCGCCCATGTTGACGATGTCGACGCTGCCGTCGGCCTTCTTCACGAGCCAGGTCCAGCCCGAGCCGAAGTTGCCGACCGCGCTCTTCGCGAACGCTTCCTTGAAGGCAGCGTAGCCGCCCCACTTCGTCTTGATCGCATCGGCCAGAGCGCCCTTCGGCTCACCGCCGCCCGCGGGCTTCATGCAGTTCCAGAAGAAGGTGTGGTTCCAGATCTGGGCCGCGTTGTTGTAGATGCCGCCGGTCGCCTTCTTGACGATGTCCTCGAGCGCCATCGCTTCGAACTCGGTGCCCTTCTGCAGGTTGTTCAGGTTGTCGACGTACGCCTTGTGGTGCTTGCCGTAGTGGTACTCGAGCGTCTCCTTGCTGAGGTGCGGCGCGAGCGCGTCCATGGCATAGGGCAGCGGGGGCAAGGTGTGTTCCATGACTTTCCTCTCGAAGGCGTGAATTCGATCAACGATTGTAGGCAGCTTGGTGCTGGGAGGCACCGGCAACGAGGGCAACCGACGTTCCCGGCTCAGCGCGGCAGAGGCGACGTCGACTCGACGCCGAGCGTGGCCTGGCCGTCGGCCAGTCGCGCGGTGACCTTGGTGCCGACGGCGAGTCGGGCCACCGACGTCACGGGGTGGCCCGCGCCGTCGACGATCATCGCGTAGCCGCGCGCCAGGACGCGATCCGGATCGAGCGCCTGCAGACGCACGGAGGCGCTGTCGAGGCGATGCGCCAGGCGGGCACGCCCCATCGCGACCGCGTGACCCAGCCGGCTCGACGCGGTCGTCGAGCGCGTCCGCGCAGCGAGCAACGTGCGGGTGAGCGCGCCCTGAAGACGCGACTCGAGCGCAGCCAGCCCGTGCGCGCGTCGCGCCACGCCCTCTCCGGGTCGGGCCAGGCGCAGCGACAGCCGGTCCAGGCGCTGGGCCTCGGTGTCGAGCGCGCTCGCGACCCGCTTGGCGAGCGCTTGCGCGAAGCGATCGAGAGCCTGGCGCTGCGCGCTCGTCGCCGGTGCCACCAGCTCGGCCGCCGCGGTGGGCGTCGGCGCACGCAGGTCGGCGGCCAGGTCCGCGAGGGTCAGGTCGGTCTCGTGGCCGACGCCGCTCACGACCGGCATCGGCGCGGCTCGGATCGAGCGCACGACACGCTCGTCGTTGAAGGCCCAGAGGTCCTCGAGCGAGCCGCCGCCGCGGCATGCGATCAGGACGTCGACCGCGCCGTGGCGGGCGGCGGCCGAGATCGCTTCGCACAACGCCGCCGGCGCATCGGCGCCCTGCACGACGCTCGGATAGACGACGACCCTCACATGCGGTGAGCGCCGGGCCAGCGTCGTCGCGACATCGTGCAGCGCAGCGCCGCCGAGCGACGTGACGACGCCCACCGTGAGCGGGAAGGCCGGCAGCGCGCGTTTCGCAGCGGGATCGAAGAGCCCCTCGGACTCGAGCCGTGCGCGCAGTCGCAAGAAGCGCTCGTACAGGATTCCGGCGCCGGCACGCTGCATCGCTTCGACGACGAACTGCAATTCGCCGCGCGGCTCGTAGACCGAGACGCGCCCGCGCACTTCCACCTGCTGACCGTCGGCGGGCTCGAAATCGAGCATCGATGCCGCCCGGCGAAACATCGCGCAGCGCAGCGTCGCGGTGCCGGCCGAGTCCTTCAGCGTGAAGTAGCAATGGCCGCTCGCGGCGCGCGACAGCCCCCAAATCTCGCCGCTGACGGTGCAAGCGGGAACGCCTTGTTCGATCAGTCCCGCGACCGCCGCGACGAGCCCGCTGACGCTCCAGAGACGGCCTGCGGGTCGCATCCGCGCCGGCTCAACCATGGACAGCGCCAGCGCTGGCGCCGCGCGACAAGTCCACAGCCGCGTCAGGACTGGCGTTGCAGACGGTTTCGCCCCGCAAGCCCGCATGTCGCCGAGGCAAGTGCTTGATTAAGCTGATCTTTTTCATGCCGATTTTTTGAGCACCGCAGCGCTCGCCGCGCCGGGGCTGACGCGAGGCGGTTCTCGCCTGGTGTTATCCACAAAGTTCTCCACCGTTTCGCGGAGTGGTCGGGGCGATCCGCCTGCAGCGTCCGCGGAGCGGCTCCCGCGGTGTCGGCCCGGGGCGCCGGACCTCGGTCCGACGCACGCCATAATTCAGGCGACCGGTGCGCCTAGCGCCACCTCGTCGTCGGAAAGGGTCATATTGCTTTCGATCATACAAGCCGCCGGTTGGCCGATCTGGCCGCTGCTCATCTGCTCGATCGCCGCAATGGCCCTGATCATCGAACGCTTCTCGAGCTTGCGACTCTCGCGGGTGGCTCCGACCCGGCTGGTCGATGAAGTGATCTCGGTCACGCGCGCACACCTGCCGTCGCCCGACGTCGTCAACAAGCTCGCGGAAAACTCGGTCCTCGGCACGGTGCTCGCGGCCGGCTTGCGCGCCGTGATCGCCGAGCCGCGCATCACCGAGAGCAGCCTGCGCGCGACCTTCGAGTCGGCCGGCCGGGCCGCCGTGCACCGGCTCGAGCGCTACCTCAACACGCTCGGCACGATCGCCTCCGCCGCGCCGCTGCTGGGGCTCATGGGCACCGTCATCGGCATGATCGAGATCTTCGGATCGCAGGCGCCGAACGGCGGAAACAACCCGGCGCTGCTCGCACACGGCATCTCGGTCGCGCTCTACAACACCGCGCTGGGTCTGATGATCGCGATCCCGGCGCTGATGTTCTATCGCTACTTCCGCGGCCTGGTCGACTCGTACACGCTCGAGATGGAGCAGGCGTCGGACCGGCTCGTGCCGCACCTGATGCGCTTCGCCGTGCCGCGCGGAGGCTGACCGCGATGGCGCTCAACTTCCGGCGGACGCGACCGGCCGAGCCGGAGATCAACCTGATTCCGTTCATCGACGTGCTGCTCGTCATCCTCATCTTCCTGATGCTGTCGACGACGTACTCGAAGTTCACGGAGCTCCAGATCACGCTGCCGGTCGCCGACGCCGACCAGGCGCGCGACCGGCCGCACGAGATCATCGTCGCGGTCAGCGCCGACGGGCGCTACGCGATCGACAAGAAGCCGGTCGACGGCCGAAGCGTCGAGGCCCTCGCAGCCGAGCTCACGACGGCGGCGGGTGGCTCGAGCGACATGATCCTCATCGTCTCGGCCGATGCGACCGCGGCGCACCAGAGCGTCATCAACGTCATGGATGCGGCGCGGCGCGCGGGCATCGCCAAGCTCACCTTCGCGACGCAGTCCTCCGCGGGCGCGGCGCACTGATCGATGTCGGGCCCGGCGCGCGTGCCGCTGGCCGAGCGGCTGGAAAGCGCCATGCACCGCACCTGGAGCGGCCGTGGTCCGCTCAGCACCCTGCTGCTGCCCGTCGCATGGAGCTTCGAGGCCGGCAGCGCATTTCGACGGCGCCTCTTCCTGCGCGGCATCCGCAGCGTCGACCGGTTGCCCGTGCCGGTGATCGTCGTCGGCAATCTCATCGTCGGTGGAGCGGGCAAGACGCCGACGGTGATCGCCGTGGTCGACCTGCTGCGGCGGCATGGCTACACGCCGGGCATCGTCTCGCGCGGCTACGGACGCTTCGGCGACGAGATCGTCGCCGTGAGCAGCGACGCGTCGTCCGAGCGCGTCGGTGACGAGCCGCTCATGCTGCGCCGGCGCACCGGCGCCTCGGTCGTGGTCGGTGCCGA
This sequence comes from Burkholderiales bacterium, assembly GCA_038236565.1. Taxonomy (GTDB): domain Bacteria; phylum Pseudomonadota; class Gammaproteobacteria; order Burkholderiales; family Burkholderiaceae_C; genus Schlegelella_A. The sequence continues at coordinate 2,666 of JBBRZP010000189.1, read as the reverse complement.
CCGCGTCGCCGCCGGACACGCGCTGCTGTCGCTCGATCCGGCCGTCGACATCGTCGTCAGCGACGACGGGCTGCAGCACCTCGGCCTCGAGCGCGACGTCGAGGTGCTGGTGTTCGACGAGCGCGGCGCCGGCAACGGGCGGCTGCTGCCCGCCGGGCCGATGCGCGAGCGCTTGCCGGCCACCATCTCCGCGCGGCAGATCGTCCTCTACAACGCACCGGCGCCGACGACGCCTCTGCCCGGCTTCACGGCGCGTCGCTCGCTGGCCGGCGTGGTGTCGCTCGCCGACTGGTGGGAGGGCGCCGCGCCGGCTCCCGATTCGCTCGCGGCGCTCCGCGGCAAGGACGTCGTCGCCGTTGCGGGGCTCGCCCAGCCCGAGCGCTTCTTTGCGATGCTGCGGACCGAGGGCCTGCGCGCGCGCGAGCTGCCCCTGACCGATCACGCCGACTTCGCGACGCTGCCGTGGCCGACGGACGCGGCCGACGTCATCGTGACGGAGAAGGACGCGGTCAAGCTGCCGCCGTCGCGGCGAATGGGCACGCGGGTCTGGGTCGCGCGGCTAGACTTCACTCCCGAACCTGCGTTCGATGCCGCGGTCATCGCTCTCCTGCCGCCGCAGAACGCGCCACCTTCCGCCGAGCCGATGCTCGCCACCACGTCGCATGGAAACACGCCTCCTTGACCTGCTTGTCTGCCCGCTGTGCAAGGGGCCGCTGCAGCACTGGCGTCCGCCCCAGCACGAGCGCCAGGAACTGGTGTGCAGCGCAGACGGGCTGGCCTTTCCGGTGCGCGACGGCATCCCGGTGATGCTCGAAGGCGAAGCGCGACCTCTCGGTCACGAGACCGGGCCGACGGCGCCGTCCGATCCCGCCTGAAGCCGGCGTGGCGTTCACGGTGCTGATCCCCGCGCGGCTGGCATCGACCCGCCTGCCGCGCAAGGTGCTGGCCGACCTCGGCGGCCTGCCGATGGTCGTGCGGGTCGCGCAGCGCGCTGGGCTGTCGAAGGCGTCGCGCGTCGTCGTGGCCGCGGACGACGACGAGATCGTCGCCGCCTGCACCGCCCACGGCGTCGCGTCGGTGCTGACCTCGCCGCGACATCCGAGCGGCAGCGACCGCCTTGCCGAAGCCTGCGACGCGCTCGGCCTCGGCGACGACGAGATCGTGGTCAACGTGCAGGGCGACGAGCCGTTGATCGAGCCCGAGCTCATCGACGCTTGCGCCACCCTCCTCGCCGAGCGTGCCGACTGCGTCATGAGCACCGCCGCGCACGCGATCGGCAACCGCGTCGACTTCGACAATCCGAACATCGTCAAGGTCGTGCTCGACGCAGCTGGTCGCGCGCTCTACTTCTCGCGGGCGACGATCCCGTGGCCGCGCGACGGCGACGCGTTCGACGGCGCTGCGCGCCCCGGCGCTGCGCCCCTGCGGCATGTCGGGCTGTACGCCTACCGCGCCGCCTTCCTGCGTCGCTTCCCGCTGCTGGCGGTCAGCCCGCTCGAGGAGATCGAGCGGCTGGAACAGCTGCGCGTCCTGTGGCACGGCGAGCGCATCGCCGTCCACGTCAGCGACGCGACGCCGGCGATCGGCATTGACACCTCCGAGGACCTCGCCCGCGCGCAGTCCTTGTTCGGCGCGCGCCCTGGTGCGGGTTTTGCCTGAGCGCTCCGCGCGGAACCGCCGACACGCCGCCGCCTATTATTCCGGCCTCCCCCACGAGCATCGAAGCGCACGCCATGAGATTGATCCTGCTAGGAGCACCGGGGGCGGGCAAGGGCACGCAGGCCGCATACATCTGCAAGCGCTTCGGCATCCCGCAGATCTCGACCGGCGACATGCTGCGCGCCGCCGTCAAGGCTGGAACTCCGCTCGGCGTCGCGGCCAAGAAGGTGATGGACTCCGGCCTCCTGGTGAGCGACGACATCATCATCGGCCTGGTCAAGGAACGCATCGCCATGCCCGATTGCGCCGCAGGCTTCCTCTTCGACGGCTTCCCGCGCACCATCGTGCAGGCCGACGCGCTGAAGGCCGCAGGCGTGTTCCTCGACTACGTCCTCGAGATCGACGTGCCCGACTCGGCCATCGTCGAGCGCATGAGCGGACGCCGCGTTCACGTCGCCTCGGGCCGCACATACCATGTCCGCTTCAATCCGCCGAAGGCCGATGGCATCGACGACATCACCGGCGAGCCACTGATCCAGCGTGCCGACGACCTCGAGGAGACCGTGAAGAAGCGCCTCGCGGTCTACGCAGAGCAGACGCGTCCGCTCGTCGCCTATTACGAGCGCTGGGAGGCATCCGGCGAGCCCGGCGCGCCCGCCTATCGCAAGATCAGCGGCACCGGCGAGGTCGACGAGATCACCGCGCGCGCGCTTGCAGCCCTGGCCTGAAGGAGAGTCACGTGGACATCAAGGGCAAGGTCTTCATCGTCACCGGCGGGGCGTCGGGCCTCGGCGAAGGCACGGCGCGCATGCTCGCCCGTGAGGGCGCATCGGTGGTCGTCGCCGACCTGCAGGCCGAGCGCGGCGCTGCGGTCGCGGCAGAGATCGGCGGGCGCTTCGTGCGCTGCGACGTGAGCCAGGAAGCGGACGGGCAACGCGTGGTCGCCGAGGCGACCGCGTTGGGCAAGCTCTTCGGCCTCGTCAACTGCGCCGGCATCGGGCCGGCAT
>JBBRZP010000188.1:0-6798 GCA_038236565.1 Burkholderiales bacterium | reverse complement strand
CGCCCTGTCGCCGCCTGGGAGGACCAGGGCATGGCTTACGTCGACATCGTCACGCGCTTCTCGCACGACGCCGCGCGCTGGTTGTTGGGGCACCCGCACGCCACCGTCGCGCTCGACAGCTTCGACCAACCCAAGGCCGGGCTCAACGACATCCTGAAGCTCACCCTGCCATCGCTGGAACGCAGCGAGACCACCGCTGACTGCAGCAACGACGAGCTGATGGACGCACTCAAGGTGCCGCCCGCACGTCGCCTGACCTTCCTTGTTCAGGAGCTGTCGCGCCACGACGGCGACCCGCTGGTGAAGGACCATCTCTATGACTCGCTCGACGTCTTCCTGCGCATCCGTCCCACGAAGGGCCGGTTCACCAAGGCTCGCAATCGCCTGCCGATGACACAGGGCACGGTGCACCAGAAAGACATCGTCAAGAAGTTCGATGTGTCCGGCCTCATCGACATGCCGCTTCCGCCACCACGCGCGATGAGCCAGGCCGAACGCGACGAAGCGATCCTGGTGTTGAAGAACACGATGGCGCTGACCATCCGCGAGACTGATCCCTGCACCTACCTCGAACCCAGCTCGCTGCGCATCGTCGACCTGGAGGGTGGCCTGAGCTGCGCCGTCTTCGGCATGACACCCGATCGCCAGCTCCCGCTCGAGTCCTACGTCGGCTTCACGCTCTTCAAGAACGGCCTGCCCGTGGCTTACGGAGGCTCGTGGATTTTCGGGCCCCGGGCTGCCTTCGGCATGAACATCTTCGAGCCCTACCGCGGCGGCGAGAGCGGCTACATGATGGCGCAGGTCTTGCGGACCTATCGCAAGACTTTCCGCGTCGACTACTTCGAGGTCGACGCCCACCAGTTCGGTCTCGACAACCCCGACGGCATCGCCTCGGGCGCCTACTGGTTCTACCACCGGCTCGGCTTCCGCTCCATCGACGTGACGCTGGCTGCCCTGGCCGCGAGCGAGAAAGCCAAGATCGAGCTTCGCCCTGGCCATCGCTCCTCGGAGAAGACGCTGCTCGAGCTCACGGGCAGCAACGTCGCCCTGAACCTGGGCCGTGAAGTGCCCATGGACATTGCCGACATCACGACCGAAGTGACCAAGTTGGCGGCCAAGCGCTTCGACAGCAACCGCCTGGCGATGGAGCGCGAGTCGATTGCGGCCTTCATGAAGAGTGCCGGGTGGACGCAGACGCCCACGGCAGATGAGCATCGCGTGCTGCGTGAATGGGCCCCGGCCGCCTACGCGATCGGTGTCAAGACCAGGCGGGAGCACGGATTGCTGGCCGCGTGCGTGCGTGCCAAACCGCGCGCTGTGCTGGCCTATCAGGACGCCGTATGGGCGTGGCAGCGCGAAACCGGGCGCGCTCCGAAGGCCTGATCGCAAGGGGCCCGCGCACGCCGTCGGTGCGCCGCAGCCTGACGGCTGAACCCTTACCCGTGACGAGGCTGCGTCCTCGGGTCAAGCGCGCTCAGCGCGCCTGCGACACCCAGTCGACGCCCACACGAAACGTCTGATAGAGCCTCGCATCGACCACCGATGATCCGTAGTGTCGTGACGCTGAGTGGAAGACCCCCGAGGGGTACGCCACCATGCGATTGGGCTTGTAGCCGATGCGGTCGAGTTCAATCCAACGCTCGTGGATGCGGGTGTCGCGCTCGAAGACATGCAGCAAATCGGCGTAGCGCATCGTCAACCGGCGCGCATCGGCCGGAGTGGCCGCATCGGCCAAGCCCGTTCGTCGGTGCTGCCACAGCGACGTGCCGCAGTCCGGCGGCAGCCCCGGCGTCAGGTAGATGACCACCGTCACATCGTCGTTCGGATGGTCGCTGTGAATGCCGGGCTTCTCTTTCAGCCGGCCATGGGCCGCCCCGATGTAGAACACGCCGTTTTCGTCGGCCGGGTCCGTGTCCCAGCGCGTGATCTTGAGTCCGAGCAACCGCTCGAGCTTCTTCTTGACCCCGGTCTCGTGATAGACCGTGCTGCTGCGCATGCCCGTGGCGACCTCGTGTTCGATGTACTTTGCCGTCTTGGCCGCGCGATAGACCTTCTCGAGATCCTCGTAGAAGTCGTCGCGAATGCAGACAAATCGTTGATACGCAGTCTTGCTCATGGCGCAAGCGGCACCGACGAGAAGACACGACGTCTCCGCGTCCGGCATCTGGCAATGTTGGTGCCCTTCATTGGATCACGGCGATTCAGGCTGGCGTGTCCTCATCAACTGCGATTCGCGGGTGTCTTGATCGCTGTCAAACCCGACGGCGCGACACCCGATGGCAAGGTCGTCGATGGCAAGGTCGCCCGGGGGAGGGAACGACCCGCCGAGCAGGCACTGGTCCACAAGCGCAACCTACAGAGCTAGACGTCGATGTTCGCGACCCTCAGCGCATTGGCCTCGATGAACGCGCGCCGGGGCTCGACCTCGTCGCCCATCAGCATCGTGAAGACGCGGTCGGCCTCGATCGCGTCGTCGAGCTGGACGCGCAGGAGCCGGCGCACCGCCGGGTCCATCGTCGTCTCCCAGAGCTGCGACGGGTTCATCTCGCCCAGGCCCTTGTAGCGCTGGCGCGCCACCGCCCCCTCGGCCTGCTGGATCAGCCAGGCCATCGCTTCCCGGAAGTCGCCGACGCGGGCTTCCTTCTGCCGGTCGCCTTCGCCGCGTTTGACGATCGCGTCCTTGCCGACGAGGCCGCGGAAGGTCTGGCCCGCAGTGCTCAGCGCTTCGTAGTCGGCACCATGGACGAAGTCGGGGGTGATCACGCTCGACTTGACGTTGCCGTGATGCAGGCGGCTGATGCGCAGGATGTGCTTGTCGGTGCGGACGTCGAACTCGGCGGCGACCTCGGCGTCGTTCAGCGCCGACTGCAGCGACGCCGCCGAGGCTTCGGCCGCCTCGAGCGTGTCGAGGTTCAGCTCGAGGCCGTTGGCCAGCGCCCGCAGCGCGTCGATGTCCATCCAGTTCGAGAGGCGCTCGACGACGTTCTTGGCGATCACGTACTTCTGCGCCAGCGCTTCGAGCGTCTCGCCCTGCAGCACGGCCGCAGTGGTCGTGCCGTCGGGTTGCTTGCCCGTCTCCAGGCGAGCGTCCTTCAGCGCCACGCGCATCAGGTAGGCGTCGAGCTCGTGGCCGTCCTTCAGGTACTGCTCGTCCTTGCCGAACTTCACCTTGTAGAGCGGCGGCTGGGCGATGTAGATGTGGCCGCGCTCGACCAGCTCGGGCATCTGGCGGAACAGGAACGTCAGGAGCAGCGTGCGGATGTGCGCGCCGTCGACGTCGGCGTCGGTCATGATGATGATGCGGTGATAACGCAGCTTGTCGACGTTGAAGTCGTCGCCGCCCGTGCCCTTGCCGATGCCGGTGCCGAGCGCGGTGATGAGCGTGAGAATCTCGTTGCTCGTGATGAGCTTCTCGTAGCGCGCCTTCTCGACGTTGAGGATCTTGCCGCGCAGCGGCAGGATCGCCTGGAACTTGCGATCGCGGCCCTGCTTGGCGGAGCCGCCGGCCGAGTCGCCCTCGACGATGTAGATCTCGCAGAGCGCCGGATCCTTCTCCTGGCAGTCGGCGAGCTTGCCCGGCAGGCCCATGCCGTCGAGCACGCCCTTCCTGCGTGTCATCTCGCGTGCCTTGCGCGCCGCCTCACGCGCTCGCGCCGCGTCGACGATCTTGCCGCAGATGATCTTGGCGTCGGTCGGGTTCTCGAGCAGGTAGTCGTTGAGGGCCTTGCTCACCACGTCTTCGACCGGGCCGCGCACTTCGCTCGAGACGAGCTTGTCCTTGGTCTGGCTCGAGAACTTCGGCTCGGGCACCTTCACCGACAGCACGCAGGTCAGGCCTTCGCGCATGTCGTCGCCGGTGACCTCGACCTTGGCCTTCTTCGCCAGCTCGTTGTCCTCGATGTACTTGTTGATCACCCGCGTCATCGCCGCCCGCAGGCCGGTGAGGTGGGTGCCGCCGTCGCGCTGCGGGATGTTGTTGGTGAAGCACAGGACGTTCTCGCTGTAGCCGTCGTTCCACTGCATCGAGACTTCGCTCGTGATCGTCGAGTGCTGGTCGCTGTCCTTCTTGCCGGTGGCGTAGAAGACGTTCGGGTGCAGCACCTTCTTGCCGGTGTTGATGAACTCGACGAAGCCCTTGACCCCGCCGGCGAAGGCGAAGTCGTCGGACTTGTTGTTGCGCTCGTCGACCAGGCGGATGCGCACGCCGTTGTTCAGGAACGAGAGCTCGCGCAAGCGCTTCGAGAGAATGTCGTAGTGGAAGTCGATGTTCGAGAAGATCTCGAGATCGGGCAGGAAGTGGACCTCGGTGCCGCGCTTCTCGGTCTCGCCGATGACCTTCATCGGCGAGATCTCGATGCCGTTGCGCTTCTCGACCTCGCGGTCCTGCGGCACGCCCTGACGGAACTCCATGAAGTGCGCCAGGCCGTCGCGCCGCACCGTCAGGCGCAGCCATTTCGAGAGGCCGTTGACGCAGCTTACGCCGACGCCGTGCAGGCCGCCCGAGACCTTGTAGCTGTTCTGGTTGAACTTGCCGCCCGCATGCAGCTCGGTGAGCGCGATCTCGGCCGCCGAGCGCTTGGGCTCGTGCTTGTCGTCCATCTTCACGCCGGTCGGAATGCCGCGGCCGTTGTCGGTGACGGAGATCGAGTTGTCGGTGTGGATGGTGACGACGATGTCGTCGCAAAAGCCCGCGAGAGCCTCGTCGATCGAGTTGTCGACGACCTCGAAGACGAGGTGGTGCAGCCCGGTGCCGTCGGACGTGTCGCCGATGTACATGCCGGGGCGCTTGCGAACCGCCTCGAGGCCTTCGAGGATCTGGATCGAGCCTTCGCCGTAGGTGTCGTCGCTGCCGTCGCCATTGGCGCCGACCCGCAGCGGATTGCCCTCGACCGGCGGCGTCGAGCCCTCGACCGGCAGCGGGCTGTTGGTGGCCTTGCCGGCCTTGTCGCCGTGGCTGCCGGCGATCTCGGGCTTCTTGTCGAAGTCGTCTTCTTTCGGGGTCATCGAAGGTGTCGTCACGTGGTCAGATCCGCATCGGCATGACGACGTACTTGAAGCCCGCCTGGTCGGGCACGGTGATCAGCGCGCTCGAGTTCGTGTCCTGCAGCTCGACCGTGACCATCTCCTGGCCCATGTTGGTGAGCGCGTCGATGAGATACGTGACGTTGAAGCCGATCTCGATGGCGTCGCCGCCGTAGTCGATCTCGAGCTCTTCCATCGCCTCTTCCTGCTCTGCGTTCGAAGAGGCGATGCGCAGCGTGCCCGGCTCGATGTTGACGCGCACGCCCTTGAACTTCTCGCTCGTCAGGATCGCGGCGCGCTGCAGGCTCTGCAGCAAGGGCGAACGGCCGAGCGTGACGCGGTTCTTGTGGTTCTTGGGGATGACGCGGTTGTAGTCGGGGAACTTGCCCTCGACGAGCTTGGAGACGAACTCCATGCCGGTGAAAGAGAACTTGGCCTGGTTCGGCGCGAAGCGCATCTCGATCGGCGTGTCGTCGTCCTTCAGCAGGCGCTGCAGCTCGAGCACGGTCTTCCTCGGCAGGATGACTTCCTGTTTCGGGATCTCGACCTCGAGGTTGGCCTGTGCGAGCGCCAGCCGATGGCCGTCGGTCGCGACCAGCGTCAGGCTCTTGCCTTCGGCGACGAAGAGGATGCCGTTCAGGTAGTAGCGGATGTCGTGCACCGCCATCGCGAAGTGCACCTGCGAGACCAGGCTCTTCAGCGTTTTCTGCGGCACGCTGAACATCGGCCCGAAGTCGGCCGACTCCTGCACCAGCGGAAAGTCGTCGGCCGGCATCGTCTGGAGCGTGAAGCGGCTCTTGCCGCCGGCGAGCGTGAGCTTCGATTGCGTCGCCGAGAGCGTCACCAGCTGGTCCGACGGCATCGAGCGCAGGATGTCGATCAGCTTTCTCGCACCGACCGTCGTCGCGAAGTTGCTCGCGTCGCCACCGAGCTCGGCGCTCGTGCGCACCTGGATCTCGAGGTCGCTGGTCGTGAACTCGATCGACTGCCCGCTCTTGCGGATCAGCACGTTGGCCAGGATCGGCAGCGTGTGCCTGCGCTCGACGATTCCGGCTACAGCCTGCAATGCGCCAAGGAATTTTTCCTGGTTCGCTTTCAAGACAATCATGTCAACCCTTTGAACTGGTCGTAGTAGTAGAAGCGGGTCGCTTCTGTGGACAAGGCCATTTTCCTTCGTCCGGACAGCGACTTACGGTTCGTCGAACCCTGTCGACCGAACCCTCGCGCCGATGCGCGCCGAAGCGAACAACTCGGCCGATCGGCCCAAGCCTGTGGAAATCTCGCAGTTGCGCTCGAAGTTGTCCCCAGCCTTGTGCCTTGACAGCGTTGGAAATCGCACGTGCGCATCGGTCAGCCCTTGAGCGTCTGCTCGAGCACGTGCAGCTGGTGGTTCAGGTCGGTGTTCTTCTGGCGCTCGGCGGCGATCTTCCTCACCGCGTGCAGTACCGTCGTGTGGTCGCGCCCGCCGAAGAGCTCGCCGATCTCGGGCAGGCTCTTCTGGGTCATTTCCTTGGCGATGTACATCGCGATCTGGCGTGGCCGGGCGATCGACGCCGGCCGCTTCTTCGAGTACATGTCGGCGACCTTGATCTTGTAGAAGTCGGCGACTGTCTTCTGGATGTTCTCGACGCCGACCTGGCGGTTCTGGATCGAGAGCAGGTCCTTCAGCGCCTCGCGTGCGAGCTGGATGTTGATGTCCTTGTGGCTGAAGCGCGAGTACGCCAGGATCTTGCGCAGGGCGCCTTCGAGCTCGCGCACGTTGGCGCGCACGTTCTT
>JBBRZP010000187.1:0-6827 GCA_038236565.1 Burkholderiales bacterium | reverse complement strand
TCGCCGATGCGGCCTGGTGGCTCGGCGCACGCGCCGCCAAGACGACCGGCGAGGTGCTATTGCTCGACGCGGGCCTGCGGATCACGCGCGGCGCGAGCGCGGCCGCGACATGACGGGATCGTCGCCGGCGGCCGCGCGTCGGTTCGGCCATCCGATGCTCGCGCACTTCCCGCTCGAGCCCGGCGCCGTCTACTTGAACCACGGCACGCTCGGCGTGACGCCGCTCGCGGTGATGCGCGCGCGCCAGTCGATCCTCGACGAGATCGAGCGGCATCCGTCGCGCTTCCTGATCCGCGAGCTGATGCGCCTGGGAACGCTGACCTTGCCGGACGACGCGCACGCCGCCGCGCCGGTGCCGCGTCTGCGTGCCGCCGCCGATCGCGTCGCCGCCTTCCTCGGCGCCGAGAGCGACAGCGTCGCCTTCGTCGACAACGCGAGCAGCGGCATCAACGCCGTGCTGCGCTCGATCGTGCTCGAGCCGGGCGACGAGATCCTCGTCTCCGACCAGGCCTACGGCGGCGTCGTCCGCGCCGCGACCTTCCTCGCCCAACAGGCCGGCGCGACGATCGCGACGGTGCAATGGCCGTTCCCGGCGCACGACCCCGCGTCGTACGTCGCCGCGCTCGAGCACGCGTTCACGCCGCGCACGCGGCTGGCGATGATCGACCACGTCACCTCCGAGACTGCGCTCGTCCTGCCGCTCGCCGAGCTCGCTGGTGCCTGCCGCGCGCATGGCGTGCCGGTGCTCGTCGACGGCGCGCACGCGCCGGGCGCGATCGCCGTCGACATCGCCGCGCTCGGCGTCGACTGGTACGCGGCCAACCTGCACAAATGGGCGTTCGCGCCGCGCGGCTGCGGCGTGCTCTGGGCCGCGCCCGAGCGTCGTGCCGACCTGCATCCGGCCGTGCTCTCGTGGGGCGTGACGAGCCACGACTGGCTGCAGGAGTTCGACTGGACCGGCACGCGCGATCCGTCGTCGTGGCTGAGCGCGTTGGCCGGCCTCGACTTCATGGCCGAGGTGCTCGGCGTCGCGGCGATGCGCGAGCACAACCATCGCCTCGCCTGGCACAGCGCCCTCGGCCTCGCGACACGCTGGGGCTTCGAGTGGCCGACGCCCGAGTCGATGATCGGCTGCATGGCGACCGTGCCGCTGCCGGCCCGCTTCGCCACCGCCGATGCCGCGACGGCGCAGCGCGTGCGTGACGCGCTCCTCGTCGATCACGGCATCGAGGCGCCGGTCCTGGCGCGCGGCGGCAGGCTCTGGACGCGGCTCTCGTTCCAGGTCTACAACGACGAGAGCGACGTCGACCGGCTCGCCGCAGCGATCGAGACGATGGCGGCGTGATCGGCGGCCGGCGCGCGGCTCAAGTTCGCCGGCGCCCGGCCGATGATCCGGTCCATGGTCTGTCGTCGTTCTCTCTGGCTGCTCTCGATCGCCGGTCTCGTGGCGGCCGGCGCCGGATACGCGTTCACCTCGTCGCTCTGGTCGCTCGTCGTCGCGCTGCAGGCGCTCGCGTGCGCCTGGCTCGCGCGCGGCCTGGCGGGCGCGGGCCACGAGGGCGCGACGCACCAGCGCGTCATCGGCGATCTGCGCACGGCCGCGCCGAACCTGTCGAAGGCGTCGTTCGAGTCGGCCAAGGTCGCCGAGCAGGCGCACAAGGCGGCGGCCGAGACGACGGCGGCGGTCGGCCTGATCACTGTCGCATACGACAGCGCCGCGGTCGCGTCCGACGCGGTCGACTCGGCCGTCCAGGCGGCGCAGCAGACGCAGGCGGCCGCGCGCGGCTACGCCGAGGTGCTGCGCTCGGTCGAGTGCGATCTGGAGGCGATGACGGCGAGTTCGCGCGACGTCTCCCAGCGCGTCAGCGATCTGTCGCGCGCGGTGCAGACCATCCAGGACGCGGCCGGGACGATCCAGAAGATCGCGACGCAGACGCGGCTTCTCGCGCTCAACGCGGCGATCGAGGCGGCGCGCGCCGGCGAGGCCGGACGCGGCTTCGCGGTGGTCGCCGCGGAGGTGCGCAAGCTCGCCGACGTCAGCTCCGACCAGGCCAAGGCGATCGCCGGCCAGGTCAGCAGCATCTTCGCGTTGAATTCGAGCGCGGTCAGCGCGGCGCGCACGACCTCCGAGACGACCGACGCGACCGCCGTGAAGGTCAAGAGCCTCGTGGGCCGGGTCAGCGAGACCGTCGCCGCGGTTGACGCCATCGTCGAGCGGCTCGAGGTCGCGGGGGCGTCGTCGAGCACTGTCAAGGGCACGACGCGGACCGTCGCCGAGGTCGCCGCCGGCCTGGCGACGACGATGGACCGGCTCGGCGACACGTCGCAGGCGTCGGGCGACAAGGTCTCTGCGAGCGTCGAGACGCTGCTCTCCGGGATGGCCGCAGAAGGCGTCGACTGCGAGCACTCGAAGTTCAGGAGCCTGGCGCACCAGGTCGCCGCGGATGCGTCGACGACGCTCGAATCGGCGCTCGCCGCGGGCCAGCTGCGCCTCGACGAGCTCTTCTCGCCGGTCTACGAGGACGTCGCCGGCACCGATCCGCCGAAGAAGACGGTCGGCTGGGATCGCTTCACCGACCGCGCCTTCCCCGCGATCCAGGAGCCGGCGCTGGCGCAGGGCGCGGCGTACTCGATCGTGGTCAACAAGGACGGCTACTGCCCGACGCACAACACGAAATTCTGCAAGCCGCTGACCGGAGACTACGGGCAGGACCTGGCCGGCAACCGAACCAAGCGCGTCTTCACCGACAAGGTCGGCCAGGCCTGCGCGCGCCACGCCGGCGTGCTGGTCCAGACCTACCTGCGCGACACCGGCGAGACGATGCACGACATCAGCGTTCCGGTGTACGTGCAGGGCCGGCACTGGGGAGCCGTGCGCGTCGGCTACGCGGCAGCGGCCTGAGAGCGACGCGTCGAGGACGCCGCGAGCGCGGCGCGCCTGCGGGGTGGACGTTAAGCTTGCGCGAAACTCGACTTCGCGGAGACATCCATGCCCCATCTACCCGGCCTCGCCTTCGACCTCGGCGAGACGATCGCGATGCTGCGCGACACCGTGCAGCAGTTCGCCGACGACGAGATCGCGCCGCGCGCGGCCGACATCGATCGCGACAATCTCTTCCCCGCCGACCTGTGGAAGAAGCTCGGGTCGCTCGGCCTGCACGGCATGACCGTGAAGGAGGAGTTCGGCGGCAGCGGCCTCGGCTATCTCGCCCACATCGTCGCGATGGAAGAGGTGTCGCGCGCATCGGCGTCGGTGGGCCTGTCGTACGGCGCGCACTCGAACCTGGCCGTGAACCAGCTCCATCGCAACGGCAGCGAGGCGCAGAAGCGGAAATACCTGCCGAAGCTGGTCTCGGGCGAGCACGTCGGCGCGCTCGCGATGAGCGAGCCGAACGCCGGCTCCGACGTCGTCAGCATGAAGCTGCGCGCCGAGGCCAGGGGCGACCGCTACGTGCTCAACGGCTCGAAGATGTGGATCACCAACGGCGGCGATGCCGACACGCTGATCGTCTATGCCAAGACCGACGTCAACGCCGGCCCGAGCGGGATCACCGCGTTCATCATCGAGAAGGGCTTCAAGGGCCTGTCGTTCGGCAGCAAGCTCGACAAGCTCGGCATGCGCGGCTCGAACACCTATCCGGTCTTCTTCGAGGACTGCGAGGTGCCGGCCGAGAACGTCCTCGGCAAGGAAGGCGGCGGCGTCAAGGTGCTGATGAGCGGCCTCGACTACGAGCGCGCCGTGCTCTCGGGCGGGCCGCTCGGCATCATGGCCGCGTGCATGGACGTCGTCCTGCCCTTCGTCCACGAGAGAAAGCAGTTCGGCCAGTCGATCGGCGAGTTCCAGCTGATGCAGGGCAAGATCGCCGACCTCTACACGACGTGGTCGGCGTCGCGTGCCTATGTCTACGCCGTCGGCCAGGCGTGCGATCGCGGCGACCATTCGCGCACGCTGAGGAAGGACGCCGCGGGCGCGATCCTCTACTCGGCCGAGAAGGCGACCTGGATGGCCGGCGAGGCGATCCAGGCCCTCGGCGGTGTCGGCTACACCAACGAGTACCCGGTCGGCCGGCTCTGGCGCGACGCCAAGCTGTACGAGATCGGCGCCGGCACGAGCGAGATCCGGCGCATGCTGATCGGCCGCGAGCTGTACGCGGAGAGCATGTGAATGTCGGTCGAAGCCATTGCGGCTTGCCGGGGCCTTTGACCGTGTTCGGCTGAGGCAACAACGCAAGTCGTCCGAGCGCCTCGACCGGACCGAGTGTCGACAGTGCGAGCGTGCGCCCGGCGCGGGCATCCGTTTGCACGCCTCTTGCGTATCGACTGCCCGGGACAGATCGTCCCATTGGTGGAGCAGCGGCCTTGACGACGACGATGGAGAACCCGGTGGTCCGCACGATTGGCCTGCCCCTTGCAGGCGCTGAGCCCACGAGGCGCACGCAGATCGTCAGTTTCGTCCTCTTCCAGGCGGCCTGGTTCGCCGCTGTGCTCGGCGCCGCGCACCAGCGGCCGCTGTTCGGCACGGCGTGCGTGGTCGCGGCGATCGCCGTGCACGTGGCCGGTGCGGCGCGCCCGGCGCGGGAGCTCGCGCTGAACGCCATCGTCTGCCTGGCCGGCTTTGCTGTCGAAACCGGCATGGCGATCAGGGGCGACGTCGCCTACCCCTCCGGCCAGCCGGTGGCCTGGCTGGCGCCGTACTGGATGGTCGCGCTGTGGGGCCTGCTGGCGACCGCGCCCAACGTCACCATGCGCTGGCTGAAGCATCGCCTCTGGCTGGCGGCCGTGCTCGGCGCCGTCGCCGGGCCGGCGTCGTTCGCCGCGGGGGTGCGGCTCGGCGGCGCGCGCTTCGTCGACGCCCAGTCAGCGCTCGTCACCATGGCGTGCCTCTGGGCATTGGCGATGCCGGCGCTGATGTGGCTGTCGAACCGTCTCGACGGCATCGCCGCGCCTGCGCGGGCGCGCAGCTAGGAGCCGCGCCCATGGCATCGCCACGCCGTTGCCTGGCATTCGCGACAGTGCTTCTCGCCGCCGTTGCGGGCGGCCAGGTGTCGGCCGAGACGGCGACGCCGCCGGTCCGCACCTGGGATTTCCGGGTCTTGCTCGACGGCAAGCCGATCGGCGCGCATCGCTTCAGCGTCGACGCCGACGGCGACGCGACCACCGTCTCGGGCGAAGCGAGCTTCGCGGTCAAGGTGCTCGGCTTGACCGCCTACCGCTACATCCACGAGGTGAACGAGCGCTGGCGCGGCTCCTGCCTGACGGGTCTGGTCGCGAAGACCGACGACAACGGAAGGATGAGCGCCGTCCGCATCGAGCCCCGGGAGGATCGCCTGATCGTCTCCAGCCCGGCGGGCACGCGCCCGATCGAGGGCTGCGTGATGAGCTTCGCCTATTGGAACCCGGCGATCCGCGTGCAGACGCGACTGCTCAACGCCCAAACCGGCAACCTCGAGGCGGTCAGCGTGCAGCGCATCGACGACGCGCCGATCGAGGTGCGTGGCAAGCCGGTGACGGCGCGCCGTTATCGCATCGTCGGGCCGGCGCAACCGATCGACGTCTGGTACACCGCCGACGGCGAGTGGATCGGCCTCGACTCGAAGGTCGACGGCCGGCGCCAGCTCAGCTACCGGCTGCAGTAACCGGCGGCGGCGGGCCGGGCGCCGCGATCCGATCGCGCCGTGCCACGGCCGGGCCGGGCCACGTCGTATTCGTGGCCGAGTAGGTCGATCGATCGCTTTGAGTCGTTCGCCGTCACTTGCTCGAATCCGAGCCCAAGCGCCGCCAACGTTAAGCTCCGTCCCCAGCACAACCACCACAAGCAGGAGACCATGCCCGCGTTGAAGTCGCGCATTGACACGCGCTCCGAGGATTTCAAGGCCAACGCCGCCTTCCTGCAGCGTCAGGTCGACGACCTGCGCGCGAAGGCGGCGCAGATCGCCCTCGGCGGCGACGCCAAGTCGCGTGAGCGGCACGCGGCGCGCGGCAAGCTGCTTCCGCGCGAGCGCGTCGACGGCCTGCTCGACGCCGGCGCGCCGTTCCTCGAGATCGGACAGCTCGCGGCCTTCGGCATGTACGACAACGAAGCGCCGGCGGCCGGCATGATCGCCGGCATCGGCCGTGTCCAAGGCCAGGAATGCATGATCGTCGCCAACGATGCGACGGTGAAGGGTGGCACGTACTATCCGATGACGGTGAAGAAGCATCTGCGCGCGCAGGAGATCGCGCTGCAGAACCGGCTGCCGTGCATCTATCTGGTGGACTCCGGCGGCGCATTCCTGCCGCGGCAGGACGATGTCTTTCCCGACCGCGAGCACTTTGGCCGGATCTTCTTCAACCAGGCGAACATGAGCGCGCAGGGGATCGCCCAGATCGCGGTCGTGATGGGCTCGTGCACGGCCGGCGGCGCGTACGTGCCGGCGATGAGCGACGAGACCATCATCGTCAAGAACCAGGGCACGATCTTCCTCGGCGGGCCGCCGCTGGTGAAGGCGGCGATCGGCGAGATCGTGAGCGCCGAGGAGCTCGGCGGCGGCGACGTGCACACGCGCCTCTCGGGCGTTGCCGATCATCTCGCCGACGACGACCGCCACGCGCTCGCGATCGCGCGCCGCATCGTCGCCAGCCTGAACCGCACCAAGCCGCAGACGGTGACGCACGAGCCGAGCGAGGAGCCGCTCTTCGACCCGAAGGAGATCTACGGCGTCATCCCGCAGGACACGAGGAAGCCCTACGACGTGCGCGAGGTCATCGCCCGCATCGTCGACGGCTCGCGCCTCGACGAGTTCAAGGCGCGCTACGGCGCGACGCTGGTCACCGGCTTCGCCCGGATC
>JBBRZP010000186.1:0-6906 GCA_038236565.1 Burkholderiales bacterium | reverse complement strand
GGCCTGGGCACCCGATACCGCTCCGAGATCGCGGCCATCATCACCTTCACGGTGTTCGAGGCGGCGTACTACTCCGAGATCATGCGTGCCGGCATCCAGTCGGTTTCCAAAGGGCAGGTCAATGCCGGTTATGCGGTGGGCATGACCTACGGCCAGTGCATGCAACTCATCGTGTTGCCGCAAGCCTTCCGTAACATGCTGCCGGTGCTGCTGACGCAGACCATCATCCTGTTCCAGGACACCTCGCTCGTCTACGCCATCGGCGCCTACGACCTGCTCAAGGGCTTCGAGGTCGCGGGCAAGAACTTCAACCGGCCGGTCGAGACCTATCTCGTCGCCGCCGTCGTCTATTTCGTGATCTGCTTCAGCCTGTCGATGACCGTTCGCCAGCTGCAGAAGAAGATCGCCATCATTCGCTGAAAGAGGCTCGCCCCCCCATGATCGACATCAAGAACGTCTCGAAGTGGTACGGCGCCTTCCAGGTGCTCACCGACAACACGACCTCGATCCAGAAGGGCGAGGTCGTCGTCGTCTGCGGCCCGTCGGGCTCGGGCAAGTCGACGCTGATCAAGACCGTCAACGCGCTCGAGCCGTTTCAGAAGGGCGACATCGTCGTCGACGGCATCTCGCTCTCGGACCCGAAGACCAACCTGCCCAAGCTGCGCTCGCGCGTGGGCATGGTGTTCCAGCATTTCGAGCTTTTCCCGCACCTCACGGTCACGCAGAACCTGACGCTGGCGCAGATCAAGGTCCTCGGCCGGTCGCAGAGCGATGCGCTCGCGCGCGGCCTGAAGATGCTCGATCGCGTCGGCCTGATGGTCCACAAGGACAAGTTTCCCGGCCAGCTCTCTGGCGGTCAGCAGCAGCGCGTCGCGATCGCACGCGCGCTGAGCATGGACCCGATCGTGATGCTGTTCGACGAGCCGACCTCGGCGCTCGATCCGGAGATGGTCGGCGAGGTGCTCGACGTCATGGTCGCGCTCGCCCAGGAAGGCATGACGATGATGTGCGTCACCCACGAGATGGGCTTCGCGCGCAAGGTCAGCCACCGCGTCATCTTCATGGACGCCGGCAAGATCGTCGAGGACTGCTCGCGCGAGGACTTCTTCGGCAATCCCGACGCGCGCTCGCCGCGCGCCAAGGACTTCCTCTCGAAGATCCTGCAGCACTGAGCCCGCCGCGGCATCGCCGCCGGTCGCGGCGACGGACAATCCCCGCATGACCGCCGAGCTCACGATCCTGCGCCCCGACGACTGGCATCTGCACGTCCGCGACGGTGCGGCCCTGCGCGCGGTCGTGCCGCACAGCGCGCGCCAGTTCGCGCGCGCCGTGATCATGCCCAACCTGCGGCCGCCGGTGGTCACCGTCGAGCAGGCGCTGGCCTACCGGGAGCGCGTGCTCGCCGCGGTCCCGGCCGGCGTCGCGTTCGAGCCGCTGATGACGCTCTACCTCACCGACGCGACGCCGCCCGCCGAGATGCGTCGGGCGCGCGATGCCGGCATCGTCGCGATCAAGCTCTATCCGGCGGGTGCGACGACCAACAGCGCCGCCGGCGTCACCGACCTCAAGAGGGTCGCCGCGACGCTCGCCGCGGCCGAGCGCGAAGGGATCGTCCTGCTCGTGCACGGCGAGGTCGTCGATCCCGAGATCGACGTGTTCGACCGCGAAGCGGTGTTCATCGATCGCCACCTGCACGGCCTGCGCCGCGATTTCCCGGCGCTCAAGATCGTGCTGGAGCACGTCACGACGCGCGAGGGCGCGCAGTACGTCGCGGGGGGCGGCGCGAACACGGCGGCGACGATCACCGCCCACCACCTGCTCTACAACCGAAACGCGCTCTTCGTCGGCGGCATGCGGCCGCACTACTATTGCCTGCCAGTGCTGAAGGGCGAGGAGCACCGGCGCGCGCTCGTCGCCGCGGCGACGGCCGGAAGCGACCGCTTCTTCCTCGGTACCGACAGCGCGCCGCATCCGGCCGCGCTCAAGGAGCACGCCAACGCCTGCGCTGGCTGCTACACCGCGTTCAGCGCGCTCGAGCTCTATGCCGAGGCCTTCGAGGCCGCCGGCGCGCTCGACCGGCTCGAGCAGTTCGCGAGCCGCGCCGGCCCCGCCTTCTACGGCCTGCCGCTCAACAGCGGCACCGTCACGCTTCGCAAGATCGATTGGACCGTGCCGGAGTCCTTCCCGTTCGGCGAGGCCGAGCTCAAGCCGCTGCGAGGCGGCGAGACGCTCGCCTGGCGGCTCGCCACCTGACAATTTCAGCCCGAGGCTCCCATGGTCGACAAGTCGCCCCGCATCGCCCTCCTGATCGACGCCGACAACTCGCCGGCGGCCAAGATCGGCGTGATCCTCAACGAGCTCTCGACCTTCGGCGAGACGAGCATCCGCCGCGCCTACGGCAACTGGAAGAAGCAGGAGCTGCGCGGCTGGGAGGAAATCCTGCACGATCACGCCATCCGGCCGATGCAGCAGTTCGATTACTCGAAGGGCAAGAACGCGAGCGACATGGCGATGGTCATCGACGCGCTCGACCTGCTCTATTCGGATCGGCCGGAAGCGTTCGGCATCGTCTCGTCGGACGCCGACTTCACGCCGCTCGTGATGTACCTGCGCGCCAAGGGCGCCGCGGTCTATGGCTTCGGCGGTCAGAAGACGCCCGAGCCCTTCGTCAACGCCTGCTCGCGCTTCCTCTACCTCGACAAGCTCGCGACGCGGGCGTCGATCGCGTCGGTCGACATCGACACCGACGAGCCGGCACGCGACGACGCCGGCGCGACGCCGCTGCGCGTGCCGACGGCCAAGCTGCGCCGCGACGCGAAGCTCGTCGATCTGCTGCGCAACGCGATCGATGGCGCACAGGGCGAGAGCGGCTGGGCGCGGGTCGGCGCGGTCCGCCAGCAGATCGGCAACCAGGCGTCGTTCGACCCGCGCAACTACGGCTACGCGACCCTCACCAAGCTGCTCAAGGCGATCGACCTGTTCCAGCTGGAAAAGGAAGGCACGTCGGAGGTCGCCGTGCGCGACCTGCGCCAGGCCAAGCCGGCCAAGGCCTGAGAAGGCGAGCCGCCAACGAAAAAGCGGCTCCGAAGAGCCGCTTTCCCGTTCCAGGCAGCGCGCCGTGGCGCGCGACGAGGTCTTACTTCTTCGGCGCTTCGCTGGACGGCTGCGGCGCTTCCCCAGCGGGCTGGGTCTTGCCGGCCTTGACGTCGGCCTTGGTCTGGGCCTTGCGCTCGGCGCGGGTCTTGTCCGTGCCCTTCATCTTGTCGGCCTTGTCCATCTTCAGTTCGCTGGCTTCGCCGGCATGGGGGACCTTGTCGGCCTTGATGTCGGCCTTGGTCGTCGCCTTGCGCTCGGCGCGGGTCTTGTCGGACATGGTCGACGGCTGCTTGCCCATCGCGCCCGGGCCTTCGCCGGCGGGAGCGAGCGCGCCGGTCTTGGCTTCGGCCTTGACTTCGGCGCGGGTCGGCGACGAGGCTTGCGCGAAAGCGCCTTGCGAGATCACGGCGGCGGCAATGGCGCCCAGAACGAATGCGGTCTTCATCGGATATCTCCTGATTGTGGAATGGAGCTAAAGGGGCACTTCATGAGTCGCCGCTCCGGCTTGGCAGCACGAGAGAGCGAGACAGACATGAAACGCGACAACCACGGATCGGTTGACGCAGGCGAGAGCGGCGCTCAAGGCCCCGCAACCCGGCAGTTTACCTTGCCGGGTCTGTTTCGCCGGGCTGGCGGCCATCGGCATGCCCTCACTGTGGCGGCGCGCAGACGCTCGTCGATAATCGAGGCGGTGAAGCGGGCCAGACCGCCGCCGGTGCCGTCGCGAGTCGGCACGGGAGGACGGTCCGGACTACACAGGGCGGCGTAGCAGCTAACGGCTGTCCACCGCGAGGTGAGGATCAGAGCAACAGAGACGAGTCGACGCAGCGGCCGAAAGGGCGCGGCGTCGGGTGAAACGGGCAATCTCTACGCGCAGCAATACCCAATAGGCCGGCGTGGGCGGGCGTTTCGGCGCCCGTCTGGAAGTGTGGCTCCGCACGAGCCGGCGGGTAGGTAGCACCGAGCCGGACAGCGATGTCCGGCCCAGAGGAATGGCGGTCACGGGTGGGCCGTCGCAAGACGGTTCACCTGCACAGAATCCGGCCTATCGGCTCGCTTCACTCTTTTTCCCGACCCCGCGCGCCGCGCGACCGCCGACATCTCCCATCGCCCCTCATGAACCCCGACGCCCGAACGCTCTGGCAGGCCCCGCGCTGGGCCCTGGCGATCCTGCTCGCCTGCCTGGGCATGCTCGGACCGTTCTCGATCGACACCTACCTGCCGGCCTTCACCGGCATCGCCAGGGCGATCGGCGCGTCGCCGGTCGAGATGCAGCAGACGCTCTCGGCCTACCTGTTCGGCTTCGCGGTGATGAACCTCTTCCACGGCGCGCTCTCCGACAGCTTCGGTCGGCGTCCGGTCGTGCTCTCGGGCCTGGTCGTGTTCACGCTGGCCTCGGCCGGCTGCGCGCTCTCGCAGCACATCGGCCAGCTCGTCTTCTTCCGGGCGCTGCAAGGCATGTCGGCCGGCGCGGGCATCGTGGTCTCGCGCGCGGTGATCCGCGACATGTTCCCGCCTGCGGACGCGCAGCGCGTGATGTCGCAGGTGACGATCTACTTCGGCGTCGCCCCGGCGATCGCGCCGATGATCGGAGGCTTCCTCTTCATCCATGCCGGCTGGCACGCGATCTTCTGGCTGCTGACGGCGATCGGCATCGTCCTGCTCGCGGCCAACTGGAAGCTGCTGCCGGAAACCCTGCACGAGAGCCACAAGCAGCCGTTCAACACCCGCAACCTGCTGCGTGGCTACTGGAGCCTGGCGAGCGACCTGCGCTTCCTGATGCTGGCGCTGGCGAGCGGGATCCCGTTCAACGGCATGTTCCTCTACGTCCTGTCGACGCCGGTCTTCCTCGGCGAGATCCTCGGCCTCGGCCCGGGCGAGTTCTTCTGGTTCTTCGTCCTGACGATCGCCGGCATCGTCGCCGGCGCCTTCGTCTCGGGGCGGATGGCCGGACGCGTCAAGGCGACCTGGCAGATCCGCTACGGTTTCCTCGTCATGGCCGGCACCGGCGCGATCAACCTGGTCCTCAACGCGATGTTCGTGCCCGAGGCGTGGTGGGCGCTCGTGCCGATCGCGCTCTATGCATTCGGCTGGGCCATGATGGTGCCGGTGGTGACGCTGATGGTCCTCGACCTGGTGCCCGAGCGGCGCGGCATGGCATCGTCGCTGCAGGCCTTCGTCGGCAGCGCCGCCAATGGCCTGGTCGCCGGGGTGATCGCGCCGCTGGTGATGCACTCGGCGCTGGCCCTGGCAGCGACCTCGCTCGCGATGCTCAGCATCGGCGTCGTCGCATGGCTCTGGGTGAAGCCCTATATCCGCGTCGGCACCGGCCTGGAGGTGGCGCCGCGCTGACCGGCTCGGGGGTTGCGGGACGATCGATCCGCGCCACAATCCGCGCCATGCTCCTTCTTGTCGTCGGCCTCGTCCTCTTTCTCGGCGCCCACGGCGTCTCGATCGTCGCGCCGCGCTGGCGCCTGGCGATGATCGACAGGCTCGGCGCAGGGCCGTGGAAGGGGATCTACGCGGTCGTTTCGGCGGTCGGGCTCGTCGTGCTCATCGTCGGCTACGGCATCGCGAGGAGAGAGCCGGTCGTGCTCTACACCCCGCCCGCGGGGCTGCGTCATCTGGCGCTGCTGTTGATGGTGCCGGCGTTCACGCTGTTCATCGCCTCGTACCTTCCCGGCCGCATCAGCCGGGCGACGAAGCACCCGCAGCTCCTGTCGGTGAAGATCTGGGCGACGGCCCACCTCATCGCCAACGGCACGCTCGCCGATGTCGTCCTGTTCGGCGCGTTCCTCGCCTGGGCGGTCGCCGACCGCATCTCGGTGAAGCGACGCCCGGCGGTCGAGGAGCACCAGGTGCCGGGCGCGCCGCCGAGCCCGTACAACGACGCGATCGCGGTCGTCGTCGGTCTCGCCGTCTACGTCGTCTTCCTCTTCTGGGCTCACCGGCTGCTGATCGGCGTCTCGCCGCTCGGCTGACCGGTCGCGCGGAGTGCCGGCCGTGCCGTTCCCGCAAGCCTCGCTCGTCGCGCCGCTCATGGACGTGGCGCCGTATCGGTTGAGCGGCACCGTCTACGGCGCGCTCCTCAACCATCGCGATTCGTTCGCAGCGCTCGGCGCGGCGGCGCTCGACCCGCCGTATCGGGGAACGCCGAAGGGCGTCGTCCTGTGCGTGAAGCCGCGCCACGCGCTCGTGGCGTGCGCAGGCGCGGTCCTCGTCGACGACGAGGTCGCCGAGCTCGAGGTCCGCGCGTCGATCGGCCTGGTGGTCGGCACGACGATGTGCGCGGTCGCCGGGCGCGATGCGCTCGATCACGTCGCCGGCGTCCTGCTCGTCGCCGAGTGCGTCGTGCCGCACGCGAGCCACTTCCGGCCGCAGATCCGCGCCATGGCGCGCGACGCGTCGTGCGTGCTCGGCGACACGGTCGTGCCGCGCCGGGAAGCGGGCGATGTCGACGCGACCCTGCTGCGCGTCGTCGTCGACGGCGTGCTCGCGCAGACGTCGAGCACCGCCGATCTCGTCCGCGGTGCGGCGCGGCTCCTCGCCGAGGTCAGCGACTTCATGACGCTGTCACCGGGCGACGTGCTCATCACCGGCAGCGCACCCGGCGCGCCCCGGGTGCGCGCCGGCGCGCGCGTGACGGTCGAGACCGACCGGCTCGGCCGGCTCGACCTGCGCGTCACCCACGACGATCGGGTTGTCGCGTGAAGCGAGCCCGCGTCGCCTGGTCGGGCGGGGTCCACGACGCGACGCCGGATGCGCGCGACGGCTTCGTCCGCCTCGCCGACGGCCGCGTCGTCGCCGAAG
>JBBRZP010000185.1:0-7151 GCA_038236565.1 Burkholderiales bacterium | reverse complement strand
GCCGCCGCCCTGAACCGCCTGCGCTGCCCACCGCAGCGTGGATCAATCCACCGCTATCGGAGAACGCATCCCGAAATCAATACAACCTTGCGCAGTAAATTCATGACGAAAGGTGGCGCAAAGTCATTGACACATTCCGCTCGCCTTGCATGCCACGGAGCTCGAACGTGCCAGTGCGGCCACGATCCGCTGCCGGCTCCTCAAGATCGGTGCGGCGATCCTGCGCAACACACGCCGTGTGCGCGTCATGCTCGCCAGCCACCATCCGCTGCGCGAGCTGTTCGCACAAGCCGCCGCACGACTGGCCGCGCTCGGTCCGCAAAGCTCATCCAGTGCTGTCCCCGGCACGCTGACAAACAACGGGGGGTAAGGGGGCGCTGTCTGCGAAAACAGCCATCAGCTCATCCAGCACCTCGCTCACGCCGCGATCGCTCGTCGCGACAGCAAAGATCACTCGATTCCTCTGCGGATCGGGCTACTGATGAAACATCCGGGCTAGCGAATCAGCGACTTACCGGCCGTAGAGGTGGGGTGGCTGATGGGGCTCGAACCCACGACAACAGGAATCACAATCCTGGACTCTACCAACTGAGCTACAGCCACCACCGAAGCTGGCGATTATAGCGAGCGCCCCTCAGCGCGGCTCGCTCGCCGCGCCCTCGCGCGGCGTGGTCGCGCCGTCGCTGATGCTCACCTTGTAGCGCGACTTCAGCGAGGCGTAGTACGCCTGGGCCTCGGCCTCGGACCAGACCTGCGCATACTGCTGCATCGACTGCTCGGGATTGGCGACCGACGGGTCGCGCCCGGCCGTCTTCGTGATCTTCGCCAGCGCGTAGCCCTGGTCACCGAGCGAGACGCCGACGAACGTCGGCAGGGTCGCAACCGGGGCCTTGAGGATGGCGTCGAGCAGCGGCCTCGGCAGGTCGCGCGGCGCGGCGCGCGACACGAGCTGCGGAGTGCCGGGCATCGCGGTGGCCGGCGCGGCGCGCAAGGCCGCCAGGCGATCGGTTCCGATCTTGGCGGCCCTGGCCGCAGCCAGCGTCGCGGCCAGTTGCTGCTTGACCTTGTCCTTGACCTCGGCGAACGGCAGCTGGTGCGCCGGAACATACTGGACGACGCGGCCGGCGGCGAGCTGGTTCGCGCCAACGTCGATGGCCTTGGTGTTGCGCTTGTCGCGCGTCGCGTCGCTGCTGAAGAGCGCCTCGAGGAACTTCGGGTTCGTCAGGACGCCGCTGGCTGCCGCCGCCGGCGCCGCGGCGCGGGTGACGTGCTGCGCTTTTCGGATCTCGAGCTTCCACTTGTCGGCCGCCGGCTTGAGGCTGTCGGACTGCGTGTAGACGGTGTCGTCGAACTGCACCGCGGCGTCGGCGAACTGCTTTTGCGCCAGCTGGTTGCGGACCTCGGCTTCGATCTCCGGACGAACCGACTCGAAGCTCTTCTTCTCGCCGCCGCGCGCTCCGGTGACGCGAATGATGTGATAGCCGAAGTCGCTCTCGACGATGCCGCTGGTATCGCCCGCCTTCAGGCCGAACGCTGCATCCTCGAAGGGCTTGACCATCGCGCCGCGGCCGAAGAAGTCGAGGTCGCCGCCCTTGACGGCAGAGCCTTCGTCGTCCGAGTTCTTGCGCGCGATGTCCGCGAAAGCGTCCGGGGTCTTGCGCACTTCGGCCAGCAACGTCTCGGCCTTGGCGCGGGCCTTGTCGCGCTCGGCCTTGGGCGCGTCCTTGTCGGCCTTGACGAGGATGTGGCTGGCGCGCCGTTCCTCGGCGGAGGTGTAGCGCTTCTCGTTCTCGGTGTAGTACTTGCGCAGGTCGTCTTCCGGTATCGAGATGCCCTTCTTCAGCGACGCGAGGTCGAGCACGACGTACTCGATCGACGCTTCCTCGGGCGCCTGGAACTGGACCGCGTGCGCCGGATCCTTGTAGTAGGCCTCGACCTCGGCATCGGTCGGCGCGACGCTCGCGAGCTGGTCCTTCGCGTCGAAGCGCTCGACCTGGACCTCGCGCTGCTGGTACATCGCGTCGAGCGCAGCCGATGCGGCGGCGGCCGGTGCGAACACCGATCCGGTCAGCGCCTGCATGACCTGGCGGCGCGAGATGTCCTGGCGCAGCCGTTCGGCGAACTGCTCCGACGACATGCCGATCGCCGCGAGCGTGTCGCGGTTGACGCTGCCGTCGGGATTGCGCAGCGGCGCGAACTCGGGCTCGCTCTTGAACAATCGCTCGAGCCGGTCGTCCGTGGTCACCAAGTGCATCTTGTCCGCGGCGACGAGCATCAGCCGGTCGCGGATGACGCTGTCGAGCGCCATGGTGCGCATCTCGGGCGTCTCGAACAACTTGACGTCGATGTTGGGCATCTGCCGGCGCGCGCGGTCGATCCGCTCGCGCAGCGCGGCGTCGAACTCGGCCTGGGTCACGGGCTGGCCGTCGACCTTCGCGATCGACTGCTGATCGGCACCCGAGAACCGGCTGTACCCCTGGATGCCGAAGAACACGAACGACGGGAAGACGAGCAGGACCAGCAGGAACTGCAGCGTGCGGGTGTGGCGGCGGAAGAAGTCGAACATCGGTGGCAAATGCAAATGCAAGAAAGGCGAACCGAAGTTCGCCTTTCGTCGAGGGGCGCCGAATTCTAATCCGAGTGCTTCACGTCACGACCGCGGCGGGCCCGACCTGGTGGGTGCTGAGGGGTTCGAACCCCCGACCTACGCCTTGTAAGGGCGCCGCTCTACCGGCTGAGCTAAGCACCCGCGACGCGCCGGCGCAGCCGACGGCGCGGCAACGTCAGTTGAGCGCGTCCTTCAGCGCCTTGCCGGCCCGGAACTTCGGCACCTTGGCGGCCTTGATCTTGATCGCGGCGCCGGTGCGCGGGTTGCGGCCGGCGCGGGCCGCACGCTTGCCGACGCTGAACGTTCCGAACCCGACCAGCGAGACCGCGTTGTTCTTCTTCAGGCTCGTCTTGACACCGCCGATCATGGCTTCTAGCGCGCGTGACGCCGCGGCTTTGGAGATGTCTGCCTGCCGCGCGATGTGCTCGATCAGTTCGGATTTGTTCACGAATGGTTCCCCCTCAGGAAGCGATGTCTCACAGGAATTCGGATGGTTTTCGTCTCGCGGCGGCAGCGACGTGCGCGTCGGGGCGAAACGATTACAGCGTTGCGAATCTTCAGTGTCAAGACGGGTTGGCGATTCTATTTGCCTGGGCGCAAGCGAAATCGTTGCCGCACGTGTATTACGTGCTTGACAGTCGCCCTAGCGGGATGCAGCAACTTCCGCCGCGCGCGATGCCGACCCGGCGACGACCCCGGCCACGGCCTTGCCCAGATCGGCCGTCGACGCGCGTCCGCCGAGGTCGCGCGTCCGCGGCGCGCCGGAGCCCGGATCGAGCACGGTCTCGATCGCCGCCATGACCCCGTCGTGCGCGTCGCGATGGCCGAGGAAGTCGAGCATCAGCGCGCCCGACCAGATCTGGCCGATCGGATTGGCGATGCCCTGCCCCGCGATGTCGGGCGCCGACCCGTGCACCGGCTCGAACAGCGACGGATGCTCGCGCGTCGGATTGAGGTTGGCCGAAGGAGCGATGCCGATCGTGCCGGTGCATGCCGGCCCGAGGTCGCTCAGGATGTCGCCGAAGAGGTTGCTCGCGACGACGGTGTCGAACATCTGCGGCCGCTGCACGAAATGCGCCGCGAGGATGTCGATGTGGAAGCGGTCGACGCGGACGTCGGGGAAGTTCGCGGCCATCGCGTCGACGCGCTCGTCCCAGTACGGCATCGTGATCGAGATGCCGTTCGACTTGGTCGCCGACGTGAGGTGCTTCTTCGGCCGCGAGCGGGCGAGCTCGAAGGCGTAGCGCAGCACGCGATCGACGCCGATCCGCGTCATCACCGTCTCCTGGACGACGAACTCGCGCTCGCTGCCCTCGAACATGCGGCCGCCCAGGCTGGAGTACTCGCCTTCGGTGTTCTCGCGCACGATCATCATGTCGATGTCGCCGGGCGCCAGGCCGGCGAGCGGGGAGCGGACGCCCGGCATCAGCCTCGCCGGCCGCAGGTTCACGTAGAGGTCGAAGTCGCGCCGGAACTTCAGCAGCGACCCCCAGAGCGACACGTGGTCGGCGATCTTCTCGGGCCAGCCGACCGCGCCGAAGAAGATCGCGTCGTGCTGGCCGATGCGCTCCCTCCAGTCGGCCGGCATCATCTCGCCGTGGCGCTCGTAGTACGGCCACGACGCGAAGTCGAAGTGGTCGAAGGCCAGGCCGATGCCGAAGCGGGTCGCCGCGGCTTCCAGGACACGCAGACCCTCGGGCATGACCTCGGTGCCGATGCCGTCGCCGGCGATGACGGCGATGCGGTGGGTCTTCTTCATCACGGGATTTCCTTCGTTTCCAGTCGATTCGGGGAGCGGACGACGAGCGCGACGCCGACGACGGTGAGCGCCATGCCCAGCATCATGATCGGCGTCAGCGACTCGCCGAACATTGCCCATGCCATCAGCGCGGTGCAGGGCGGCACGAGGTAGAGCAGGCTCGTCACGACCGTCGCCTCGCCGCGCTGGATCAGGAGATAGAGCAGCGAGCTGCCGCCGAGGGTGAGGACGAAGACCGACCACGCCATCGCGGCGACGAGATCGACGTGCCACTGGATCGGATCTGCCTCGAGGAGCGCGAGCGGCGCGCAGACGACGAGCCCGGCGAGCATCTGCACCGCGCTGGCCGAGCGCACGTCGCAGGGTCCGACGAAGCGCTTCTGGTAGAGCGTTCCGATGGTGATGCCGAGCAGCGCGACAGCCGACAGCGCGAGATTCGCGGGCGTGACCTCGCCGCCGAGCTTGCGCCACACGACCAGGCCGATGCCGGCGAAGCCGAACGCGAGGCCGAGCCACTGGCGCGGCGTCACGCCGCCCTGTCCGCTCGCGCGCGAGCTCTGCGCGACCCAGATCGCCGTCAGCACCGGCTGCAGCCCGACGATGAGCGCCACGGTGCCGGCGCCGAGCCCGGCCTTGACGGCCGACCAGACCCCACCGAGGTAGGCCGCCTGGATCAGCACGCCGGTGACGACTAGGTGGCCGGCCTGCACCCAGCTGGAGGGCCGCGTCGCGCCGACCGCCGCGACCCACGCGGCCAGGCACACGAACGACAGCGCGAAGCGGATGGCGAGGAAGCCGAACGGCGGGGCGTGCGGCATCGCGCCCCGGGCGACGACGAAACCGGTCGACCAGATGACCACGAAGAGCCACGGCATCGCCCGGACGAAGCCGGGCCGGCCGTCAACGGACACGGGCGCGAATTTCCGGCAACGCCTTCTGCAGGTAATACACCATCGACCAGATCGTGAGGATCGCCGACGCGATGATCAGCACGGTGCCCCAGAGCTGCGTGTCGATCAGGCCGAACAGCACGCCGTGATACAGCAGGAACGGGATCGCGATCATCTGCACGACGGTCTTCACCTTGCCGAGCATGTGGACGGCGACGCTGCGCGCGGCGCCGATCTGCGCCATCCATTCGCGCAGCGCCGAGATCGCGATCTCGCGGCCGATGATGACGAGCGCGATGAAGGCGTGCAGCCGGGCGAGATGGACGAGCACGAGCAAGGCCGCCGTCACCAGGAACTTGTCGGCGACCGGATCGAGGAAGGCGCCGAACGACGAGGTCATGTTGAGCCGCCGCGCCAGGTAGCCGTCGGCCCAGTCGGTGAGGGCGACGAGGATGAAGAGCGCGGTACCGACGACGTTCTGCGTCTCGGCCGGCAAGGACGTGTAGTACACGCCGACGACCAGCGGGATCGCGACGATGCGCGCCCAGGTCAGCAGCGTCGGCAGGTTGAAGAACATCGGGGCATTGTGCCGAAGCATCGCTGCGTGAGCGGGCGACGCCGGCGCGAGGACGATGGGGTCAGCGATCGAGGGTCCGCGGCTTGAACTTGCGGGCATCGTCGAACAGGAAGGTCTCGACGAACTTCCACGGCCTCGGCAATCGCGACACGTCGCCGTACGGCGCGGCGCGGCGGATGGCCTCGACGGCGATCTTGAGCGTGTCCTTGGCCTCGCGCGGCTCGCGCAGGATCTCGATGCGCCGCACGCTGCCGTCGCCGTTGAGCTCGATCTCGAGCACGGGAATGGCGAGCAGCTGGTCGGGGACGCGGCCCATGTAGGTGATGTCGGGATTCGCGGCGACGAGGCGCTCGGCGGCCTGGTGGCGGACCTGCTCCCAGTTGCGGCCCGCGGCAGGCGCGGGCAAGGGCTTGCGCGTGTCGGCTGCGCCCGCCTTGGGCGGCGACGACGGGGCCGCCGCCGAAAGACGCGCGCCGGCGGCCCCGTCGCCAGGCGCGCGGTCCTCGGACGGCCCGGAGCACGCGCTCATCAGCAACGCGGCGCCGACCGACACGACCCTCGGGGCCGACAAGCGACGACGGACGGGCGCCGGACAGGATTCAATGGAGGGCACGATAGATTTCCTCGGCAAGCTCGCGCGAGATGCCGTCGACGGTCAGCAGATCCTCGACACTGGCCCGGCCGACGCCGCGCGCCCCGCCGAAGCGTTGCAGCAGTTTGGCGCGTTTCTTGGGGCCGACGCCGGGAATCTCCTCCAGCGAGCTCGCGCCGGTGCGCACACTGGCACGGCGCGCCCGCATTCCGGTGATCGCGAAGCGGTGCGCCTCGTCGCGGATCTGCGCCACGAGCATCAGCGCCGCCGACTCGCGGCCGAGCGCGACTTTGGCCCGGCCGTCGGCGAAGACGAGCTCCTCGAGCCCGACCTTCCTCGCCTCGCCCTTCTCGACACCGACGATGCGCGACAGCTCGATGCCGAGCTCCTCGAACACCTCGCGCGCGACGCCGACCTGCCCGCGCCCGCCGTCGACCAGCACGAGATCCGGGAGGCGGCCGTTGCCCTGCGCCGCCGCCTCGACGAGCTTGGCGTAGCGACGCACCAGCACCTGGCGCATGGCCGCGTAGTCATCGCCCGGCGTGATGCCGGCGATGTTGTAGCGGCGGTACTGCGAGCTCTGCATCTTGTGCGCCTCGAACACGACGCACGACGCCTGCGTCGCCTCGCCCGCCGTGTGGCTGACGTCGAAGCACTCGATCCGGAACGCGTGCATGTCCTCGACGACGAGGTCGAGCGCGTCGAGCAGCGCCCGCGTGCGGGCT
>JBBRZP010000184.1:0-7169 GCA_038236565.1 Burkholderiales bacterium | reverse complement strand
GGCGACCACGTCGATGACGCCCAGCCGCCTGGCCTGCTCCGTCGTCGACGGCGACTTGCTGTAGCCGACGACGCGGCCGACCAGGCCGGCCCGCTTCAGCGCGAGCGCGAACGAGCCGCCGATGAGGCCGCAGCCGATGACGCCGAGCTGTTCGAACATCAGCAACGCCCGCGGGGCCGCCCCAAGGGCGTTGCCGCGCCCTCGGGGGGCAGCGAACGAAGAGAGGCGCCATCGGGCTTCATCAGTGGGAGTCGACCGGATACGTGCCGAGGAGCTTGAAGAACGCGCAGGATTCGCGCAACTCGCGCAGCGCCAGCGCAACGTTCGGTTGGTCGGGATGGCCTTCGAGGTCGATGTAGAAGTAGTACTCCCACTGACCGGACCGAGCCGGCCGCGACTCGAAGCGCGTCATCGACACGCCGTGGAGCTTGAGCGGCTGGAGCAGGTCGTGGACCGCGCCCGGTCGGTTCGCGACCGAGACGACCAGGCTCGTGCAGTCGTGCCCCGACGCCTTCGGCTGCGGATGCGCGCTGGGATGGGCAACGATCGCGAAGCGCGTCCGGTTGTGGGCATCGTCCTGGATCGCCGGCGCGACGACGAAGAGGCCGTACTCGCTCGCCGCGCGCTCGCTCGCGAGGCCGGCGAGCGTGCTGTCCGCGCCGGCCATCCGCGCGCCTTCGGCATTGCTCGCGACCGGCCGGCGCTCTGCGCCCGGCAGGTGGTGGCTGAGCCACGCATGGCACTGCGCCAGCGCCTGCGGATGGGCGCAGACGGCGACGATGCCGTCGAGCGCATCGACCTTGCGCAGCAGGTTGTGGCGCACGTAGAGGCTGGTCTCGCCGACGATCGTGAGCGGCGTCGTCAGGAACAGGTCGAGCGAGCGCGTGACGACGCCTTCGCTCGAGTTCTCGACCGGGACGACGCCGAAGTCCGCCGCGCCCGCGCTCGTCGCGTGGAAGACCTCGTCGGCGTTGGCGCAGGCCACGCGCACGATCGACGAGCCGAAGTAGCCGAGTGCGGCGAGCTCGCTGAAGGTGCCGGCCGGGCCGAGATAGGCGACGCGGGTCGGCGTCTCGAGGGCCCGGCACGCCGACATGATCTCGCGCCAGATCGGCGCGACCGCGGCTGCAGGAAGCGGTCCACCGTTGGCCGCCTTGAGCGCATCGATCACGGCCGCTTCGCGCTCGGGACGGAACGCCGGCGACCCTTCCGCACGCTTCAAGGCACCGATCGCCATCGCGACGTCGGCGCGCAGGTTGAGCCGCTCGAGCAGCTCGCGATCGAGCGCATCGATCCGCCTGCGCAGCGACTCGAGGTCGCCAGCGGTCGGCGGCGAGTCGGACGCCATGGACCGGACAGCGCTACTTGCCCGCGGGGCGCGACGCGGCCGGCGCGCCGGACGCACCCGAGCCGGCCGGCGGCACGCCGAGGATGACGCGGATGCGGCCGTCGAGCGCCTGCGCCTTCGGCTCGACCAGCGGGCCCGCTTCCTTCAGCAGCTGCTGGACGAAGCCGTTGCGCATCTCGCCGCCGAGCGATGTGTACTTCTTGTAGGTCGCCGAATCGAGCCAGGCGAGCAGCGCCTTCAGGTCCTCGTCGCTCATCTTCGCCTCGAGCACCGCGCCGATCGTCGACGGCGCGAGCTTGACGGCGCGATCGCGCACGACCGGAAGGGCTTCCTCGACGTACTTCCTGGCCTCGGCCTCGATCGCCTTGCCCATCGACTCGCGCTTCTCCTGCGGGACGTTGAGACGCTGGATCGCCAGGCCGGCCTCCTGCATCATCTGCGCCGCCGGTCGCTCGACTAGGCTGCGCGCGACACCCTCGATGTCGGCCTGCTGCGCCTTCAGCACGCGGGCCACGAGCTCCTTCTTGGCAGCGCTGGTCGCGGGCGCCGCGGCCGGCGTCTGCGCTGCCGCCATCGTCGCCATCGTCAGGGCCGCGAGACCCAGGATCACCACTCGTCGCGTCATGCGCTTTCTCCATCGATGGCGTCGTCGCCGGGAAGTTCGAGCGGCGCCGCAGCGTCGCCATTGGCGTCGTTCTCGACGATGCGTTGCAGGCCGGTCAGCTTGGCGCCGTCGTCGAGCGCGATCAGCGTCACGCCCTGCGTGGCGCGGCCGAGCTCGCGGATCTCGGCGACGCGGGTGCGCACGAGCACGCCGCTGTCGGTGATCAGCATGATCTCGTCGTCGGCGCGCACCAGGGTCGCGGCGACGACCTTGCCGTTGCGCTCGGTCTGCTGGATCGCGATCATTCCCTTGGTGCCGCGGCCGTGGCGCGTGTATTCGGCGATGCCGGTGCGCTTGCCGTAGCCGTTCTCGGTCGCGGTGAGCACGCTCTGGGTCTCGTCCTCGGCGACGAGCATCGCGATCACGCTCTGGGTCGCGTCGAGCGCCATGCCGCGCACGCCGCGGGCGTTGCGGCCCATGGAGCGGACGTCGGTCTCGTCGAAGCGCACGGCCTTGCCGCCGTCGCTGAAGAGCATCACGTCGTGGGTGCCGTCGGTGAGCGCGGCGCCGATCAGGAAGTCGCCCGGATCGAGGTCGACGGCGATGATGCCGGCCTTGCGCGGATTGCTGAACTCGTCGAGGCTCGTCTTCTTGACGACGCCTTGCGCGGTCGCCATGAAGATGTAGTGATCGGCCGGGAAGCTGCGAAAGCCATCGGTCAGCGGCAGCACGACGTTGACCTTCTCGTTGGGCTGCAGCGGGAACATGTTGACGATCGGCCGACCGCGCGAATTGCGCGAGCCCTGCGGAACTTCCCACACCTTCAGCCAGTAGACGCGGCCGAGCGTCGTGAAGCAGAGGATGTAGTCGTGCGTGTTGGCGATGAAGAGCTGCTCGACCCAGTCGTCTTCCTTGTTCTGCGTCGCCTGCTTGCCGCGCCCGCCGCGCCTCTGCGCGCGGTACTCGCTCAGCGCCTGGCTCTTCACGTAGCCGGTGTGCGAGAGCGTGACGACCATGTCGGCGGGCGTGATCAGGTCTTCGGTGCCGAGATCGAGCGCGTTGGCTTCGATCGTGCTGCGTCGCTGGGCGAGCTTGGACGAGCCGAACTCCTCCTTCAGCTTGGCGAGCTCGTCGCCGATGATCGTCGTCACGCGCGCCGGCGTCGCGAGGATGCCGAGCAGGTCGGCGATCTGCGCCATCACGTCGCGGTACTCGCCGATGATCTTGTCCTGTTCGAGGCCGGTCAGGCGCTGCAGGCGCATCTGCAGGATCTCGGAGGCCTGGTCGTCGGAGAGGCGATAGAGACCGTCGGCCTGCAGTCCGAAATTCGGCGACAGGCCCTCTGGCCGGTACGCGTCGCGCCCCTGCACAGACTCGCTGCCGACGCGCGCGAGCATCTCGCGCACCATCGACGAGTCCCAGCTCTTGCTCATCAGCGCGGATTTCGCCACCGGCGGCGTCGGCGAGGCCTTGATCGTCTCGATGAACTCGTCGATGTTGGCGAGCGCGACGGCGAGGCCTTCGAGGACGTGGCCGCGCTCGCGCGCCTTCCGCAGCTCGAACACCGTGCGCCGCGTCACGACCTCGCGCCGGTGCTCGAGGAAGATCGAGATCAGGTCCTTCAGGTTGCAGAGCTTCGGCTGGCCGTCGATCAGCGCCACCATGTTGATGCCGAAGGTGTCCTGTAGCTGCGTCTGCTTGTAGAGGTTGTTGAGGACGACCTCGGGCACCTCGCCGCGCTTGAGCTCGATGACGACGCGCATGCCGGACTTGTCGCTCTCGTCCTGGATGTGGCTGATGCCTTCGAGCTTCTTCTCGTGGACCAGTTCGGCCATGCGCTCGAGCAGGTTCTTCTTGTTCACCTGGTAGGGAATCTCGTCGACGATGATCGACTGGCGCTGACCCTTGTCGATGTCCTCGAAGTGGCATTTCGCGCGCATCACGACGCGGCCGCGGCCGGTGCGGTAGCCCTCGCGCACGCCCGACAGGCCGTGGATGATCCCGGCGGTCGGGAAGTCGGGCGCCGGGATGATCTCCATCAGCTCGTCGATCGACGCTTCCGGATTCTTCAGCAGGTGCTGGCAGGCGTCGACGACCTCGTTCAGGTTGTGCGGCGGGATGTTCGTCGCCATGCCGACGGCGATGCCGCCCGAGCCGTTGATCAGCAGGTTCGGCAGCTTCGAAGGCATGACGAGCGGTTCCTGCTCGCTGCCGTCGTAGTTCGGGCCGAAGTTGACCGTCTCCTTGTCGAGATCGGCGAGCATCTCGTGCGCGATCTTGGCGAGACGGATCTCGGTGTAGCGCATCGCCGCCGCGTTGTCGCCGTCGACCGAGCCGAAGTTGCCCTGGCCGTCGACGAGCATGTGCCGCATCGAGAAGTCCTGCGCCATGCGCACGATCGTGTCGTAGACCGACTGGTCGCCGTGCGGGTGGTATTTGCCGATGACGTCGCCGACGATGCGCGCCGACTTCTTGTACGGCCGGTTCCAGTCGTTGTTGAGCTCGTGCATCGCGAAGAGCACGCGACGATGGACGGGCTTCAGGCCGTCGCGCGCATCGGGCAGTGCGCGGCCGACGATCACGCTCATCGCGTAGTCGAGATAGGAGCGCCGCATCTCCTCTTCGAGGCTGATGGGCAGCGTTTCCTTGGCGAATGAGGTCATGGCGTCGGCGGGCAGAGGGCGGAAGCACGGGCCGTCGAACAGCCGAGCGCGAGGCGCGATTCTAAGTGTCGGGACGCTGTAGCAGCCGCGCAACAACGGTCCCGCGCAGGCTGTTCCACCGGGGCAAAATCAGGCCGAACGGACACCCTATGGCACAATGAGTCGGTCGGTGGTCAACGTCCGCGGAGCGGGGGTGGCCAGTATTTTCCGATTCAGGTTCGGACGTTTTACACAGAACATTACTAGCCCCCCTCGAGAGGAGAATCATGAAGAAACTGAACAAGGTGGCGTCGCTCTTTGCAACCGCTGCTCTCGCATCGTCGTTCGCCGGCGTTTCCGCGCAGACGGTGGACAACTGGGTGAGCGGCACTGGCTTGCCCTGGAAGAACGGCACCAACGAGCTGTGCTGGCGCGACGGCGTCTGGACGCCTGCCACCGGCTTGCAAGGCTGCGATGGCGTTCCCGCCCCGGCCGCTCCCGCCCCGGCTCCCGCTCCGCGTCCGGCCCCGGCGCCTGCGCCAGCCGCCGCTCCCGCCCCGGCGCCTGCTCCGGCCGCCGCGGTCGTTGCCGCCCCGACCAGCGAGAAGGTGACCTTCGCTGCCGACGCCTTCTTCGACTTCGACAAGTCGGTGCTCAAGCCCGAAGGGCGCGCCAAGCTCGACGACCTCGTCAGCAAGATGGGCGGCCTGAATCTGGAGGTCATCATCGCCGTCGGACACACCGACTCGGTCGGCTCTGATGCCTACAACCAGAAGCTGTCGATCCGTCGCTCGGAAGCCGTCAAGGGCTATCTCGTCAGCAAGGGCGTCGAGAAGAACCGCGTCTACACCGAAGGCAAGGGCGAGAAGCAGCCGGTCGCCGACAACAAGACCGCCGAAGGCCGCGCGAAGAATCGTCGCGTGGAAATCGAAGTGGTCGGCACGCGCGGAAAATAACGCGCTTCGAAGATTCAGCGCTTCGCTGATTCAAAACCCCGCCTCGGCGGGGTTTTGTCGTTTGGTGGGTAGCATTCATCCATGACCGTCAACGCCGACCCTCGCGAGCTCGCCAAGTTCAGCGAGCTTGCCCACCGCTGGTGGGACCCCGAGAGCGACTTTCGCCCTCTGCACCAGATCAATCCGCTTCGCCTCGACTGGATTGACGGGCTGGCCGCTCTGAGCGGCAAGCGCGTCCTCGATGTCGGCTGCGGCGGCGGCATCCTGGCCGACTCGATGGCGCGGCGCGGCGCCGATGTCCTCGGCATCGACCTCGCCGGCAAGGCCCTGAAGGTCGCGCAGCTGCATGCGATCGAGGCGGCGACGCCTCGGGTCGAGTACCGCGAGATCGCGGTCGAGGGGCTGGCCGCCGACGCCCCTGCATCCTTCGACGTCATCACCTGCATGGAGATGCTCGAGCACGTGCCCGATCCTGCATCGGTGGTGTCGGCCTGCGCCCGGCTCGTGCGACCCGGCGGCTGGGTCGTCTTCTCGACCATCAACCGCAACGCCAAGGCCTTCGTGTTCGCGATCGTCGGCGCCGAGCACGTTCTGAAGCTTCTGCCGAAGGGCACGCACGAGTACGCGAAGTTCATCCGCCCGAGCGAGCTCGCGACGTGGTGCCGCGACTCGGCGCTCGAGCTGTGCGCGACGCGCGGCCTCGAGTACAACCCGCTGACCCGCCGCTACTGGCTGTCGGCCGACACGAGCGTCAACTACATGATCGCGTGCCGCAGGCCGGCATGAGGTCGCGGCCGCTCGCCGTCCTGTTCGATCTCGACGGCACCCTGATCGACAGCGCCCCCGACCTCGCGGGCGCGTGCAACGAGATGCGGGCCTCGCACGGCCTCGAGCCGCTGCCGTACGAGGGCCTGCGCCGGATGGTGGGATCAGGCGCACGCGGCATGGTCGGCACGGCCTTCGAGGTCGCGCCGGGCGACGCGGGCTACGAGTCGTTGCGCGACGAATTCCTGAAGCGCTATGAAGCCCGCATGACGCGTGAGACCCGTGTCTTCGCAGACGTCGTGCCGATGCTGGCGGCGCTCGACGAGAGGCGTCTGCCGTGGGGCATCGTCACCAACAAGGCCACGCGATTCGCTGCGCCGCTGGTCGAGCACCTCGGTCTGTCGACGCGAGCCGCGACGCTCGTCTGCGGCGACACCGTCGCGCACGCCAAGCCGCATCCCGCGCCCTTGCTCGAAGCGGCACGGCGGATGGGCCGCGACGCGGCCGACTGCATCTACGTCGGCGACGATCGCCGCGACGTCGATGCGGGGCGAGCCGCGGCGATGGGAACGGTCGTCGCCGCCTGGGGCTACCTCGGCGAGGGCGACGCGCCCGCGGCGTGGGGAGCCGATCATCTGATCGAGCGACCGGCCGGGTTGATCGCGCTGATCGACGGCTCTTGAACGCGGGTCGCATGCCCTAAACTAGGCACCCTGGGGCTGACCTGGCTTCGACGAGGGTTCGGAGTTGGAACAGTGCACGCCGAGCACCAGTTCGCTCGTAAATCCACTGGAAACAAAGTAACTGCGAACGATCAAACGTACGCTCTCGCCGCTTAAAACCGGTGAGCTTCG
>JBBRZP010000183.1:0-7298 GCA_038236565.1 Burkholderiales bacterium | reverse complement strand
TCATCAACCCCATCGCCATGGAAGAAGGCCTGCGCTTCGCCATCAGAGAAGGCGGCAGAACCGTCGGCGCAGGGGTCGTGGCAAAGATCCTCGAATAAGGACTGCGCTCTCCGCGGCGCCGGCTCGGCCGGCGTCGCTTCGCAAACTCCGCGGCGCTCGCGCTGCATCGCTCTTTGAAAGACAGTCATGGCCACCAAGCAAAAGATCCGCATCCGCCTGAAAGCGTTCGACTACAAGCTGATCGACCAGTCGGCGCTCGAGATCGTCGACACCGCCAAGCGCACCGGCGCCATCGTCAAGGGCCCGGTGCCCCTGCCGACGCGCATGCAGCGCTTCGACATCCTGCGCTCGCCGCACGTCAACAAGACCTCGCGCGACCAGTTCGAGATCCGCACGCACCAGCGCCTGATGGACATCGTCGATCCGACCGACAAGACCGTCGACGCGCTGATGAAGCTCGACCTGCCCGCCGGCGTCGACGTCGAGATCAAGCTCCAGTAAACCGAGTGTCCGCTCTTCGGCGGGCGAGCGTCGACTTGGCGAAAGCCGGGTCGTTCTGATAGGATCGCAGGCTTTTGCGCGATCACGCCCCGGCGCAAGCCACGAGGCGGGACGACAGGAAAAGCACTCAGTCAGCCCGGCCAATCGATGTCGGGCGTTGCAACAAAGGCCGCGCTCGCGCGGCTGGAGAACATCTATGAGCACGAGCTCGAAACCGGCATCGCCGGCGACGTCATCTGCAAGAGAGCGCCTGGGTCTCCTGGGCCGCAAGGTGGGGATGATGCGCATCTTCACCGACGACGGAGACGCGATTCCCGTCACCGTCCTCGACGTCTCGAACAACCGCGTCGCCCAGGTCAAGACCGCCGCCGTCGACGGCTACGTCGCGCTCCAGGTCGTTTTCGGCGACAAGAAGGCGTCGCGCGTCAGCAAGCCGCTGGCGGGCCATCTCGCCAAGGCGGGCGTCGTCGGCGGCGAGCTGACCCAGGAATTCCGCGTCGAGGAGAGCGTCGCCACCGGCTATGCGCCAGGCGCGCGGATCCCGGTCGGCGTCTTCGCCGTCGGCCAGCTCGTCGACGTGCAGGGCACGACGATCGGAAAGGGCTTCACCGGCACGATCAAGCGCCACCACTTCAAGTCGCAGCGCGCGTCGCACGGCAACAGCCGTTCGCACAACGTGCCTGGCTCGATCTCGATGGCGCAGGATCCCGGCCGCGTGTTCCCCGGCAAGAAGATGTCGGGCCAGCTCGGCAACGCCACGCGCACGACCCAGAACCTCGACATCGTCCGCATCGACGAAGCGCGCCAGCTGCTGCTCGTGCGCGGCGCGGTGCCGGGCGCGAAGAACGGCCACGTGGTCGTCCGGCCCGCCGTCAAGGCGTTGCCCAAGGGCGCCGCATTGAAGGCCGCCGCGGCCGCGAAGGGAGCTGCCTGATGCAACTCGAACTGTTGAACGAGCAAGGCCAGGCGACGACGACGAAGTTCGACGCGCCCGACACGGTCTTCGCGCGTGACTACAACGAAGCGCTGGTGCACCAGATCGTCGTCGCCTTCCAGGCGAACGCGCGTCTCGGCACTCGCGCGCAGCTCGACCGCGCGATGGTCAAGCACTCGACCAAGAAGCCGTGGCGCCAGAAGGGCACGGGCCGCGCCCGCGCCGGCATGACCTCGTCGCCGCTCTGGCGCGGAGGCGGTCGGATCTTCCCGAACAGCCCCGACGAGAACTTCACCCAGAAGGTGAACAAGAAGATGTACCGCGCGGGCATGGCGGCGATCCTGTCGCAGCTGGTCCGCGAAGGGCGCCTCTCGGTGGTCGAGTCGATCACCGTCGACACGCCCAAGACCAAGGCGCTGGCGCAGAAGCTGAAGGCGATGGGCCTCGACTCGGTCCTCGTCATCACCGACCAGATGGCCGACAACCTGATCATGGCGTCGCGCAACCTCGCCAATGTCCTGATCGTCGAGCCGCGCTACGCCGATCCGCTCGCCCTCGTGCACTACAAGAAGGTGCTCGTCACCAAGGGCGCGATGGAGCAACTGAAGGAGATGCTGTCATGAGCACGGCACCCGACACCTCGAAGTCCAAGGCCGACCCGAAGACGGGCGCCAAGGCGAAGAAGGCCGCTGCGGCCAAGCCGGCGACGGCTGCGAAGCCGGCGTCGACCGACGCCGTTGCCGCTGCCGACGTCGCCAAGCCGGCGAAGAAGCCCGCCGCGAAGAAGGTCAAGAAGGTCAAGGCCGATCCGTCGAAGGTATCGGCCCACGTCGAGAGCCGCCTGGCGCAGATCCTGATCGCGCCGATCGTGAGCGAGAAGGCGACCATGGCTGCGGAGAAGCACAACCAGGTGCTCTTCAAGGTCATGCGCGACGCCACCAAGCCCGAGATCAAGGCGGCGGTCGAGCTGATGTTCAAGGTCACGGTCGATTCCGTGCAGACCGTCCAGCACAAGGGCAAGACCAAGCGCTTCGGCAAGGGCACCGGCCGTCGCGATCACGTCAAGAAGGCCTACGTCTGCCTCGCGGCGGGCCAGGAGCTGAACTTCTCCGGGGAGGGCGCGTAATGCCCGTCATCAAGGTCAAGCCGACGTCGCCGGGTCGCCGCGCGGTCGTCAAGGTCACGCATCCGCACCTGTACAAGGGCCGGCCCGAAGCATCGCTGCTCGAGCCGCAGATGCAGAACGCCGGTCGCAACAACAACGGCCATATCACGACGCGCCACAAGGGCGGTGGTCACAAGCACCACTACCGCGTCGTCGACTTCGTGCGCAACAAGGACGCGATTCCCGCGAAGGTCGAGCGGATCGAGTACGACCCGAACCGCACCGCGCACATCGCCCTCGTGGTGTACGCCGACGGCGAGCGCCGCTACGTGATCGCCCCGCGCGGCCTCGAGGTCGGCTCGACGATCCTGTCGGGCGCAGAGGCGCCGATCAAGGCCGGCAACACGCTGCCGATCAGGAACATCCCGGTCGGCTCGATCGTCCACTGCGTCGAGATGCTGCCCGGCAAGGGTGCGCAGATCGCCCGTTCGGCCGGCGCCGCCGTGACCTTGCTCGCACGTGAAGGCACGTACGCGCAGCTGCGGTTGCGCTCCGGCGAAGTGCGCAGGATCCACATCGACTGCCGCGCGACGATCGGCGAAGTCTCGAACGAAGAGCACAGCCTGCGCCAGTACGGCAAGGCCGGCGCCAAGCGCTGGAAGGGCATCCGCCCGACGGTGCGCGGCGTGGCGATGAATCCGGTCGACCACCCGCACGGCGGCGGCGAGGGCCGCACCGGCGAGGGCCAGGCCCCGGTGTCGCCGTGGAACACGCTCACCAAGGGCTACCGGACGCGCAACAACAAGCGCACGCAGACGATGATCGTCGCGCGTCGCAAGAAGTAAGGAACGAGCATGACGCGTTCACTCAAGAAGGGTCCGTTCATCGACCACCATCTCGCCGCGAAGGTCGAGAAGGCGGTCGCGACGAAGGACAAGAAGCCGATCAAGACCTGGTCGCGCCGCTCGACGATCCTGCCCGACTTCATCGGCATCACGATTGCGGTGCACAACGGCAAGCAGCACGTGCCGGTCTACGTCACCGACCAGATGGTCGGTCACAAGCTCGGCGAGTTCGCGCTCACCCGCACCTTCAAGGGCCACCCGGCCGACAAGAAGGCTGCGAAGAAGTAAGGATGGCCACCATGGAAACCAGATCGATCGTTCGCGGTGTTCGCCTCTCGGCCGACAAGGGCCGGCTCGTCGCCGACCTCGTCCGCGGCAAGAAGGTCGACCAGGCGATCAACATCCTCAACTTCACGCAGAAGAAGGCCGCCGGGATCATCAAGAAGGCGCTCGAATCGGCGATCGCGAACGCCGAGCACAACGACGGCGCCGACATCGACGAGCTGAAGATCACGCAGATCTACGTCGAGCAGGGCACGACGCTCAAGCGCTTCTCGGCACGGGCCAAGGGACGCGGCAACCGCATCAGCAAGCCGACGGCGCACATCTACATCACCGTCGGCAACTGAGGCGAAAAGGACACCATGGGACAGAAGATTCACCCGACGGGATTTCGCCTCCCGGTCACGCGCAACTGGTCGTCGCGCTGGTACGCGTCGAACAAGAATTTCGCGACGATGCTCGCCGAGGACCTGAAGGTCCGCGAATACCTCAAGGGCCGGCTCAAGAATGCCGCGGTGTCGCGCATCCTGATCGAGCGTCCGGCCAAGAACGCCCGCATCACGATCTACTCGGCACGCCCGGGCGTCGTGATCGGCAAGAAGGGCGAGGACATCGAGAACCTCAAGGCCGAGCTGACGCGCCGCCTGGGCGTTCCGGTTGCCGTCAACATCGAAGAGGTCAGGAAGCCGGAGATCGACGCACAGCTGATCGCCGACTCGATCACCCAGCAGCTCGAGAAGCGGATCATGTTCCGCCGCGCCATGAAGCGCGCGATGCAGAACGCGATGCGTCTGGGCGCGCAAGGCATCAAGCTGATGTCGTCGGGCCGCCTGAACGGGATCGAGATCGCGCGCTGCGAGTGGTACCGCGAAGGTCGCGTGCCGCTCCACACGCTGAAGGCCGACATCGACTACGGCTTTTCGGAAGCGAAGACCACCTACGGCGTCATCGGCGTCAAGTGCTGGGTCTATCGCGGTGATCGGCTCGCCAACGGCGAAGCCCCGAACATCAACACGCCTGCGGGCGCCGAAGACGACCGCCGCAACCGCCGCGGTCCGCGTCCGGGCGGCCCGGCCTCGCCGGGTGGCCGGCCGCGCACCGGCGGTCCGGGTGCAGTCGGCGAGCGTCCGCTGCGCGCCGCCGCCGGCACCGAGCGTACCGACAAGGCGCTCGATCCGGGCGCGATCGCTGCTGCGCCCGACGTGAAGGTGCCGGGTGCCGGCACCGACGCGCCGAAGGGCCCCGCCGTCAAGCGTGTCCGCAAGGCCGCGACGCCCGCTCCTGCCGCCGACGGCAAGAGCGACGGCAAAGGAGAATAAGAATGCTGCAACCTGCACGCAGAAAATTCCGCAAGGAACAAAAGGGCCGCAACACCGGCGTCGCCACGCGCGGCGCGAACGTGTCGTTCGGCGACTTCGGCCTGAAGGCCATCGAGCGCGGCCGCCTGACGGCGCGCCAGATCGAGGCGGCTCGCCGCGCGATCTCGCGCCACGTCAAGCGCGGCGGCCGGATCTGGATCCGGATCTTTCCGGACAAGCCCATTTCGCAGAAGCCGGCCGAGGTCCGCATGGGCAACGGCAAGGGCAACCCCGAGTACTACGTCGCCGAGATCCAGCCCGGCAAGGTGCTCTACGAGATCAACGGCGTGCCGGAAGAGCTGGCGCGCGAAGCGTTCTTGCTCGCCTCGGCGAAGCTGCCGCTCAAGACCACGTTCGTCATGCGCCAGGTCGGCGCCTGATCGACGCGTGACAAGGACTACCCATGAAGACGTCTGACCTCCGCGCCAAGGACGCTGCCGGCCTCGAGAAGGAAGTGAGCGAACTGCTCAAAGCCCATTTCGGCCTGCGCATGCAGAAGGCGACGCAGCAACTCACCAACCATTCGCAGCTCGGCAACACGCGGCGCGACATCGCCCGCGCGAAGACCATCCAGACCGAGCAGAAGCTGGCCGCATCCGGCAAGAAGCCCGCCGCCAAGAAGACTGGAGCCAAGACATGAACGCCGAGGTGAACACGAGCGCCGAGCCCGCGGCGGCCGCTGCAGCGGCCGCGCCGCGCGCCAAGAACACGCGCACCCTGATCGGCAAGGTC
The DNA here is from genome assembly GCA_038236565.1 of Burkholderiales bacterium. GTDB lineage: Bacteria > Pseudomonadota > Gammaproteobacteria > Burkholderiales > Burkholderiaceae_C > Schlegelella_A. The sequence continues at coordinate 1,541 of JBBRZP010000183.1, read as the reverse complement.
GTGAGCGACAAGCGCTCGAAGACGATCACCGTCCTGATCGAGCGTCGCACCAAGCACGAGCTCTACGGCAAGATCGTCGCCAAGTCGAGCAAGTACCACGCGCACGACGAGAACGACGAATACAAGACGGGCGACGTCGTCGAGATCGCCGAGAGCCGGCCGATCTCGAAGACCAAGGCGTGGGTCGTGACGCGCCTGGTGCAAAAGGGCATCACGGTCTGACCCTGCGTGTCCGTGCCTTTCGAGCAAACGAGTCCAATGATGATCAAAGTCGGTGACAAGCTGCCCGCGGGCAGCCTCCAGGAATTCGTCGAGGTCGAGGGCAACGGCTGCTCGATCGGCCCGAACAGCTTCGACGTCGAGAAGACGAGCGCCGGCAAGACGATCGCGATCTTCGGCCTGCCCGGCGCCTTCACGCCGACCTGCTCGGCCAAGCACGTGCCTGGTTACCTCGAGGAAGCCGGCGCACTGAAGGCGGCCGGCGTCGACGAGATCTGGTGCGTCTCCGTCAACGATCCGTTCGTGATGGGCGCCTGGGGGCGCGACCAGAAATCGGCGGGCAAGGTCCGCATGATGGCCGACGGCAGTGCCGACTTCGCCAAGGCGACCGGCCTGACGTTCGACCTCACGGCGCGCGGCATGGGCGTGCGCTCGCAGCGCTATTCGATGCTCGTCAAGGACGGCGTCGTCAAGGCGCTCAACATCGAGGCGCCGGGCAAGTTCGAGGTGAGCGACGCCAAGACCTTGGTCGCCCAGGCGCGACAGCTGAAGGGCTGAACGCCGATCGTTTGACAGGAAATCGCCAGCCGGGCGATAATCTTCGGCTTCGCTAGCGGATTTGGGCCGGGAACGGCCCGGGACGCGGATCGAAGCGCTCGAATTCAAACCCCCGCGCGGGGCCCAAGACTGATCGCCAGACGGCTCGTCCGTTCGGCGGCCAAGTTGGGAAGAAGGACAACATGATTCAAATGCAGTCGCGGCTCGACGTCGCCGACAACACGGGCGCCAAGTCCGTCATGTGCATCAAGGTGCTCGGCGGCTCGAAGCGCCGCTACGCCGCGATCGGTGACGTCATCAAGGTGTCGATCAAGGAAGCGGCGCCGCGCGGGCGCGTGAAGAAGGGCGAGGTCTACTCGGCCGTCGTCGTTCGCACCGCCAAGGGCGTGCGCCGCCAGGACGGCTCGCTCGTCAAGTTCGACGGCAACGCCGCCGTGCTGCTGAACGCCAAGCTCGAGCCGATCGGCACCCGCATCTTCGGGCCGGTCACGCGCGAGCTGCGCACCGAGCGCTTCATGAAGATCGTCTCGCTCGCGCCGGAAGTGCTCTGAGCGCAGTCGCTGATCAGGAATATTCGCGATGAACAAGATTCGTAAGGGCGACCAGGTGATCGTGCTGACCGGCCGCGACAAGGGCCGCCGCGGCACCGTGCTGTCGCGCGTCGACGAGGACCGCCTGGTCGTCGAGGGGGTCAACGTCGTCAAGAAGCACGTCAAGCCGAACCCGATGAAGGGTGTCACCGGCGGCGTGGTCGACAAGACGCT
>JBBRZP010000182.1:0-7368 GCA_038236565.1 Burkholderiales bacterium | reverse complement strand
CGTCCACCGCATCTACTGCGTCGGCCGCAACTACGTCGAGCACGCCAAGGAGATGGGCTTCACCGGCCGCGAGCCGCCGTTCTTCTTCATGAAGCCGGCGGGCGCCGTGCTGCCGATCGCCGAGGGCGAGACCGGCCGCATGCCGTATCCGAGCCTGACCAAGGACCTGCATCACGAGATCGAGCTCGTCGTAGCGATCGGCACCGGCGGCAAGGCGATCGCCGCGGCCGACGCGATGCAGCACGTCTGGGGCTACGCCGTCGGCCTCGACATGACGCGGCGCGACCTGCAAGGCGAGGCCAAGAAGCAGGGCCGTCCGTGGGACATCGGCAAGAGCTTCGACCACTCCGCGCCGATCGGGCCGATCAAGCCGGCGGCCGAGTGCCGCATCGACGCGTCGACGTCGATCAAGCTCGACGTCAACGGCAAGACGCGCCAGGCGAGCACGATCGGCAAGCTGATCTGGAGCATCGCCGAGATCATCGAGCACCTCTCCGCCGCATGGGAGCTGCAGCCGGGCGACCTGATCTTCACGGGCACGCCCGAGGGCGTCGCCGCCGTGGTGCGGGGCGACGCGCTCACGGGCGAGGTCCCGGGAGTCGGCCGGCTGAACGTGCAGATCGTCTGAGCGGTCGCGGGGCGAGACACGTCGTGCAGCTCTACAGCTACTTCCGCTCGTCGGCGTCGTACCGCGTCCGGATCGCGCTGGCGTTGAAGGGCGTGCCGTTCGAGTACGTGCCGGTCCACCTCGTCAAGAGCGAGCACCTGGCGCCGGCCTTTCGCGCGGTCGCTCCGGCGCAGCTCGTGCCGGCGCTCGTCCTCGACGGCGTCGACGGCGCGCCCGGCCCGACGCTGACGCAGTCGCTCGCGATCATCGAGTACCTCGACGAGACGGTCGGCGGCGCACCGCTGCTGCCGAAGGACGCCCTGGGCCGCGCCCGCGTCCGCACGATCGCGCTCGACATCGCGTGCGAGATCCATCCGATCGACAACCTGCGCGTCCTGCGCTACCTGCAAGGCGAGATGAAGGTCTCGGCGGACGACAAGGACCGCTGGTACCGGCACTGGGTCGAGACCGGCCTCGAGGTCGTCGAGCGCCAGCTCGCCGGCGATCCGGCGACGGGTCGCTTCTGCCACGGCGACACGCCCGGCCTGGCCGACTGCTGCCTCGTGCCGCAGATCTTCAATGCCCAGCGCATGGCGTGCCGCCTCGACCACGTGCCGACGGTGATGCGCGTCTTCGACGCGTGCATGGCCGAGACCGCGTTCAGCACGACCCAGCCGTCGGCCTGTCCCGACGCGACGTGAGCGTCGACGCCGACTGGCTCGCGCCCGACTGGCGCGTCGCGCGCGTCGGCGCGCTGATGACGACCCGGCGCGGCGGCCGCGGCGTCGCGCCCTACGCGTCGATGAATGTCGGCAGCGCGGTCGGCGATGCCCCCGAGGCGGTCGCAGCCAACCGGGCGCTGCTGGCCGATGCCATCGGCGCGAGCGCGGTGTTCATGCGCCAGGTCCACGGTACGCGCGTGCTGCGCGTCGGACGCGCCGACGCGCGCGCCGACTCGCCGGTCCACGAGGCCGATGCCTGCGTGACGACCGAGCCGGGCGTCGCATGCGTCGTCCAGGTCGCCGACTGCCTGCCGGTGCTGCTGGCCGCGCCCGACGGTCGTGCGGTCGGCGCGGCGCATGCGGGCTGGCGCGGACTCGCCGGCGGCGTCGTCGAGGCGGCGGTGGCCGCCGTCTGCGCGGCTGCGGTCTGCGCGCCGCGGGAGCTTCACGCGTGGTTGGGAGCGTGCATCGGCCCCGATGCATTCGAGGTCGGTGCCGACGTGCTCGCTGCGTTCGGCGTCGATCCGGGCACTGCGTCGTCAGGATCGTCGACGCGCTTCGTGGCCCGCGCGCCGGGAAAGTGGCTCGCCGACCTGCCGGGCATCACCCGCGACCGCCTCGCCGCCGCCGGCGTCGGTCGCATCGAGGGAGGCCGCTGGTGCACCGTCTCCGAGCCGTCACGGTTCTTTTCGTTCCGGCGCGACGGCGTCACCGGCCGGATGGCCGCCGCGGTCTGGATCGACGCCAGCTGAGGACTCGGCGCGGCGGCGTGCCGCGCGGCGCGCGGGCGTTCCGAACAGGTAGAGCGCGATGCCCAGCGGTAGCGCGCCGTAGAGGGCGAAGGTGACGGCCGCGCCGAGCCAGCTGCCGTTCGCCGCAGTGCCCTCGGCGAGCGCCATCAGCACGACGACGTACAGCCACGCGATGGCCAGCAAGTACATGATTGTTCTCAAGGCGCGCCGATCGCGCGGCACGATAATGCCCGGATGGCGAATTTGCGTACTTCGGGCACCTCCTCTGCCGCGGCGACCCGTGCGGCCACGAAGACGAGCCGCAAGGCTTCGACCGGCGCCACGAGGACGGCGAAGCCGCCCACCGCGCCGGTGACGAAGGATGCACCGGCGCAGTCCGCCGTGCCGGGACTCGCCGACGCCTGGGCGCCGCTCGTCGGCCTCGGCCTGCCCCCCGAGGTGCTCGCCGCATCGCAGCGCGACTACATGACGGAGGCGGGCGCGATCTGGAACCGCATGCTCCAGCCGCCCGGCAAGCACGCGCCGATCGCCGACCGCCGCTTTGCCGCTGGCGAATGGGCAGCGCAGCCGTCGTCGGCCTTCCTCGCCGAGCTGTACCTGCTCAACGCACGGACGATGACGAAGCTGGCCGAGAGCCTCCAGGGCGACGGGAAGACGCGGGCGCGGATCCGCTTCGCCGTGCTCCAGTGGATCGACGCCGCGTCGCCGAGCAACTACCTCGCGCTCAACCCCGAAGCGCAGAAGAAGGCCATCGAAACCGGCGGCGACAGCCTGGTCCACGGTGCCGCGCAGCTCTGGAACGACACCCAGCGCGGCCGCGTCTCGCAGACCGACGAGAGCGCCTTCGAGGTCGGTCGCAACGTCGCGACGACCGCCGGCTCGGTGGTCTTCGAGAACGAGTTCTTCCAGCTCCTCGAGTACGCGCCGCTCACGGCCAAGGTGCACGAGCGGCCGATGCTGTTCGTGCCGCCGTGCATCAACAAGTACTACATCCTCGACCTGCAGCCCGAGAACTCGTTCATCCGCTACACCGTCGCCGAGGGCCACCGCGTCTTCGTGATCAGCTGGAAGAACGCCGGCGAGGACATCGCCCAGCGCACCTGGGACGACTACGTCGAGCATGCGGTGATCGAGGCGATCGGCCTGGTGCGCGAGATCACCGGACAGGCGCAGATCAACACGCTCGGCTTCTGCATCGGCGGCACGCTGCTGGCGACGGCGCTGGCGGTGCTCGCGGCGCGCGGCGAGCGTCCGGTCGCGAGCCTGACGCTGCTCACGTCCTTCCTCGACTTCAGCGACACCGGCATCCTCGACATCTTCATCGACGAGCCGGCAGTGCGCCTGCGCGAGATGACGCTCGGCGCCGAGAGCCCGGGCGGCGGCAACCTGCTGAAAGGCCAGGAGCTGGCGACGACGTTCAGCTTCCTGCGCCCGAACGACCTGGTCTGGAACTACGTCGTCGGCAGCTACCTGAAGGGGGAGGCGCCGCCGCCGTTCGACCTGCTCTACTGGAACGGCGACGGCACCAACCTGCCCGGGCCGATGTACTGCTGGTACCTGCGCAACACCTACCTCGAGAACAACCTGGTCGTGCCGGGCAAGGCCCGCGTCTGCGGCATGCCGATCGACCTGGCGAGCATCGATCTGCCCACCTATCTCTACGCCTCGCGCGAGGACCACATCGTGCCGTGGCACGGCGCCTATCGGAGCACGAAGGTGCTGAAGGGCAGGCGCCGGTTCGTGCTCGGCGCGTCGGGCCACATCGCCGGCGTGATCAACCCGCCGCTCAAGAAGAAGCGCAGCCACTGGATCGGCGCGACGCCGGCCTTGCCCGACTCGCCGGACGAGTGGTTCGCCCACGCCGTCGAGCACCCCGGAAGCTGGTGGACGGACTGGTCGAAGTGGCTCGCGCCCTTCGGCGGCAAGCAGATCGCCGCGCCGAAGAAGCCGGGCAGCGCGAAGCACAAGGCGATCGAGCCTGCGCCGGGTCGCTACGTCAAAGAAAAGGCCTGAGCGTTCACCGCGCCGGCCAACCATCGTCCACTGACTGGAGAGGTCCATGACCACCGACATCGTCATCGTCGCAGCCGCCCGCACGGCGGTCGGCAAATTCGGCGGCTCGCTCGCGAAGACGCCGGCGCCCGAGCTCGGCGCGGCCGTCATCGCCAGCCTCCTCGAGCGCGCGAAGCTCTCGGGCGACCAGATCGGCGAGGTCATCCTCGGCCAGGTGCTCGCCGCAGGCTCGGGCCAGAACCCGGCACGACAGTCCGTGATCAAGAGCGGCCTGCCGCAGAGCGTTCCGGCGCTGACGATCAACGCGGTCTGCGGCTCCGGACTGAAGGCCGTGATGCTCGCGGCGCAGGCGATCCGCGACGGCGACTACGAGATCGGCATTGCCGGCGGCCAGGAGAACATGAGCATGGCGCCGCACGTGCTGCCGGGCTCCCGCGACGGCCAGCGCATGGGCGACTGGAAGCTCGTCGACACCATGATCGTCGACGGCCTCTGGGACGTCTACAACAAGTACCACATGGGCACGACGGCCGAGAACGTCGCCAAGAAGTACGACGTCAGCCGCGACAAGCAGGATGCGCTCGCCCTCGGCTCGCAGCAGAAGGCGGCCGCGGCGCAGGAAGGCGGCCGCTTCAAGGACGAGATCGTGCCGTTTTCGATCGCGCAGAAGAAGGGCGATCCGATCGTCTTCGCCGCCGACGAGTTCATCAACAAGAAGACCAGCGCCGAAGCGCTCGCCGGCCTCAGGCCCGCCTTCGACAAGGCTGGCACGGTGACGGCAGGCAACGCGTCGGGCCTCAACGACGGCGCCGCCGCCGTCGTCGTCATGACCGCCAAGCGCGCCCAGCAGCTCGGCCTGACGCCGCTGGCGCGGATCGCCAGCTACGCGACCGTCGCGCTCGATCCGTCGATCATGGGCATGGGCCCGGTGCCGGCCTCGAAGAAGGCGCTCGAGCGCGCCGGCTGGAAGCCGCAGGACCTCGACCTGCTCGAGATCAACGAGGCCTTCGCGGCGCAGGCCTGCGCCGTCAACAGCGAGATGGGCTGGGACACGAGCAAGGTCAACGTCAACGGCGGCGCGATCGCCATCGGCCACCCGATCGGCGCCTCGGGCTGCCGCATCCTGGTGACGCTGCTGCACGAGATGGGCAAGCGCGACGCCAAGAAGGGCATCGCCTCGCTCTGCATCGGCGGCGGCATGGGCGTTGCCTTGTGCGTCGAACGCTGACCCTTCGGATCACATCATGGCCATCAAGACGAAGATCGCATACGTCACGGGAGGGATGGGTGGCATCGGCACGTCCCTGTGCCAGCGCCTTCACAAGGACGGCTTCACGGTGATCGCCGGCTGCGGTCCGAGCCGCGATCACGCCAAGTGGCTCGGCGAGCAGTCGGTGCTCGGCTTCACGTTCCACGGCTCGGTCGGCAACGTCGGCGACTGGGACTCGACCGTCGCCGCGTTCCAGAAGGTGCGCGCGGAGCACGGGCCGGTCGACGTCCTCGTCAACAACGCCGGCATCACGCGCGACGGAATGTTCCGCAAGATGACCCGCGCCGACTGGGACGCGGTCATCGAGACCAACCTCACGAGCCTCTTCAACGTCACCAAGCAGGTGATCGACGACATGGTCGATCGCGGCTGGGGCCGGATCATCAACATCTCGTCGGTGAACGGCGAGAAGGGCCAGTTCGGCCAGACCAACTACTCGGCTGCCAAGGCCGGCATGCACGGCTTCACGATGGCGCTGGCGCAGGAGGTGGCGAGCAAGGGCGTCACCGTCAACACCGTGAGCCCGGGCTACATCGCGACCGACATGGTCAAGGCGATCCGTCAGGAGGTGCTCGACAAGATCGTCTCCGGCATCCCCGTCAAGCGCCTGGGCACGCCGCAGGACATCGCATCGATGGTGTCGTGGGTCGCGTCGGACGAGTCGGGCTTTGCGACCGGTGCCGACTTCTCGGTCAACGGCGGCCTGCACATGGGCTGAAGGGGCGACGCGCACACGGGCGCGCGAATTGCTGCAAGATTCCCCATCGCAGCTCTTCACGATGATCCAATGGCCGACCCGCAGCTTTCCAATCGCGAGGGGCAGAGCGTCCCCGACGTCACGTTCAGGATCCGCCGCGACGGCGACTGGGCGACCGTGACGACCGACGACCTCTTTGCCGGCAAGAACGTCATCGTCTTCTCGCTGCCGGGCGCGTTCACGCCGACCTGCTCCTCGACGCATCTGCCGCGCTACAACGAGCTTGCGCCGGTGTTCCGCAAGAGCGGAATCGACTCGATCGTCTGCGTCTCGGTCAACGATCCGTTCGTGATGGAGGAGTGGGGCAAGGACCAGGAGGCCGGGAACGTGCTCCTCCTTCCCGATGGCAACGGCGCATTCACCGAGGCGATGGGACTGCTGGTCGACAAGAGCGACCTCAACTTCGGCAAGCGCTCGTGGCGCTACTCGATGCTGGTGCGCGACAGGAAGATCGAGAAGATGTTCCTCGAGCCGAACAAGCCCGGCGACCCGTTCGAGGTGTCGGACGCCGACACGATGCTCCACTACATCGACCCGACGGCTTCGGTGCCCGAGCCGGTGGCGATGCTGACGCGCGAGGGCTGTCCGTTCTGCCTCAAGGCCAAGCAGATGCTGAAAGATGCCGGCATCGACTTCGCCGAGGTGCCGCTGCCGCACACCATCCGCAGCAAGGCGCTTGGCGCGATCGCGAAGGCGCAGACCGTTCCGCAGGTGTTCGTCGGCGGCAAGCTGATCGGCGGCTCGGAAGCGCTCGCGGCCTGGCTGGCACACCTGTAGAGGCGCTGTCGACGCTCGAACAGAGGACGGCGCCGCGACGCGCTCTTTTTTTCGACCCAGCCAGCGTGCAAGCCGCTTACGACGCGATCGCCTGCGCTGAGCACGCTTGCAAGCGATCGGCGCTGCCATCCCAGGCCAGCACGCAGCGAGGCGCGGTCAGACCGGCGAAGTTGCGGCGCATCGACTGCAGGTAGATCGGGTCGTAATGAGCGACGAGAAGATCGCGCACGACCTCGGCGGTGCGACCCGCGCGCGCCGCGTCCTGCCACGCATCGACGACCTCGTTGCCGCGCAGCGCGCGCAGGGCGTCGAGCCGCGTGCAGAAGGCCGCCGTGTCGGCGACGAAGAACGAGTACTCGTCGATCAGCAGCTCGACCCGGGCTTGCAGCGGCAGCTCGAGCCAGAGGCAGGGAGACGCTCGCATGCGCTGGATCAGCGGCTCGGGCACACGCAGCTCGCCGATCTTCTTG
>JBBRZP010000181.1:0-7523 GCA_038236565.1 Burkholderiales bacterium | reverse complement strand
GGTACATCTTGGAGATGTCCCAGAGCGTGTCGTGGCTCTTGACGGTGTAGACGTCTGGCGCGTTCGGGTTGATCTCGGACAGCGGCACGCCGGCTTCGGCGGCGCGCTGCGCGGTGTTGCGCTGCTGCTGCGTGATCGGGAAGTTGGGCTCGGCCGCGACCCCGGCGGTGGCGACGAGCATCGAGCCGAGCCCGAAGACGGCGAGTTGCCGAAGGAATTGCCCAAGAGGGGGCACTGCGGGGAGAATTCGACGGCTCATGCAGGAAGTCTCGTGGAGCGAGGCGGGGGCCTTCGCGTGGACGATCCGAAAGGTCTTCCGCGCCGGCTCGAAATGCCTTTTCGCGGTTCGGCCAAAATCTCATTTGGTTTCGCAGATTCTGCCCATAAAGCATTGATATCGCAACGAAAGTGCGCCATCTGCGAAGCCATGCGTGAGACCTTTCTCACCTCTTTTCGTTGCGCGGCATCCACAGTCGCCCCGCCCTGAATCGAATCGTCACAAATGGCCAAGCTCGACATCCTCCGTTACCCCGATCCCCGCCTCCACAAAGTCGCCCGGCCCGTCGCCGATGTCGATGTGCGCATCCGCCAGCTCGTCGACGACATGCTCGAGACGATGTACGACGCCGAAGGCGTCGGCCTGGCCGCGACACAGGTCGATCAGCACGAGCGCGTGATCGTGATCGACACCTCCGACGGCCACGACGAGCCGCTCGTGCTCATCAACCCGGAGCTGATCGAGACCAGCGACGAGATGACGGTGTCCGAGGAAGGGTGCCTGTCGGTGCCGGAGATCTACGACCGCGTCGAACGCCACACCCGCGTGCGCGTGCGCGCGCTCGATGGCTCGGGCGCGTCGCGCGAGTTCGACGCCGAAGGGCTCCTGGCCGTCGCCGTGCAGCACGAGATGGATCACCTGCTGGGCAAGGTCTTCGTCGAGTACCTGAGCCCGCTCAAGCGCACGCGCATCAAGACGCGGATGCTGAAGAAGACGCGCGACGAGGCCCGCGCCTAGGGCGCGCCCGCGCCCCGATGTGCATCGTCTTCGCCGGCACGCCCGAGTTCGCGCGCGTCGCGCTGGCGCGGATCCACGCCGCCGGCTTCGAGGTGGCTCTCGTCCTGAGCCAGCCCGATCGGCCGGCAGGTCGCGGCATGAAGCTCGTCGCCTCGCCGGTCAAGTCGTTCGCGCTCGAGCACGGCATCGCCGTCGCCCAGCCGCGCGGCCTTCGCCTCGACGGCCGCTTCGGCGACGACGCCCGCGCCGCCCGCGACGCCCTGGCGCACGCGGCGCCCGACGCGATGGTCGTTGCCGCCTATGGCCTGATCCTGCCGCAGGACGTGCTCGACCTGCCGCGCCACGGCTGCCTCAACATCCACGCCTCGCTCCTGCCGCGCTGGCGCGGCGCGGCGCCGATCCAGCGCGCCATCGAGGCGGGCGACGACGTCACCGGCGTCACGATCATGCAGATGGACGCCGGGCTCGACACCGGCGCGATGCTGCTCGGCGACTCGGTCGAGATCGGCCCCGGCGCGACCTCGGGATCGCTGCAGGAGCGCCTGGCCGCGCTCGGTGCCGAGCGCATCGTCGAAGCGCTGGCGGCGCTCGACAAGGCGCCGCTCGCCGGCCGGCCGCAGCCCGACGCAGGCGTGACCTACGCGCGCAAGATCGACAAGCGCGAAGCGGCGATCGACTGGCGCGAGCCCGCCGCGACGATCGAGCGGCGCCTGCGCGCCTTCGACCCCGCGCCGGGCGCGCGCGGCACGGTCGAGGGCGAGACGATCACCTGCTGGCGCGGCGTCGTCGTTCGCGGCGGCGGCCGGCCGGGCGAGATCGTCGGGGTCGATGCCGGCGCGCTCACCGTGGCGTGCGGCGAGGGCCTGCTCGCCCTCACCGAGCTGCAGCGGCCCGGCGGCCGGCGCCTCGCCGCCGACGCCTTCCTGCGCGGCCGGGCGCCGCGCATCGGCGCGATCTTCGACGCGCTACCCGACCATCCGCCGGCATCGCCGGGCTGACCATCGCCGGTCGACGCGCCGGCCTCAAGCTTGGCGCGCAGGCGCCGAAATAGAGGACGAACTCCCTCGTCGTCCCATGCGCCGTCCCGCCTTCGCCCTCGTCCTGGCCCTCACTGCCCTGGTGCCGCTCAGCGCCTGCGACATGCTCGGCATCGAGTCGCCCGAGAAGCTCGCGGCTGCCCGCGACGCCGACGGCAAGGCCGTCGGCTCGGCATGCCGCCATGCCGGCCGCGCCATCGAGGACTGCTTCGCGATCTACAAGAAGGCCGACCGCGCCGCCGTCTTCGCCGGCTGGCGCGACATGAACGACTACATGCGCGAGAACAAGATCGAGCCGGTCACGCCGCAGCTCACCGCGCAGGCCCAGGGCAAGCCCTAGGCCTGTCGACAGGCCCTAGCCGCCCGCCGCGCCGCGCGGCTTCACCTCGAACTCGCCGACGACGACACGCTCGCCGCGCTCGCTGCGCACGCGGATCGTCGTGCGACGGTCCTGCTGCGCCGGCGTGCCGAAGCCGCTCGAGAGCCACAGCATCAGCCCCGTGCCCGACGTCAGCACCTGCTGCCGGTGGCCGAAGAAGTTCGCTTCGATCCGGTACTTGCCCGGCTTGGCGAGCCTGAGCGCGAACTCCTCGGGGCCGTAGCCGCCGGTCGCGTCGCGCGTGATCGCGCCGCCCTGGTACGACGCGTTGTGGCCGAAGAAGACCTCTTCGCCGTTCGGATCGATCACGTGCAGGTCGACGTCGGTGTTGTCGGCGTCCCAGGCGAGCACGACGCGCACGTCGAGCGGCAGGTTCCTGAGCAGGCGCGGCTCGATCGCCTTCGTGTCGACCGGCTTGCCGGCCCGGCTCGCCTTGTCGACGACGGCGTTCATCTCCGTCAGCGCGATCAGGTCGACGTCGGGGAAGCGCCCGTCCCAGGCGCCGGTCGCGACCGCGTAGAGCTGCTCGACCGCGCCCTGGGCCTGTCCGGCGTCGGCGAGCGCCAGGCCGAGGTCTCGGTGCGACTGCGGCTCGTTCGGCGCCAGCACGAGCACGCGCTCGAAGATCGGCACCGCGAGCGACGTCTGCCCGGCCTGCTGCAGGCGGTAGGCAAGCAGGCGCAGCACCTGGCGGTTCTGCAGGTCCATCTCGGCCAGGTTCGAGAGCGCGCGCAGGCCGAACGCCGTCCTGCCTTGCGCGATGAAGAACTCGGCGGCGTCGAGGAAGAACCCGACGCTGGCCTCGTTGGCGCGCCGCTCGTCGAAGTAGATCGCCTGCCATTCCTCGGGTCGCGCCGACTGCAGCCGCTTGATCGCGCCGCTGGCGTTCGCGGCCGGCGTGAGGGCGATCGTGATCGTCGCCGGCGCCGCCTCGTTGCCGCCGCCGGCCTTCTTCGGGGCGTCGAGCGCCCGGGCGTTGCCCGCTGCCGCGATGGTGGACGGCGGCGGCCCGCTCGGCCCCTGGCGCAGACGCTCGTCCTTGGACTCGCGCGCCGCGTCGCTGCGTTCGCGTCGGCTCGCCTCGGCCGGCGCGGCGAGCGATCCCACCGGACGCGGCGCCGACGACTTCGCCACCTGCAGTGGCGCGACCGGATCGTCCTTCGGGAAGTCGCGGCCCCACCATGCGACGCGCACCTCGAAGCGGCGCACGAGTTGCGCCACCCGGGCCGCTTCGCTCTCGCCGCGGCGACGGACCGCAGTCGCGGCCAGCCGGTCGTACTCGGCGCGCAGCTCGGGCGGCGGCTCGATCTCGTTCCTGACGTAGTCGTCGACCTGCTCGAGCACGATCAGCGAGGTCTCGCGCGTCGCCAGCGCGAAGCGCTTGCCGAGCTCGCGCAGGCGGACGGTGTTGGTGCGCGACTCGCCTTCGAGCGAGGCGAGGCTGAGGCGCGCCCATTGCAGCGCCGCCAGCCGCGATGCGTTCTGTCCGGCCTTCACGGCGACGACGCGCGTCGTCACGGTGCCGGCGCTGTCGCGCAAGCGCAGCGTGACCTCCGCGCTCGGGCCGGTGAGGACACCGGCGACGAGGACGCGTCCCGGCGCCGCCCCGGGCGACTGCAAGACGATCTCCTTCGCGCCGAACGCATGCGCCTCGACCAGCCGGGCGCCGCGTCGCAGGAGGGCGTCGGCCGCGCCGCGGCGAGTCAGCGCGCCGAGGTCGATGCTCGTGCCGCCGCTCGCGTCGGCGATCTTCTGCAAGGCCGCCGGGTCGCTGCTGGAGGCGCTGCTGATCGCGTACACCGGCACCGGGAAGGCGAGCTTCCACGGCTCGCCGTAGGTCGCGAGGCCGTCGCTGAACCAGAGCGCCTCGGTCGACACGCCGTCGTGGCGGACCGCGCCGAGGTTGCTCGCGCCGTCGTAGCGCGTTGCCTCGAGGGCAACGCGCAGAGCGCGCCAGTCGCCGTCGCGGACGTCGAAGCGCTCGGGCAGCGATACCGTGTCGGACACGCGGACGAGGTTCACGCTCGTCTCGCGCACCGCGGCGAAGTAGGCGTCGAGCAGCGCCAGCTCGCGGTCGAGCTGGCGGTTCGCCGCCGAGCCGGACGCGTCCCAGACGATCTGCACGCGACGCGCCAGCGGCCGCGGCGCGGTGCGGCCGTCGATCGGCATCTCGATCGTGAAGTAGCCCTGGCCGGCGCGCTCCTCGGTCGCGACGGTGGTCGTGCCGGCGGCAGGCTGCGGCAGGCGCACGACCAGCGGCGCGCTGGGCAGGGCCGTGTCGACGCCCGTCGATCGCGCAGCGAAGCCGCCGCCCGACAGGCGCTCGAAGCGCAGGCCGAGCGTGCTCGCGCCCGCCAGCTCCGGCGCCGCGGTTGCGCCCGGCAGCCGCAGCGAGAGATCGAACGCGGCGACGCGATCGGCATAGCCGAGCGGTATGCGCAGCTGCGCCGAGGCCGCCTCGACGATCGTGAGCTCGACCGTGCGCGTCGTGCCGGGCGGCAGCGGGTAGATGCGCAGCTCGTAGTTGTTGCCCGTCGTCGTCTGCAGCAGGCCCGGGTCGACCCGGCGGCGCGAGATGTCCTCGAACACCTGCTGGGCGCGCGCCTTGTCGACCGGCACCGCGGTGCGCATGCGGCCGTCGACGTCGAGCGCGAAGCCGCTCACGATCTGGCCCGGCGCGAGTGGAAACTGGAGCTTGCCTTCGAGCGTGCGCGCGTTCGGGTTGAAGAAGACCATGCGCACGCGCGTCTCGACCGCGCCGCCGGCGACCTCGACGTCGACCTTCAGCGCGGCGAGCCGCACTGGCTGCTCGGCCCCGCTTACCCGGAGAACGGGCGCCCGCGCGACCGGTGCTGGTGCGAGCTGCGCATGCGCGCTGGCGACAGCCGCAAGCGCGGCCAGCAAGAGAACGATTCGGACAGGCATGACGGATCTCCGTGGACGGCCGCGCCGATGGGCGAAGCAGGCACGGGGTGATACGGGCCGCGCCGCGGTCCGGGGTGAAATCGGAGCGAACGGAACTCAAACGTAAAATGCGCGACCCTTCGACGCCTGCCTGAATGAACGTTCTCCGCTTCGCTGACCTGATCGCCGCCGGAAAGGCCTCGGGCCGCCGTGTCTTCATCCGCGCCGATCTCAACGTGCCGCAGGACGACGAGGGCCGCATCACCGAAGACACGCGCATCCGCGCTTCGGTGCCAGCGATCGAGATGGCGCTCGGCGCCGGCGCCGCGGTGATGGTCACCTCTCACCTCGGCCGGCCCACCGAAGGCCAGCCCAAGCCCGCCGACTCGCTGGCGCCGGTCGCGGCGCGGCTGGGCGAGCTGCTCGGCCGCGACGTGCCGCTGAGGACCGACTGGGTCGATGGCGTCGACGTCGAGCCGGGGCAGGTCGTGCTGCTCGAGAACTGCCGCCTCAACAAGGGCGAGAAGAAGAACGACCCGGTCCTCGCGAAGAAGATGGCGGCACTCTGCGACATCTTCGTCAACGACGCGTTCGGCACCGCGCACCGCGCCGAGGCTTCGACCTACGGCATCGCCGAGTTCGCGCCCGTCGCCTGCGCCGGCCCGCTGCTCTCGGCCGAGATCGACGCGATCACGCAGGCGCTCGCGCATCCGAAGCGGCCGCTCGTGGCGATCGTCGCCGGCAGCAAGGTCTCGACCAAGCTGCTCGTGCTGCAGACCCTGGCGCAGAAAGTGGACCGGCTGATCGTCGGCGGCGGCATCGCCAACACCTTCCTGCTCGCCGAGGGAATGCCGATCGGCAAGAGCCTGGCGGAAGCGTCGCTGGTCGGCGAGGCGCGCGCCGTGATCGATGCGATGCGCGCGCGCGGCGCCGACGTGCCGATCCCGGTCGACGTCGTCGTCGCGCACGAGTTCAAGGTCGGCGCCGCGGCGACGGTCAAGGCCGTCGCCGACGTCAGCGCCGACGACCTGATCCTCGACATCGGTCCGAAGACAGCGGAGAGCCTGGCGGCGATCCTGCAGTCGGCCGGCACGATCGTCTGGAACGGCCCGGTCGGCGTGTTCGAGTTCGACGCCTTCGCCAAGGGCACGGAGACGATCGCCCGCGCGATCGCGCACTCGCCGGCGTTCAGCCTGGCCGGCGGCGGCGATACGCTGGCGGCGATCGACAAGTACGGCATCGCCGGCGACATCGACTACATCTCGACCGGCGGCGGCGCCTTCCTCGAGATGCTCGAGGGCAAGACGCTGCCGGCGCTCGAGATCCTCGAGCGGCGCGCTGCCGGAGTGGCTGTGGCATGAGCGACGCCAGCGTTCCGCGCGCCACCAAGATCGTCGCCACGCTCGGTCCGGCGTCGAGCTCGCCCGAGGTGCTCGAGCGAATGATCCGCGCCGGCGTCGACGTCGTCCGCCTCAATTTCTCGCACGGCTCGGCGCAGGACCACATCGACCGCGCCACGCTCGTGCGCGAGGTCGCCGGCCGCGTCGGCAAGCAGGTCGCGATCATGGCCGACCTGCAGGGCCCGAAGATCCGCGTCGGCAAGATCGAGGGCGGCAAGACGATGCTCGTGATGGGCGAGAAGCTCGTCCTCGACGCCGCCTGGACCGAGCTCGGCACGAGCGCGCGCGTCGGTCTCGACTACAAGGAGCTGCCGCGCGACGTTCGCCCCGGCGACACGCTGCTCCTCAACGACGGGCTGCTGCGCCTGGTCGTCGACTCGGTGCGCGGCGAGGAAGTGCACACGACGGTCGTCGTCGGCGGCGAGCTCTCGAACAACAAGGGCATCAACAAGGCCGGCGGCGGCCTGACAGCGCCGGCGCTGACGGCCAAGGACATGGACGACATCAAGACCGCGATGTCGTTCCAGTGCGAGTACCTCGCGGTGAGCTTTCCGAAGAGCGCCACCGACATGGAGATGGCGCGCCAGCTCGGCAACGTCGCCGGCGAGAAGTGGCGCCACAAGCCGCAGATGATCGCCAAGATCGAGCGCAGCGAGGCGATCCCGGTGCTCGAGTCGATCCTGCGCGCGAGCGACGGGATCATGGTCGCGCGGGGCGACCTCGCCGTCGAGGTCGGCAACGCGGCCGTGCCGGCGTTGCAGAAACGCATGATCAAGATGGCGCGCGAG
>JBBRZP010000180.1:0-7572 GCA_038236565.1 Burkholderiales bacterium | reverse complement strand
CTGAACTGCATCCAGCTCACCGCCGACTACGCGCGCGAGCGCCGGATCTTCGGCAAGAGCGTGCTCGACCACCAGGTTGTCCACTACAAGCTCGCCGAGCTGAAGACCGAGGTCGAGTCGCTGCGCGGCCTGGTCTACATGGCGACCGAGAAATACGTGGGCGGAGCCGACGTCACCGAGTGGGCGTCGATGGCCAAGCTCAAGGCCTGCCGGCTCTCGCGCCTCGTGCCCGACGCCTGCATGCAGTACTGGGGCGGCATGGGCTACACCTGGGACAACCCGGTCGCGCGCCACTACCGCGACGGCCGGCTCGGCTCGATCGCCGGCGGTGCCGACGAGGTGATGCTCGGGATCATCGCCAAATACATGCACACGCTGCCCGCGCGGGGCTGAGCGCCGGACGACACGTCGCGCCTCGATGCTCGCCTCGCTGCTCATCGCCAATCGCGGCGAGATCGTCGCCCGCGTCGCGCGCACGGCGCGGCGGATGGGCGTGGAGACGGTCGCCATCGCCTCCGACGCGGACCGCGACGCGCCGTACCTGTCGTCGTGCGATCGCGCCATCGCGATCGGCGGCGAGCGCGCCGCCGATTCGTACCTGCGCATCGACCGGATCGTCGCCGCCGCGGTCGCCTCGGATGCAGAAGCAATCCATCCCGGCTACGGCTTCCTGAGCGAGAACGCCGACTTCGCCGACGCGGTCGACGCGGCCGGCAAGGTGTGGGTCGGCCCGCCTGCCGCAGCGATGCGCGCCCTCGGCGACAAGTCGGCCGCGCGCCAGCGCATGCGCGACGCCGGCGTGCCGGTGCTGCCGGGCTACGACGGTGCGGCTCAGGACGGAGCGACGCTGCGCCGCGAAGCCGGACGGCTCGGCTATCCGCTCATGGTCAAGGCCGTCGCCGGCGGCGGCGGGCGCGGCATGCGGCTCGTCGCCGACGCGGCCGGACTCGACTCGGCGCTGGCATCGGCCGCAGCCGAAGCCGGGGCCGCGTTCGGCGACACGCGGCTGCTGATCGAGCGCGCCGTCGAGCGCGCGCGCCACGTCGAGATCCAGGTCTTCGCCGACGGCCACGGCCACGTCATCCATCTCGGCGAGCGCGACTGCTCGCTGCAGCGGCGCCACCAGAAGGTGGTCGAGGAGGCGCCCTCGCCCGCCGTGTCTCCCGTGCTGCGCCGGCGCATGGGCGAAGTCGCCGTGTCGGTAGCGCGCGAGGTCGGCTACCGCGGCGCCGGCACGGTCGAGTTCCTGCTCGACCGCGACGGCGCGTTCTGGTTCATCGAGATGAACACGCGGCTGCAGGTCGAGCACGCCGTCACCGAAGCGCTCGTCGGCGTCGACCTCGTCGAATGGCAGCTGCGCGTCGCCGCAGGCGAGCCGCTGCCGATGGGCCAGGACGAGGCGCTCGCGCGCTTCGAGGCCGGCAGCCATGCGATCGAGGCGCGCCTGTGCGCCGAGGATCCTGGACACGACTTCCTGCCGCAATCGGGCCGCGTCGTGCGCTGGCTTGCCCCCGGCGGCGTTCGCGTCGACCACGCGCTCGCGAGCGATTGCGCCGTGCCGCCGGACTATGACTCGATGCTGGCCAAGCTGGTCGCGTCGGCGCCGACGCGCGACGCGGCTCGCACGCAACTCGCGCATGCGCTCGACCGCACGGTGTGCCTCGGCGTGACGACCAACCGCGCCTTCCTCGCAACGTTGCTGCGCGAGCCGGCATTCGCGGCCGGCGACGTCGACACGACATTCATCGCCCGCCACTTCGCCGACGACGCCTCGCGCGCCGCGCACGCGCCGTCGTGGCTCGAGGCTCTCGCCGCTGCCACGACTGCGTTGCTGCCGCGACGTGCGCTGCCCGCGCTCTTCGCCGGTTGGTCGTCGTCGCCGTCGCTCGACCTCCTCGTTCCGCTGTCGGTCGGCGGCGCCACGCGACGCTGGCGGCTGACAGGATCGCGTGACGACATCGTTGCTGCCTGCGACGTCGTCGCGCATCGCATCGTCGGCCTGCGCCGGCTCGCCGCCGCCGACGGCCCGACCGTGCGCGCCGTCGACGCGACTCTCGTCGCCGAGATCGACGGCCGGTCCGTCCGACTCGTCGGCGTCCTCGACGGCGACGCGTCGCACTGGCTCGCAGACGGCATCGAGCTGCACGCCGTCGACGGCCGCCTGCGCGGCGCACGACGCGACGCGCCGACTGCGACCGGCATGCTGCTGGCGCCGATGCACGGACGCGTCGTCGCGACGCACGTCGTCGCCGGCGCGAGCGTCGAGGCCGGCGCGCTGCTGCTGGTGATCGAGGCGATGAAGATGGAGCATCCTGTACGCGCGCCGCACGCCGGCACCGTCGCCGCCCTGCACGTGTGCGGCGGCGACCAGGTCGCGACTCGCCAGCCGCTGGTCGAGGTCGTGCGGTGACTGGCGCAAGCGCTGTCGTCGACGACGATGAGCTCGCCGCGCGAGACGCCTTTCGCGCCAGCGTGCGCCGATTCGTCGACCACGAAATCGCGCCCTTCGTCGACGCCTGGGACGAGGCCGGCACCTTCCCACGCGAGCTCTACGCCAAGGCCGCTGCGGCGGGACTGCTCTCGATCGGCTATCCCGAACGCCTCGGCGGCACGCCGGCGGCGATGGCCTGGCGCCTGATCGCGACCGAAGAGATCGCACGCGCCGGCAGCGGCGGCCTGATGGCGAGCCTCTTCTCGCACTCGATCGGCCTGCCGCCGATCGTCGCCCACGGCAGCGACGCCTTGCAGCGGCGCGTCGTGCCGGGAGTGCTCGCAGGCGAGAGGATCGCAGCGCTCGCGATCACCGAGCCCGGCGGCGGCTCCGACGTCGCCCGGCTCGCCTGCCGCGCCCGGCGCGACGGCGACGCATGGATCCTCGACGGCGAGAAGACCTTCATCACCTCGGGCGTGCGCGCCGACTGGATCACGGTCGCCGTGCGCACCGGCGGCCCGGGCGCGGGCGGCATCTCGCTCGTGGTCGTCCCCGGCGACGCGCCCGGGCTCGTCCGCACGCCGCTGAAGAAGATGGGCTGGTGGTGCAGCGACACGGCGCACCTGTCGTTCGCCGGCTGTCGCATTCCGGCGGATCACCTCGTCGGGGAGGAGAACCGCGGCTTCGCGGTGGTGATGGAGAACTTCAACGCCGAGCGGCTGCTGATGTCGGTCGGCGCCTGCGCGTTCGCCGCCGTCTGCATCGAGGAGGCGCTGGCGTGGGCGCGCGATCGCAAGACCTTCGGCCAGCCGCTGATCGGGCACCAGGTCGTCCGCCACAAGCTCGTCGACATGAAGATGCGCGTCTTCGCGACGAGCGCGTGGATCGATGCCCTCGTCGCCCGCCACGACCGCGGAGAGGCCGACGCCGACTGGGTCGCCGAGCTTTGCCTGCTCAAGAACCAGGCGACGCAGACGATGCAGTTCTGTGCCGACCAGGCCGTGCAGATCCTGGGCGGCGCGGGTTTCATGCGCGGCACGAAGAGCGAGCGCATCTATCGCGAGGTGAAGGTGATGATGATCGGTGGCGGCAGCGAGGAGATCATGAAGGAGCTGGCGGCACGCCAGCTGGGCTTCGGAGCATGAGCGCGCCATCAGGCGCCCCGGCTGCCTTCGAGCCCGAGTTCGTCGCCAGCCTCGTCGCGCTCTTCGAGGAACGCATCCCCTTCAACCACGTGCTCGGCCTGCGCATCGACACGCTGACGCCGACCGGCGCCAGCGGCCACCTGCTGATGCGGCCCGATCTCATCGGCTCGTTCGCGCACCAGCGCCTGCACGGCGGCGTCATCAGTGCCGCGCTCGACGCGATGGCCGGGGTGGCGGTGATGGCAGCGATCGGCGCACGCCACATGGACGAGACGCCGGCCGAGAGGATGCGCCGCTTCGGCAAGATCGGCACCATCGACCTGCGGGTCGACTACCTTCGGCCGGCCACGGGCGACCGCTTCACGCTCGAGGGCGAGGTGCTGCGCCTTGGCTCGCGCGTCGCGACGGCGCGGATGGCGTTCCAGGACGCCGCCGGCAAGCTCCTCGCCACCGGCAGCGCCGCCTACATCGTGTCGTGAGCGTCCGTACTCGGGCGCTCAGGGCTTGATGTAGTCGGAAACGACCTTCCAGCGGCCGTCCTGGATCTGCGACAGCCGGGAGGCGTCGCTGCCCAGATGCTTGGTCGGCGAGAAGCTTGCCGGCGCACTGCCGAACATGTCGGATTCGAAGGTCATCGAGTCCATCGCCTTGATGAAGCTGTCGGTCGTCAGGTTCGGGCCGGCCTTGGCGGCGGCGCGGGCGAATGCGTCGATCGCGTTGTAGCCGTAGATCGAGAACACGGTCGGGTCTTCATTGAACTTGGTCTTGTACTTCGTCGCCCAGAAGCTGATCGCCTTCGACGCTTCGTCGAGGTAGGGGTTCTGCACGGTCATGGTCGCGTAGAGCCCGTCCATCGCCTTGCCGCCGAGCTTGTGGATCAGGTCCGTGTAGCTCGCGCTCGTGCCCAGGAAGGTGGGCGAGAATCCGGCCTTGCGCGACTCGGCGATCGTGCCGATGGTCTCGCGGATGATCGTGCCGAGCAGCACGAAGTCGCAGCCCGCGGCCTTCATGCGCGCGACCTGCGACGAGAAGTCGGTGGCGCCGCGCTTGTAGCTCGTCTTCTCGGCGAACTCCATGCCCATCGCCTTCATCGCCGCCTCGCCGCCGCGCACGACCTCGAGGCCGAACTCGTCGTCCTGGTAGATGGTGCAGACCTTCTTGGCGGCCTTGTCCTTGACCAGCTTGGGCATCGTCGTGCGCACCTGGTCGAAGTAGGTCGCCGCGAACGAGTACTTGAGCCGGTTGAACGGGTCGTACATCTCGCGCGCCGCCGTCACCGGGAAGAAGTTGATCACGTTCTTCTCGAACTGCACCGGCATCGCGGCGTTGTTCTGGGCCGTGCCCAGGTGCGCGACCATGATGAAGATCTTGTCCTGGTTGACGAGCTTCTGTGCGGCGAGCACGGCGCGCTTCGGGTCGTAGCCCGAGTCCTCGACGATCAGGCGCAGCTTCCTGCCGTTGATGCCCCCCTGCTCGTTGATTTCGTCGACGCGCAGCATCATGCCGAGGCGGTCCTGCTTGCCGAAGCCGGCGAGCGGACCCGAAAGGTCCTGGATCGAGCCGACGACGATCTCGGTCTTGCTCACGCCCTGCTGCTCGGCGGCGAGCACGGGAGCCGCGACGGCGGCGAGCAAGGTAGCGACGGCGGTGAGCATCTTCTTCATGGGCGTGTCTCCAGGACGGTTCATCGAAATGTGGAATGTCTCTTCGATCAGGGGGCGTACATCGCCTCGATCCGGTCGGCGTATTTCTTCTCGACGAGCTTTCGCTTGAGCTTCATCGTCGGCGTCAGCTCCTCGTCTTCGGCGCTCAGCTGCGTCTCGAGGAGCCAGAACTTCTTGATCTGCTCGACGCGCGCGAACTTGGCGTTGACGCGCTCGACTTCGGCGCCGATCAACGCCTGCACTTCCTTCGCGCGGGCGAGGCTGGCGTAGTTGCCGAACGGCACGTCGTGGTCCTGGGCGAATTTCTCGACGTTGTCCAGATCGATCATGACGATGGCGGTGAGGTAGGCGCGCCGGTCGCCGACGACGACGGCGTCGGTGATGTAGGGCGAGAACTTGAGCTCGTTCTCGATCTCGCTCGGCGTCACGTTCTTGCCACCGGCCGTGATGATGATGTCCTTCATCCGATCGGTGATCCGGAAATACCCGTCGCCGTCGACCGTGCCGACATCGCCGGTGTGCAGCCATCCGTCGGCATCGATCGTCTCGGCCGTCTTCTCGGGCTGGTTCAGGTAGCCCATGAAGACGTTGTCGCCGCGGATCAGGAGCTCCTGCGTGTCCGGATCGAGGCGGACCTCGTTGTAGGGGCACGCCGGGCCGATCAAGCCGGGCTTGATCCGGCCGGCCGGCACGCACGTGGCGGCGCCGCAGCTCTCCGTCATGCCCCAGACCTCGACCATCGGCACGCCGAGGGCGAGGTACCACTTGACGAGCTCGGGCGAGATCGGCGCCGCGCCGGTGACGAGCAGGCGCGCGCGGTCGATGCCGATGAGCTTCCTGACGTTGTCGAGTGCCAGGCGTCGGGCGAGCGCGAAGCGCAGCTTCAGCATCGCGCCCACCGGCTTGCCGGCGAGGACGCGGTCGGCGACCTGCCGGCCGACGCCGATCGCCCACGCATAGGCGACCTGCTGCGCGCGCCCCGACTCGCGCAGGGCGATCGTCACGCTCGAATAGAACTTCTCCCAGATCCGCGGCACCGCGGTGAAGACGGTCGGCGCGATCTCGCGCACGTTCTCGGGCACGGTCTCGGGGTTCTCGACGAAGTTGAGGATCGAGCCGGTGTAGAGCGCGAAGTACTCGCCGCCGAGCCGCTCGGCGATGTGGCACAGGGGCAGGAAGCACATCCGCTCGTCGCTCTCGTCCTGGGCGATGATGAGGTTGTAGCCGCGCACCGTGTGGACGATGCCGTGGTGCGAATGCATCGCGCCCTTGGGCTTGCCGGTCGTGCCGGAGGTGTAGACGAGGATCGCCAGGTCGTCCGGCCGGCACGCCGCGGAGCGTTCGTCGAGCTCGCGCGGATGCGTCTTCGCACGGATGCGGCCTTGCTCGCGCAGCGCGTCGAGCGACATCACCCGCTCGTCCCTGAAGTCGCGCAGGCCCTCGGTGTCGAAGACGACGATCGTCTCCAGCAACGGCAGCCGACCACGCACCTCGAGGACCTTGTCGAGTTGCTCGTCGTCCTCGACGAAGAGCACCTTGGTGCGCGAGTCGAAGCAGAGGTACTCGACCTGCGCCGGCGCGTCGGTCGGATAAATCCCGTTGGAGACGCCGCCGCAGCAGAGCACGGCGAGATCGGCGAGCACCCAGTCGACGACGGTGTTGGCGAGGATCGACGCGCAGTCGCCGGGCGCGAAGCCGAGAGCGAGCAGGCCATCGCCGATCTCGCGCACCGCCCCGGCCGTGTGCGACCAGGTCCACTCGCGCCAGAGGCCGAGCTTCTTCTCGCGCATGAAGGCGCGTTCGGCGCGCTGAGCCGCGGCGTTCCAGAACACGGCCGGCACGGTCTCGCCGGCGCAGACGATGTCGGCACGCGGCTTCAGGCGATGAGCATCCCAGAGGTTCATGGCATCCCGCCCGTCGTCAGCGCCATGTCTTCTTCTTCTTCCAACGCCGCTCGCCGCGCGCGCCAGCTTCCTTCAGGCCGAGATAGAACTCCTTGATGTCGTCCTTCTCGCGCAGCCGCTCGCAGGTGTCTTCCATGACGATCCGGCCGTTCTCGAGCACGTAGCCGTAGTCGGCGACGTTGAGCGCCATCTGCGCGTTCTGTTCGACGACGAGCAACGTCGTGCCGCGCTCGCGGTTGATGCGCACGACGATCTCGAAGATCTCGCGCGTCAGCCGGGGCGAGAGACCCAGGCTCGGCTCGTCGAGCAGGATCATCTGCGGCGCCGCCATCAGCGCGCGCGAGATGCTGAGCATCTGCTGCTGTCCGCCCGAGAGCAGGCCGGCGTCCTGGCGCGAACGCTCCTTCAGGATCGGGAAGTACGCGTAG
>JBBRZP010000179.1:0-7598 GCA_038236565.1 Burkholderiales bacterium | reverse complement strand
GGCTGGAGCTGACCGAGTCGATGGTGATGGAGAACCTCTCACTCGTCTCGTCGTTGTTGGCGTCGCTGCGCTCCTATGGCGTGGGGATCTCGATCGACGACTTCGGCACCGGCTACTCGTCGCTCGCCTACCTCACGACGCTGCCGATCAGCGAGCTGAAGATCGACCGGAGCTTCGTGCGCGACCTCGGCATGACGCCGCAGAGCTCGGCGGTGGTCACGGCGATCATCGCCCTGGCCCGATCGCTCGGCCTGCGCGTGATCGCCGAAGGCGTGGAAAATCTCCGCCAGATGGAAGTCCTGCACCGCCTCGGCTGCGGCATCATGCAAGGGTTCCTGTTCAGCAAGGCGCAGCCGCCGGAAGACATCGAGCTCTGGCTGCAGCAGACCGTGCTGCCGAAGAAGGCGCCGTGGATCGGCCAGGCGTCGGCCAGCGACGCGTCCGAACCAGCGCGTCCGTCGCGGGCGCGCGAATCGCGCTCCAAGCCGCCGATCGGCAAGCTGCCCCTGGCCTGATCAACACGCGATGTCGACGATGACGCAACCCATGCCCGTTGCCAGGCCGGCCGATCTGCCGCGGGCACCACAGATCGCCAAGGCCGCGCTGCGCCGCCTGGCGACGGAGCGGCTCGAGCCGACGCCGGAGAACTACGAGCGCGCCTACCGGCTCGAAGCCGGCGAGCAGCCCGAGCCGACCGATGCGCTCGCGGCCCTGCTCGAGCGCATCGTCCGCGGCCTCGAGCGCGGCGGCCGCAACTGGACGTCGGCACGCCGCAAGGAAGGCATCCAGCGCGTGCTCGCCGGCGGTCGCAGCGATCCGCGCCGGCTGCAACACCGCCTGAGCCAGCTCGTCAACAGCTGGGAGAGCGACACCGTGGCACCCACCGTCGCGTCGCTCGACGACGAGCTCGGCGGCGCCTCGCTCGAAGCGGCGCCCGTCGTGCAGGGCGGCGTCGAGACGCCGCTGGCGCAAGTGGCAGAAGCACCACCGGTCGCCGCGGCTCCCGAGGTCGTCGTCGATGGCCAGGCCGCGGCATCCGCAGCGCTCTGGCAGCGCGTCGCCTGCACGCTGGCCGAAGCGCTTCAGCATGCGCTGCCGGACCGCGAAGGCGCCAACCGCGAGCTCGTCGCCGAGCTGCACGGCATGGTCACGATCGGCCACGACGCGCCCGCTCCCGAATCGCTCGCCGACGACGCCCAGGCCCTGGCGCGCCGTGCCGAGCGGGTGCTGCAGCACCGTCATCACCTGTTCGAGCAGCTCGGCAAGCTCTGCCTCGAGCTCACATCGAGCCTCACCGATATCGCCGAGGACGGCAGCTGGGTCAAGGGCCAGTGCGAGGCGATGCGCGTCAAGATCGAGGAAGGCCTCACCGCGCGCGGCGTGCGCGCCGTGAGCGACATGCTGCACCACGCTCGCAAGCAGCACGCCGAGGTGCGCAGCGAGCGCGAGAAGGCGCGCGATGCGCTCAAGGGCCTGATCGCGCAGATGCTCTCGGAGCTGAGCGAGCTCGGCTCGAAGACCGGCAACTTCCACGAGAGCGTCGGCCGCTATGCGGCGGTGATCGAGGGCGCGGACACGCTCGAAGGGCTGACGGGCGTCGTCCGCGAGATGGTCGCGGAGAGCCGCGCCGTCCAGACGCTGGTCGCGCAGACCCAGGAACGGTTGCAGGACGAGCACGGCAAGGCGACCGGCCTGACCGAGCGCATCACCCAGCTCGAAGACGAGATGAAGCGCCTCTCGGACGAGGTCTCGACCGACCAGCTGACGCAGGTCGCGAACCGGCGCGGCCTGATGCAGGCCTTCGAGGTCGAGCGCGCGCGCCTCGAGCGCAACGGCGGCGAACTCTCGATCGGCCTGCTCGACATCGACAACTTCAAGCGCCTCAACGACGAGCTCGGCCACAGCGCCGGCGACGAGGCGTTGAAGACGCTCGCTGCCGTCGTGACCAAGACATTGCGGCCTGGCGACCGGGTCGCGCGCTACGGTGGCGAGGAATTCGTGGTCCTGCTGCCCGAGACCCCGGCTGCCGAAGGCGAGCAGGTGCTGACGCGGCTGCAGCGATCGCTGACCGGCGGCCTCTTCATGCACAAGGACAAGCAGATCTTCGTCACGTTCTCGGCCGGCGTCACCCGATACCGGCTCGCCGAGCGGATCGAGGATTCGCTCGAGCGCGCCGACCAGGCGCTCTACGAAGCCAAGCGGACCGGCAAGAACCGGACGTGCATCGGCTGATCGCCGAGGCGGCCGCGTCTGCTCTCGCGCCGCCGGCTCAAGACACCGATGTGTCGCTCGGCTCGCCGAGGACGCCGAGTGCGCGCTGGACGTCGCGCTCGAAGGCCTCCACCGTCGCTTCGGGCGCGGTCGATGACATCAACGCGGCACGAAACGCCGCCGACTCGCTGGCGTAGAACGCCTGCACGACGACGCGAGCGTCCTCGGTCAGCGCCTCCGTGAGCGAGTTGACGAAGCACTCCATCGCCAGCATCGAGCCCTGCAGCTCGTGGATCTGCTGCACCATGCGTTCGACATCGTTCATCTGCGGCTCCTCGTTTCGACGCCGCTGACAGCAATCGGCATGCCGCCACGACCGAGCATCGCGTCAGCCGACGGAGCGGTCAGCGCTTGAACAGCTCGTCGAACAGGTCGCCCGGAATCGATTCGGCGTCGTCGTTGACCTCGAGGCCGTTCAGCAGGTCGTAGGAGGACGAGCGCCAGTCGACGACCGGCGCCGGATCGAGGACGCGGACCTGGGCAGCGTCGGGGGCCGACGACGTCCTCAGGTCGATGTCGACGAACTCGCCCATGGGGGCGTCGGGTGTGGCACGCCAGACGCGTCGGGCAACGGAGGAGGGCTTTCGGTCCATCGGAGGGTCGCGCGGGTGAAGCCCTATCCTGCGCCCATGCCGGTGACCCCACGCCCGGGGCGGGAATTGACTGCCATCATCCACGCCCAAGTCGAGGCGACGCGGTCACCGGCACCCGCGGCTACAAGCGGTCGCGTGGCATGCGACACCGTCCGGCGCCGGGGACTTCGGATTGATCGGATGGATCGGTCCGGCGAAGCGGCCGGCCGGTCTAACCGGCCGGGGCCGTATCGCGCACGACGAGCACGGGAACGGAGCTCGCGCGTAGGACCGCTTCGGCGTCGCTGCCCAGTACCGCCCGATTGAAGCCGCGCCGGCCGTGCGAGCCCATCACGATCAGGTCGCAGCGACTCTCCCGCGCGTCGTCGACGATCGCCTGGGCGACGCGACCGCCGCGCAACTCGTGCACCAGCGTCTCCGAAACGACGCCGTGCTCGGCCGCGAGCTTGCTCGACTTGTCGACCAGGTTCTTGCCGAACTGGTTCAGGCCCTCCCGGTACTGCTCGAAGTCGATGCCACCTGACATCTCGACCATCAATGCGAAGTCGCTGGTGAAGTTGAGCAGACGCAGCGTCGACTTCGTCACCTGGGCCAGGCGGATCGCTTCCATGAGGCCGCGCTCGGATGTTTCGCTGCCGTCGATCGGAACCAGAATGCGTTGGTACATGTCGTCTCCTGTTTGTGGAACGTGATGAGTGATCGGATCAGGGAGCTGCCGTCGCGACGCGCACGTCGGCGTTGGCCGCGATCCCTGCTGCCGTCGCGAGCGGCACCGTCGGTGCATCGGCAGCGCGGATGAGCAGGACCGGGACGTGCGCCTTGCGCACCACCTGCTCGGCATCGCTGCCGAGCATGGCGCGGCTCACTCCGCGCCGGCCGTGCGTGCCGATGACGATCAGGTCGGCGTTCCACGCCGTGGCCTCGGCGCAGACGACGTCGCTGGTCCGGGTCGCGAAGCACTCGCTCTGGAGCGTATCGACGGCGACTCCGGCGGCCTGAGCGCGATCGCGGCCCTTGTCCAGGATGCGCTGGCCGTCCAGGCGCAGGCGCGGCAGGACGTCGTTCAGATAGGTCGCTCCGGTCTCGAAGCCGGTTGCGAAGACCAGCTGGTCGAGGACGTGCAGCACTCGGATCCGTCCGCCGGTGAGCTTGGCAAGGCGGATCGCCTCGTCGAGCCCCAGGGTCGATGTGGGGCTGCCGTCGATCGGAACGAGGACGCGTTGGTACATGGTGCAAAGCTCCGAAGGTGCGTGCTTTCAGTGTCCGGGCGGCGCCCGTCGCGCCCCTTGATCCGCGTCAAGCGCGGCAGCAGTCGCTCCGGCGGACGATCGGGTGCAGCAGGCGAGCATGGTTCAGCCGTCGATGGGCTCGGAATTCGACATCGAGGATTCTCCGGAAGCGCTGGTCATCTTGAGCGTGCCGGCCGGCGCTGAGTTGATGCATCGCAAGCGCCGTCGCGCAGCGGGATCATGTTGTTCCGGCCTTCAGCGCCAGCGTCCGAAGATGCTCCCGAGCCTCCTCGGCGCTTTCGTAGATGTGCGGAGCGACATCGCGCCGCTGCAGCGCCTCGCCGAGCTTGAGCCTCAGGAAGCTGCTCGTCGTGTAGCGGGTGACGCCGTAGTAGAAGTGATCGACGAGCCGCTGCACCATCGCGCTGAAAGCGTCGGTGAGTTCCGGCGCGATCGTGAAACTCTCGTAGTTGACGATCCCGAAGACCTTCTTCTTCAGCGGAGCGAGCCGTGATTCGATCGCTTCCCGGATTCGTTCGATGTCTTCGGGCGTCCTGACCGACAGCCGCTCGAAGTTGATGAAGAACACGTTCTGGTCGGCGTCGTAGCTGAGGCGCTGTGCGAGCGGTAGCGACAGCATGCTGTCGCGCAGGCCCATCGGTTCCGGCAGGAAGATGCGCTCGTCCATGAGGCGCGGCGCCCGGTGCATGACGGGTTCGAAATCCATTTTCGCGAGGATGTCGTTCGCCAGGTCGACTCCCGGCGCGATCTCGATCAGCTCGAGACCCTCGTCGCAAAGCGAGAACACGCAACGCTCGGTGATGTAGAGCGCCGTCTGCTTGCGCAGTGTGGCGTACTTGCCGCTGAACGTGCGGTGCTCGACCTCGCGGACGAACTTGCGCGCGGCGCCGTCGCTGCGGATGCGGAGCTTGCCGCCCTCCGTCACCATTTCGTGGCTGCCCGCGTTGAAGGTGCCCATGAAGACCACCTTCTTGGCGCTCTGGCTGATGTTGATGAAGCCGCCCGCGCCAGCCAGCTTCGGGCCGAACTTGCTGACGTTGAGATTGCCCTCGCGATCGGCCTGGGCGAGGCCGAGGAACGCGACATCGAGCCCGCCGCCGTCGTAGAAATCGAACTGGCTCGGCTGGTCGATGATCGCCTGCGTATTCGCCGCGGCGCCGAAGTTCAACCCGCCGGCAGGCAGGCCGCCGATGACGCCGGGCTCGGTCGTCATGGTCATCAGGTCGATGATCTTCTCCTCGTTGGCGACGCTTGCCAGACCCTCCGGCATGCCGATGCCGAGGTTGACGACGCTGTTGGGCATCAACTCGAGCGCGGCCCGGCGCGCAATGATCTTGCGCGGGCTCATTGCCATCGGCAGGGTCGCGCTCATCGGCACCCTGATCTCGCTGGCGAACGACGCGCTGTAGGGTTCGGCGAAGGTCTGCCAATGGTTCTCGGGGCGGGCGACGACGACGCAGTCGACCAGGATGCCCGGGATCTTGACCTGGCGCGGATTGAGGCTGCCACGCTCGGCGATGCGCTCGACCTGGACGATGACGATGCCCCCGGAATTGTGCGCGGCCGTGGCGATGGCCAGCACCTCGAGGGTTAGGGCCTCCTTTTCCATCGTGACGTTGCCGTCCGGGTCGGCGGTCGTGCCGCGGACGATGCCGACGTGGATCGGGAACGACTTGTAGAACAGGTAGTCGACGCCGCCGATCGGCATCAGCTCGACGATCTCCTCCGTCGTTCGCGGGTTGAGCTTGCCGCCGCCGAAGCGGGGGTCGACGAACGTCCCCAGTCCGATGGTGGAGAGCTGGCCCGGCTTGTGGGCGGCGATGTCGCGGTAGAGCTGGGTGATCACCCCCTGCGGCAGGTTGTACGCCTCGATCCGGTTGGCGATGGCCAGCTGCTGCAGCTTCGGCACCAGGCCCCAATGACCGCCGATGACGCGCCGGACCAGCCCTTCGTGGCCGAGATGGTTCAGCCCCTTGTCCTTGCCGTCGCCCTGGCCGGCGGCATAGACGAGGGTGAGATCGCGAGGGCGGCCGACAGACGATGGCTCCTTTGCATTGCCGGACAGGAACCGCTCCTCCAGCGCAATGGCGATCTCCTCGGCGAAGCCGATGCCGACGAATCCGCCGGTGGCGACCGTGTCGCCGTCGCGGATCAGCCGCACGGCGTTCGCGGCGGAGACGACCTTGCCGCGCTCCGCGTCCTGAAACGCGCTCAGCAAGGGATGGGTCGAACTCGTCACCGGGAAGCTCGGCGTCCGCTCCGCGGCCCGTCAGCGCGACGTGGTTCGCACGCCGAGCAGGGTGTACAGCGGGCAGATCGCGATCATTCCCGTGGCGATCAGGATCACGCCGAGGTAGCCCCAGGCGCCGATCAGGCCGGACGCGGCGAGAGCGACGAGGATCAGACCCGCGGTGATGCGCAAGGCGCGATCGACATTGCCGACATTGAGCTGACTCACGATCTCTCGCGGTGAAGGGAACGTCTCGACGATAGGACTGCGGGCCGAAGCATCGCTTGACCTGGCGCAAGTGCGGGTCCCTACATCCGCGCGATCACCCAACCGGGGAACACCACGAGCAGCAGCGCACCCGCGAGACAAGCGAGGCTCGCGCCGACGGCGACGGGACGCGATGTGCCCGATCCTGCGACGACCGCATCCGGACTCATGAACATCACCTGGATGACGCGCAGGTAGAAGTAGATGCCGAGGTAGCTGCCGATCAGGCCGAGCACCGCATACGTGATATGGCCCGCGGCCATGACATTTCTGAAGATCAGGAATTTGGCGACGAAGCCGGGGAAGGGCGGGATTCCGGCGAGCGACAGCATGGCGACGCCGAGCATCAGGGCGGCGAACGGGGCGCGGTGGAACAAGCCGCGCAGGTTGTCGAAGCGGTCGCGTTCCCCGTCGTCCGCGGCCGCGGGAAGCGCGGCGAAGGCGAGCAGGTTCATGAGGCCGTAGGCGAGCAGGTAGAACGCCACCGCCTGCAGGCGCCCGGCCGCGTCGCCAAGGAGCGCGTAGAAGAGGTAGCCGGCGTGGGCGATCGAGCTGTACGCGATCATGCGGCGCAGGCTCGGCTGGCGCATCGCCGCCAGGTTGCCCCAGACGATCGACAGCAGCGGCAGCGCGGCCAGGAGCTCGAGCATGGGTGACGTCAGCTGCGTGCCGGCGAACAGGCGCACGACGGCCAGCAGCACGGCCGCCTTGACGACGGTGGCCATGTAGGCCGTGACCGGAACGCTGGCCGCTTCGTAGGCGTCGGGCGCCCAGGCGTGGAAGGGAACGATCGCTGCCTTCAGGAAGAAGGCGAGGACGATCAGCACGACGGCGGCGCGCGACAAGCTGTCGGGCGCGGCGAGAGCGCGCGCGAAGGTGCCGAGCGCGAGCGAGCCGGTCGTCCCGTAGAGCAATGACGCTCCCATCAGGAACATCGCCGTGGCGGTCCCGCCGAGCACCAGGTATTTGAGCGCCGCCTCCGCGCTT
>JBBRZP010000178.1:0-7672 GCA_038236565.1 Burkholderiales bacterium | reverse complement strand
ATGCCCTGCGCGTCGTCCACGCCGTCGCGACCTCGCTGGCCGCCGGGCAGACGGTGGCGATCTTCCCCGAGGGAACGACGTCGACAGGACACGGCCTGCTGCCCTTTCACGCCAACCTGCTCCAGGCCGCAGTCACGACCGCGACGCCGGTCCAGCCGATCGCCTTGCGCTATTCGGACTCGACGCACGCCGTCAGCGAGGCGGTCGAGTTCGTCGGCCGGACGACGATGCTGGAGAGCCTGTGGAGCACGGCCTGCGGTGACCGCGTCGTCGTGCGGCTGGTGTTCCTGCCGGCGCGCGAGGCGAAAGAGGCCGAGCGGCGCGAGCTCGCCGCTCAGCTGCGGGCCGACATCGCCACGGCGCTCGGCATCGGGCCGGGCTAGCGTCCGCTCGCCTGGCTCGCCTGGCTCGCCTGGCTCGCCACGGCCGCCGCGGCGCGGGCCGCCGCCTCGGCGTCGCCGAGGTAGTAGCTGCGGATCGGCTTCAACGCGTCGTCGAGCTCGTAGACGAGCGGGATGCCGTTCGGGATGTTGAGGCCGACGATGGCGTCGTCGGAGATGCCGTCGAGGTACTTGACGAGGGCGCGCATGCTGTTGCCGTGCGCGGAGATCAGCAGGCGCTGGCCGGAAGAGATCGCCGGAGCCAGCGTCCCGTGCCAGAACGGCAGGACCCGCTCGACCGTGTCCTTCAGGCACTCGGTGCGCGGCACCTCGGCGTCGCTCAGGGCGGCGTAGCGCGGGTCGGCGCGCTCGCTGCGCGGATCGCCTGCGGGCAGGGGCGGCGGCGGCACGTCGTAGCTGCGCCGCCAGGCCAGCACCTGCGCCTCGCCGAACTCGCGCGCGGTCTCGGCCTTGTTCAGCCCTTGCAGCGCGCCGTAGTGGCGCTCGTTCAGACGCCACTCGTGGGTCACCGGCAGCCAGGTGCGGTCCATCTGGTCGAGCGCGTGCCAGAGGGTCCAGATCGCGCGCTTGAGAACCGAGACGTAGGCGCAGTCGAATTCGTAGCCCTCGGCCTTGAGCAGCCGTCCGGCGCCGCGGGCCTGATCGACGCCGGCGGGCGTCAGGTCGACGTCGGTCCAGCCGGTGAAGCGGTTGTCGAGGTTCCAGGTCGATTCGCCGTGGCGAAGGAGAACGAGTTTGTGCATGGGCGCGCAGTCGTGGCGAGAGTCCGCAAGTCCCGGCCAAGTCCGGGTCCTTGGCCGGCCATGCCGGCGAGGAAAGGCGCGAATTCTATAATTCGCGTTTTCCCGGAACGGCCTCTCGCGGTCCGTCATCTCCTTGAGCTTCGTCCTCGACAACTGGTACCTCTTCGTCACCGCGCTCGTCTCCGGCGGGCTGTTGCTGTGGCCGGCGCTGCTCGAGAACGTCAGCGGCGCCCGGCTCTCGCCGGCCGACGCGGTGCGCCTCATCAACCGCGAGAAGGCGGTGCTGATCGACGTCAGCGAGCCGGCCGAGTACGCCGCCGGGCACGCCGTCGGCGCCAGGAGCGTGCCGATGGCCGGCCTCGAGACCTCGCGCGACCTGCCGAAGAACAAGGCGCTGCCGCTCGTCGTCGTCTGCCCGACAGGCGCGCGCGCCGGGCGCGCCGTCGCCGTCCTCAAGAAGCTCGGCTTCGAGAACGCGCAGGCGCTCGCCGGCGGCCTCGTCGCCTGGCGCGCCGCCAACCTGCCCACCGAGAAGACAGCCTAGGACACCGATCGATGCAAGCGGTCAAGATGTACAGCACCGGCTCCTGCCCGTTCTGCATTCGCGCCAAGGCGCTCCTGAAGCAGCGCGGGGTCGAGTCGATCGACGAGATCCGTATCGACGAGACGCCGGGCGAGCGCGAGAAAATGATCCGCGTGACGCAGCGCTGGACCGTGCCGCAGATCTTCATCGGCGAGACGCACGTCGGCGGCTGCGACGACCTCGTCGCGCTCGACCGGCGCGGCGATCTCGAGCCGCTGCTGGCCGGCACGCGATAATCTTCGCCCCACGCCGCGCCCGCGGCGCATCCTCGCTGCACCGCGGCGACCCACCCCTGCATTCCGAGAGTTCCGCATGGCCGACGACACCCCCACCAACGCCCCGATGTTCCAGATCCAGCGCATGTACCTGAAAGATCTGTCGCTCGAGCAGCCGAACTCGCCGCAGATCCTTCTCGAGCAGGGCCAGCCGCAGGTCGAGATCAACCTGACGCTCGGCGCCGAGCCGATCAGCGACGGTATCTACGAGGTCACGGTGATGGCCACCGTCACGACCAAGATCAACGACAAGACGCTGTTCCTGGTCGAAGCGAAGCAGGGCGGCATCTTCGAGATCCGCAACATTCCGCAGGAGCAGCTGCAGCCGATCCTCGGCATCGCCTGCCCGGGCATCGTGTATCCGTATCTGCGGGCGATCGTCTCCGACGTCTGCACGCGAGCGGGCTTCCCGCCGGTCGTCCTGTCGGAAGTCAATTTCCAGGCGATGTACGAGTCGCAGCAAGCCCAGGTCGCCGCGCCGGCCGCCGGCGCTGCGAGCAACGGCTCGGGCACCGTCGGCACGCTGAACTGAGTCTGCGGGCCCGCGCGCCCGCTCCCACGCTCCCGACCGCGCCGCGACGATGAACATCACCGTCCTCGGCGCCGGCGCGTGGGGCACGGCGCTGGCCGTCCAGGCGTCCGCACTGCACGCGACGCGGCTCTGGTCGCGCGATCCGGCGCAGGCTTCTCTGCTGCAGTCGTCGCGTCGCAACGACCGCTACCTGCCCGATATCGCGCTGCCGCAGGCGCTGCGGATCGACGCCGACTTCGACGCTGCGGTGAATCACGCCCAGCGCGGCGTCGTCGTGATCGCGACGCCGATGGCCGGCCTGGAGCCGATGCTCCGACGGCTGCCTCCGGGCCTCGACGCGCCGGTGCTCTGGCTGTGCAAGGGCTTCCAGGACGGGACCGCGCTGCTCGGTCACGAGATCGCCCGCGCCACCGCGCCGAAGCTGCGCGTCGGCGTGCTGTCGGGCCCTAGCTTCGCGATCGAGGTCGCGCGCGGCCAGCCGACGGCACTGGTCGCGGCGAGCGTCGACGAGCCGGTCTGCGCCGCTGCCGTCGCGGCGTTCCACGCGGGCCACCTGCGTGTCTACACGTCGGCGGACCCGGTCGGCGTCGAGGTCGGCGGTGCGGTCAAGAACGTGCTCGCGATCGCCACCGGCCTGGCCGACGGCATGGCGCTCGGCCTCAACGCCCGCGCCGCGCTGGTGACGCGCGGCCTGGCCGAGATGACGCGGCTCGGCGTCGCCCTCGGCGCCGACGCGACGACCTTCATGGGCCTGTCGGGGCTCGGCGACCTCGTCCTCACGACCACGGGCGACCTGTCGCGCAACCGCTCGGTCGGGCTCGAGCTGGCGCGCGGCCGCACCCTTGCCGACATCCTCGCCACGCTCGGCCACGTCGCCGAAGGCGTGCGCAGCGCGCCGATGGCGCTGCGTCGCGCCGAAGCCGCGGGCGTCGAGATGCCGATCGTCGCCGCCGTCGTGCAGGTGCTCGACGGTCGCCTGGCGCCCGAGCGGGCGCTCGCGCAGTTGATGCAGCGCGAGGCCCGGTCGGAAACGCTCTGAAGCCGTTCCGCTCTACGTCGGTTGCGCCAGCTGTGCGCCGTCGTAGCCGTGCTGGCGCCAGGCCTCGAACACGGCGACGGCGACGGCGTTCGAGAGATTGAGGCTGCGCTGGCCGGCCCGCATCGGCAGGCGCAGCGCCCGGTCGGCGCCGATGCCTGCGAGCACGTCGGCCGGCAAGCCCGACGCTTCGGCGCCGAAGACGAGCCAGTCGCCGGCGGCGAAGCGGGCGTCGGCGAACGAGCGGCGCGCCTGGGTCGTGAATGCGTGCACGTGGTCGGGCAACGGGTGCTCGGCGACGAGGAAGGCGGGCCACGACGCGTGGCGTCGCACGTCGACGTACTCGTGGTAGTCGAGCCCCGCACGCCGCAGCAGCGGATCGCTCATCTCGAAGCCGAGCGGCTCGACGAGATGCAGCCGGCAGCCGGTGTTCGCGGCGAGGCGGATGACGTTGCCGGTGTTCGGCGGAATCTCCGGCGCCACGAGGACGATGTTGAACATCGCGGCGGCGTCGTTGCGGCTCAGGCGTCGTCGCGGCGCGGCGTGCGCGCCAGCACCCAGACGTCGACGTGCGCCGCGCCCGCCTGCTGCAGGACGCGGGCGATCTCGCCCGCGGTGCTGCCGGTGGTGAGGACGTCGTCCACCACCGCGATGCGCCGCCCGGCGATCTCGGCGCGTCGGCGTGGCTCGACCGCGAACGCGCCGCGCACGTTGCCGGCGCGGGAAGCGGGCGGGAGATCGAGCTGGTGTGCGGTCTCGCGCAGGCGCAGCAGGAGGTCGGCGTCGGCCGCGACCGTGAGACGTCGCGCGACGCGCCGGGCCAGGAGCCAGGCCTGGTTGTAGCCGCGCTCGCGCATCCTGCCGGCCGCGAGCGGTACGGGGACGACGACGTCCGGAGGCGGCGCGCCGCGGCGACGCAGCGCGCCTTCGAGCATGCCGGCGAAGAACGGAGCGAGCTCGACCGCGCCGTGGAACTTGAAGGCGGTGACGAGGCGGTCCCACGGCGGGCGGTAGTCGAAGCAGGCGAGGGCGGCGTCGAAGGGCGGAGCGTCGACGAGGCAGGTGCCGCAGGTCGGCATGTCCGGCGCGACGGGCAGGGCGCATCGCCGGCAGCGCAGGACCGGCGCAGCGAAGCGGTCGAGGCAGGCGGCGCAGACGCCGCGCCGGCCCCAGCCCCTGCACACGGCACACAGGCTCGGCAGCCGGGCCGCGAGCCGCAGCCCGGCATCGAGCCGCGCGCCGGGAGCCGCTGTCGCAAGCATCGGCTCAATATACTGCCCGGCCATGGCGTCCGCCGATGGCAGCAAGGCACGCGGCCTCGACGACGTCGCGGCGCGCGCTGCGCTCGCGCGCCTTTCCCGGCGCGACGCGGCACCCTGGCTCCACGGCGAGATCGCGCGGCGCCTGGTCGAGCGGCTGGCGCCGCTGCGCGCCGAGCCGCGCCGGATCGTCGAGTGGTGGCCAGGGCCGGGCGATGGCGACGCGGTGCTGCGCGAGCGCTATCCGCGCGCCGAGCGCGTCGCCGTCGAACCCGACGGTCCGTGGTTCGAGCGACGCCGCGCTGCCGAGAGGAAGCCGTGGTGGTCGCTCGGCGGACGTTCCTCGGCGACCGTCCTCCCCGACAGCGCCGGCGACGCCGCCATCGGCCGCGCCCAGCTCGTCTGGGCCAACATGGTCCTGGCCTTCGTCGTCGATCCGCCGGCGCTCATGGCGCGCTGGCACGCGCTGCTCGAGGTCGAGGGGGTGGCAGTTTTCTCGTGCCTCGGCCCGGGCACGCTGCGCGAGCTGCGCGAGCTCTACGCGGCGCTCGGCTGGCCGACGCCGACGGCCACCTTCATCGACATGCACGACCTCGGCGACATGCTCGTCGGCGCCGGTTTCGCCGATCCCGTCCTCGACCAGGAGACGCTCACCTTGCGCTGGAAGAACGGGGAGGCGCTGCTCGCCGAGCTCGCCCAGCTCGGCGGCAACACCTCGCCCGCGCGCTTCGTCGGCCTGCGCACGCCGCGCTGGCGCCGGCGCCTCCTCGACGCGCTCGCCGAACGCGCCGACAGCGACGGCAGCATCGGCCTCAGCGTCGAAGTTGCCTACGGTCACGGTTTCAAGCCTGCGCCGCGGGTGGGCGGCGGCGCGCCGGTGGCGGTCTCGCTCGACGAGATGCGGGCCATGGTGAGGCGACCACGCTCGCGCTGAAGCGGTACGCTAAAATCTTTGGCTGTGTCGAGGCCCGCCGGCCTGCGACCTGACTGCGGTCGCCGTTGGCCGTGGATTTCGACGGCGGCGCAACGACAGATCCCCAGGCGACCACAGCAGGATGTCAGCTCTCAGTGTCCAGGCTTTTCGCGGACCCGCACCGCCTCCGGCATCGCTGCGATTCGGTCGCGCCGACATCGGCGACGGCTCCGTCCACTGGCTGCTGCGCCGCAATTGCTCGATGACGCCGTCGCAGCTGATCGCCTTCTACCTCTCGCTCAGTGCCTGGTCGTTGGCGATCGCCGGCGCCTTCTGGTGGCGCGGCGCGACGCTCGTGCTGCCGTTCGCCGGCATCGAGATCCTCGCCGTCGGCATCGCGCTCTACGTCTACGCCCGCCACGCCGCCGATCGCGAGCTCATGACACTCGAGCCCGGCCGCCTCACCGTCGAATGCACGGTCGGCATGCGCACCGACCACGTCGCCTTCGCGCCGGGCTGGGTCCGCATCGAGCCGCAGCACGGCGACCGGTCGCTGATCGAGCTGTCCGGCCAAGGCCAGCGCATCTCGATCGGCCGCTTCGTGCGCCCCGAGCTGCGCCGCGCGCTGGCCGACGAGCTGCGGACGTCGCTCGGGCGCTGCGGCGCGATCCGGCGCACGCCAGAACGGTCGGCGACTGCGCCGTCGGCGACCTCACCAACAACGATTTGACGTGGCAATGACGATGATGACGACGAGAGCCCTTTCGCGCCTGACCGGCGGCCTGCTCATGACGCTCGCCACGCTGCCGGCCTGGGCCGTCAGCGACTTGGCCGGAGGCCCGGCGGTGAACCAGATCGACCTGCAGCCGCCCGGGACGCAGATCGCCATCGACCAGATCTGGCTGCACAACTTCATGCTCGTCATCTGCACGGTGATCTTCGTCGCCGTGTTCGGCGTGATGTTCTATTCGATCGTCAAGCACCGCAAGTCCAAGGGTGCACGTGCGGCCAACTTCCACGAGAGCACGACGGTCGAGATCGCCTGGACGATCGTGCCGTTCGTCATCGTCATCCTGATGGCGCTGCCGGCGACGCGCGTCGTTGTCGCGATGAAGGACACGAGCTCGGCCGACCTCACGATCAAGGCGACCGGCATCCAGTGGAAGTGGGGCTACGACTACCTGAAGGGCGAAGGTGAAGGCATCGGCTTCGTCTCCACGCTCGACACGACGCAGCGCGAGATGTCGGAGAACGGCAAGCCGCAGGGCGACGACTACCTGCTCAAGGTCGACAACCCGCTGGTGGTGCCGGTCGACAGGAAGGTGCGCATCATCACGACCGCCAACGACGTGATCCACGCCTTCTACGTGCCCTCGCTCGGCGTCCAGGAGACGGCGCTGCCGGGCTTCGTGCGCGACACGTGGTTTCGTGCGACCAAGGTCGGCAGCTACTACGGCCAGTGCTCGCAGCTCTGCGGCAAGGAGCACTCGTACATGCCGATCCACGTGAAGGTGCTGTCGCAGGTCGACTACACCGCCTGGGTCGACGGCAAGAAGAAGGAAGCGGCGGCCAAGGCCGACGATCCGGCCAAGGTCTGGGACCTCGCCGGCCTGCAGGCGCGGGGCGAGCAGATCTACGCCGCCAACTGCCAGGTCTGCCACCAGCCCAACGGCAAGGGCGGCGGCGCGATCAAGCCGCTCGACGGCTCGGCGACGGTGCTCGACGCCGACAAGACCAAGCAGATCCACGTCCTGCTCAACGGCCAGAACAACGGCGCGATGCCGGCGTGGAAGCAGCTGTCGGACACCGAGCTCGCGGCGGTGATCACGTACACCAAGAACCACTGGTCGAATGCCACCGGCCAGATCGTGCAGCCGACCGAAATCGCCGCTGCCCGCAAGTAAGTCAAGACATCCAGAGGACATCCATT
>JBBRZP010000177.1:0-7881 GCA_038236565.1 Burkholderiales bacterium | reverse complement strand
GCCGACCTTCGACGACACCGCGTCTTCGGTGACGGTGCTGGCCATGTCGATCGGATCGAGCGGGACCACCGGCTGGCCGGGCTGCGGCGAATGACCGGCGTCGAGCCCGTGATCGGCCGCTTTCAGCGGGTTCGCAGGAACCGCCGCCGATGCGGCCTGGGCGCCGGCCTTCTGCGTCGCCAGGCGCCGCTGCGGCTCGGTCGAGAACGTGTCCGCATCGCCGCGCGACAGTGCCGCGGTCGATGGACCCGAGAAGGTCGACAGCACCGTGCCCACGCTCTCTCGGGCGGTGGCGCTTGGACTGCCGCGGCGGCCCTGGGAAGAATTCTTGCGGATGCGGGTGGCCATGGACGGTCCTGGAACGAGGTGAAGAGGTCAGAGGCGGATGGCAATGCATGTACCCGCCGATGCGTTGAACGCAAGAAAGCGCCCCGCAGGGCGCTTTCGATCGAGCCGTGTCGCTTACTTGCCGTCGCGGTCCGAGTCGCCCGGGATTGCGCGCTCGACACCGTCGCTGAGCCGGTTCCAGGCATCGCGGGTCGCGTGCTTGGCGCGATCCCAGGTCAGGTCCGACTTGCCGCGTGCGCTGTCCCAGCCGCGCGAGAGATCGGGCTCGACCTCGTCGAACGAGCGATCGCCGAAGCGTGAATACGAGCCGACGCCGTATGCATAGGCCGGGCCGTAGTCGTCGTAGCTCGCGCCGCTGGTGTACGGGCGACGACCGTAGTTCTCGCGCCAGAAAGCGTCCTCACGCGTCGGATCGATGGACTCGGCGATGCCCTTGCCCGCCAAGCCGCCGACGACAGCGCCGACGACAGCGCCGACCGCCGTGCCCACGGGCCCGGCGACCGTACCGACTGCAGCGCCCGCGGCCATGCCGCCTGCGACCGCACCGACGCCGGTGCCGACCGGATGCGCACCAGGCGCGCCCGTGATGGGATCGCGGTTCGCGCTCGTGCCCGCAGGCTTGTTGAGAATGTCGTTGCTCATGCAGATGTCTCCAGTTCGAGTCGACCGGGCCTCGATTCCGGGTCGGATCCGGGCCGGGCGCCGGGAATCCGGCGTGAGTGAACCTTAAGCAGTGGCGCGCGCAGCCGCGAGCGCCAAACACCGCGCCAAGCCGGCAGGCACCGCCGCTTCGATGCGTGGGATTCAGCCTACCCCCGGGGATGCCAGCGGGTGCCGATCCTCGTTTGCGTCAATGGCGGGCGCGATGCGCAGGGCCGACAGTCGAGGGCCGCGCGCCGACCTCGTCGGCCCCATCCGATCGAGGAGTCGACCATGACGCTGTCCCGCCGCACGTTCGCGCTCGCATCCGCCGCTGTCGCTGTCGCCGCCTTCGCCGCAGGAGCACAGGCGCAGGACAAGTGGCCGAGCAAGCCGATCACCTATGTCGTGCCCTTCCCGGCCGGGGGCACGACCGACATCCTGGCCCGTCTCATCGCCGTCAAGCTCGGCCCGGCGCTCGGCACGACGATCGTCGTCGACAACAAGGGCGGTGCCGGCGGCAGCGTCGGGTCGGAGATCGCTTCGCGCGCCCAGCCCGACGGCTACACCATCCTCGGCGGCACGATCAGCTCGCACGCGATCAACGTCAGCCTCTACCCGAAGATCGGCTACGACCCGATCAAGTCGTTCGACCCCATCACGCTCATCGGCACCAACGCGACCGTGCTCGTCGTCAACCAGGCGAGCCCGTTCAAGACGCTGCAGGACGTGATCGCCGCCGGCAAGGCGAAGAAGCCGCTCACCGGCGCGTCGGCGGGCAGCGGCACGTCGCAGCACCTTTCGCTCGAGCTGCTCAAGGCCAGGGCCGGCATCGACATCACCCACATCCCGTACAAGGGCAGCGCGCCGGCGATCCAGGACGTGATGGCCGGCCAGGTCGACATGATGTTCGACACGACCGTCGTCGCCGGCCCGCACATCGAGAGCGGCAAGCTGCGCGCGCTCGCGGTGTCGTCGGCCAAGCGGGTGCCGAGCCTGCCCAACGTCCCGACCGTCGCCGAGAGCGGCGTTCCCGGCTACGAGGTCGTGTCGTGGCAGGCGATCTTCGCGCCGGCCGGCACGCCGAAGCCGATCGTCGATCGCCTGCACACCGAGATCGGCAAGATCCTGCGCGATCCCGAGATGCAGGAGCGGCTCGGCAAGCTCGGCATGCAGGGGGCCGACATGACGATCGCCCAGATCGGCGACTTCCAGAAGGCCGAGGTCGCGAAGTGGGCGGCGGTCATCAAGGGCGCGAACATCAAGCTCGAATGAGCGCGCGCCGCCGAGGTGGTGGCGCCGCTCGCCCCAATCGAGGCAGGGCCGGCAGAAGGCGCGCCGCTGCGACGCGGCGAGCGCCGGATCGATGCCGAAGCGCGTGAACCAGTCGACGAATGAAGCGCGCCCGCGAAAACCCCGCTGCGGCACCCTCGTCTTTGTGATGTGATGGGCCGAGGCGGCAGCCTGTCGCCCTCTGCCCTCTGCATGGAGAAGTCGATGCGCCTCTCGTCGCTCCTTCCAGCTGCGGCCCTCGTGCTGGTCGCGTGTGCTCACCCTCCGGCGCCGCCGACCGAGCCCCAGTCGCTCCTGGCCGACCGCCTGTTCCAGCCGCCCACCGAAGTCGTCCGCACCGACGACGTGTTCGAGATGAGCGCGGCGATGCGCCGCTACCTCGCCGTCGACATCGCCGATGCACTGCGCGTCGACGGCAAGCAGGCCGGCCTGCTCGAGGCCTTGCGCGAGCGCGCCAAGCTCAAGCTCGAGTACGACGCGGCGCGCACCAAGACCGCGGCCGACACCTTCACCGACCGGACCGGCAACTGCCTGTCGCTGGTGATCATGAGCGCGGCGTTCGCGAAGTCGCTGGACCTGCCGGTGAGCTATCGGAGCGCCTATCTCGACGAGTCGTGGAGCCGCAGCGGCAGCCTCCTGGTCGCGAGCGGCCACGTCAACATCACCGTCGGCCGGCGCCTCATCGACGCCAAGACTCAGCGCGACCTGGCCCCGATCACGATCGACTTCCTGCCGCCCGACGCGATCAGCGGCCTGCGCTCGCGCGAGATCGACGAAGCGACGATCGTCGCGATGTACGCCAACAACCGCGCCGCCGAGGCCCTCGCCGCGGGCCGCCTGGACGATGCCTACGCCTGGTCGGCGGCGAGCGTGCGACGCGATCCGTCGTTCAGCGGCGCGTTCAACACCCTCGGCGTCGTCTACCTGCGTCACGGCGATCTGGCCGAGGCAGCGCGTGTCTTCGAGCGCATGCTCGCCGGCGAGCCGAAGGACACGCGCGTGCTCGCCAACCTCGCCGAGACCTATGCGCGCCAGGGCCGCAAGGCCGACGAGCAGGCGATGCGTCAGCGCCTCGTGGCGATCGAGCCGTATCCGCCGTTCCACTTCTTCAACCTCGGCATCGAGGCGATGCGCCACGAGGACTTCAAGGCCGCGCGCGAGCTCTTCGCCCGCGAAGTGGCGCGTGCGGACACGTACCACGAGTTCCACTTCTGGCTCGGCGTCGCCGACTGGCGACTCGGCGACGAGGCCGCGGCGCGGCGCCACCTCACGCTCGCGGTCGACAACAGCGTGACGCGCAGCCAGCACGACCTGTACGCCGCGAAGCTGGCCTGGCTGCGGGCGCATCCCGCGCACTGACCGCAGCCACGCTCCCCGCGCCGCGTGGCCACGGCGCTCCGGCTCAGATCGTCATGCCGCCGTCGACGCAGAACGCCTGGCCGGTCGCGAACTTCGATTCGTCGCTCGCGAGGTAGACGACCATCGGCGCGATCTCCTCGGCCAGCGCGAGCCGGCCCATCGGCTGGCGGTCGACGAAGGCCTGCCGTGCTGCGACCGGATCGGCATAGGCGTTGATGCGCCCGGCGAGCGATGGCGTGTCGACGGTGCCGGGGCAGAGCGCGTTGCAGCGGATGCCCTGGCGCACGTAGTCGGCCGCGACCGCCTTGGTCAGGCCGATCACCGCCGCCTTCGTCGTGCCGTAGACGCAGCGGCTGGCGAGGCCCTTGATGCTCGAGGCGATGCTCGCCATGTTGATGATGCTGCCGCCGCCGGCCGCGAGCATCTTCGGCAACGCCTCCTGGATCGTCCAGAGCTGGGCGCGCACGTTGAGCCGGAAGGCGAGGTCGAGCTCGTCGTCGGTGGCCTGGAGCGTCGTGCCGTTGTGGACGATGCCGGCGCAGTTGAAGAGCACGTCGAGCGCGGGCAGCTGCTCGAACAGCGCCGCGATCGCGGGGCGGTCGAGGACGTCGAGCCGGGCGGTGCGCACGTTCTTCACGCCTGCGTAGCGCTCGAGCAGGTCGCCATTCACGTCGGTGGCCCAGACCTCGGCGCCTTCCTTCGCCAGCGCCAGGGCGCTCGCGTGGCCGATACCTTGTCCGGCCGCCGTCACCAGGGCCGT
This sequence comes from Burkholderiales bacterium, assembly GCA_038236565.1. Lineage (GTDB taxonomy): Bacteria > Pseudomonadota > Gammaproteobacteria > Burkholderiales > Burkholderiaceae_C > Schlegelella_A. The sequence continues at coordinate 3,482 of JBBRZP010000177.1, read as the reverse complement.
CTTGCCTTGCAATCTCATGGTGTCTCCTTGCACTGAGCGCCGCTAGGGTAAGGGGTGCCCGCCGTTTAGGGTTTGCACCGTGCTGGCCGGCTGCGGTCGGACCGTACCGTCCTCCGGCCTCGTCGAAGGCGCCGCCACCTGCGCCGCCGGCGGTTTTCCCAATCACCCATGGAGACATCGATGACCAGCAAGCGATTCGCACTCAGGACCCTCGTCGCCTGCGCCGTCGCGGCAAGCGCGCTCGGCGCGGTCGGCACGGCCCAGGCCCAGACCAAGCTCAAGTGGGCGCACGTCTACGAGACCTCCGAGCCGTACCACAAGTGGTCGGTCTGGGCCGGCGACGAGATCAAGAAGCGCACCAACGGTCGCTACGAGGTGCAGGTCTTCCCGGCGTCCAGCCTCGGCAAGGAGTCCGACATCAACCAGGGGCTGACGCTCGGCACCGTCGACATCATCCTGACCGGCGCGAGCTTCGCGGGCCGCACGTATCCGCCACTCGCCGTCACCTATTTTCCCTTCATCTTCCGCGACGCCGACCACCTGCTGAAGTACGCCAAGAGCGACGTTTTCAAGGAGCTTGCCAAGGGCTACGACGAGAAGAGCGGCAACCACGTCACCGCGGTGACCTACTACGGCGCCCGGCACGTGACGTCGACGGCGGCGCGGCCGATCACCAAGCCGGAGGACATGAAGGGCCTGAAGATCCGGGTGCCCGACGCGCCCGCCTATCTCGCGTTCCCGAAGGCGCTCGGCGCGAACCCGACCCCGATCGCGTTCGCCGAGGTCTACCTCGCATTGCAGAACGGCACCGTCGACGCGCAGGAGAACCCGCTGCCGACGATCGAGGCAAAGAAGTTCTACGAGGTTCAGAAGAACATCTCGCTCACCGGCCATATCGTCGACTCGCTGCTGACCGTGATCTCGGGCCAGACCTGGAGCAAGCTCTCGGACGCCGACAAGAAGATCTTCGCCGAGGTGACGGAAGAGGCCGCCGACAAGGCCGGCCGCGAGATCGCCGCCTCGGAAGTGCGTCTGGTCGACGAATTCAGGAAGAAGGGCAACAACGTCATCGTCGTCGACAAGAACGCGTTCCGCGACGCGGTGCTGAAGACGACCAAGCCGACGGACCAGGGCTACCGCCAGCAGGACTACGACCGCATCGTCAACATCAAGTAGGGAGCCGTCGTCGCGCCATGGCCGAAGAAGAAAAGATCATCGACGAGGAAGGTCACTTCCATCTCCATGACGAGGCCATCGATCTTTCCGGCACGATCCCCGAGGGCTGGGCCGCCCTCGGCATCTTCTGGCTGCTGGCGCTGACGGTCTTCTACCAGTTCGTCACGCGCTACGTGTTCAACGACTCGGCGTCGTGGACGGAGGAGATCGCGCGCTACCTGCTGATCGGCGTGGTCTTCGTCGGCGCGACGATCGGCGTCGCCAAGAACGCGCAGATCCAGGTCGACTTCTTCTATCGCCACATGCCGGCGGCGCTCGGCCGGTGGCTGTCGCGCGCGGTCGACGTGGTGCGCGTCGCGTTCTTCGCCGGTGCCGTCGTCCTGACCGGGCAGATGATGCTCAAGCTCGGCAGCAACACGCGCATGACGGTCGTCGACGCGCCGATGAACCTCGTCTACGGCGTCGTCCTGCTGGGCTTCGCGGCGATGACCTTCCGTTCGATCCAGGTCGCGCTCGTCCACTGGCGCCGTGGCTGGAGCGTGCTCGAGCGCCCGATGACCACCCTCGCCGACTGAAGCGCACGCGATGCTGAAAGTCTTCTTCCTGCTCTTCATGAGCGGCGGCGTGCCGGTGGCCATCGCCATGGCGGGGGCGTCGCTCGCCTACATCCTGGTCTCTGGCAACCTTCCGCCCTTCGTGGTCGTGCACCGCATGGTGAGCGGCATCGACAGCTTCCCGCTGCTCGCGGTGCCGTTCTTCATCCTCGCCGGCAACCTGATGAACAACGCCGGCATCACGACGCGCATCTACAACTTCGCGCTCGCCCTGGTCGGCTGGATGAAGGGGGGGCTCGGCCACGTCAACGTCATCGGCTCGGTGATCTTCGCCGGCATGAGCGGCACCGCGATCGCCGACGCCGCGGGCCTGGGCACGATCGAGATCAAGGCGATGAAGGAGCACGGCTACTCGACCGAGTTCGCGGTCGGCGTGACCGCCGCGTCGGCGACGCTCGGGCCGATCATTCCGCCGAGCCTGCCGTTCGTGATCTACGGGATGATGGCCAACGCCTCGGTCGGTGCGCTCTTCCTCGCGGGCATCCTGCCCGGCGTGATGATGGCGATCCTGATGATGCTCACGGTCGCGTACTTCGCGCACAAGAACGGCTGGGGTGCCGACGTCAAGTTCTCGGGCTCGCGCTTCGCCAAGGCGATGGGGGAACTCGCCGTCGTCGTCGGCTGGCCGCTGCTGCTCTGGGCGGTGGTCGCGCGGGTCGGCGCGCCGCCGCAGATCTCGGTCTTCGTCGGCCTGGCGCTGCTGTTCGTGCTCGACCGCATCTACCGCTTCGAGGCGCTGCTGCCGATCATGACGCCGGTGCTGCTGATCGGCGGCATGACGACGGGACTCTTCACGCCCACCGAAGGCGCGATCGCCGCCTGCGTCTGGGCGATGATCCTCGGCTTCGCCTGGTACCGCACGCTCAACTGGAAGATGTTCGTCAAGGTCTGCCTCGACACCGTCGAGACGACCAGCACCGTACTCTTCATCGTCGCCGCCGCGTCGATCTTCGGCTGGATGCTGACCGCCACCGGCGTCACCGCCGACATCGCCGCCTGGGTGCTCGCGTTCACCAAGGAGGCATGGGTGTTCCTCCTCCTCGCCAACCTGCTGATGCTCTTCGTCGGCTGCTTTCTCGAGCCGACGGCAGCGATCACGATCCTGGTGCCGATCCTGCTGCCGATCGCGACCCAGCTCGGCGTCGACCCGATCCACTTCGGCCTGGTGATGGTGCTCAACCTGATGATCGGCCTGCTCCACCCGCCGATGGGCATGGTGCTCTTCGTGCTGGCGCGTGTCGCCGGACTCTCGTTCGAGCGCACGACGATGGCGATCCTGCCCTGGCTGGTGCCTCTCCTGGTCAGCCTGGGCATCATCACCTACGCACCCAGTCTCGTGCTCTGGCTGCCGAAGATGTTCTTCTAGCCGGCGCGGGCGCTAGCCGCGATAGAAGTACGGATCGAGGACCGAGACCTCGGTGATCCTGTCGACCGGCAGCTTGTTGCGCTCGGCGACCTTGCGGATCGACTCGGGGGACGGGCCGTCGTAGACGCAGAACGTCTTCTCCCGGTCGAGCGTGACGTACGAGTGGACCCAGCTGACGCCGGCCTCGGCGTTGACGTCGACGACGCCGCGGCAGACCTTCGCGCCGGCCTCGGTCTGGGGGATGGAGAGGCCGGAAGGAAACGTGCGTTCGACCAGATAGCGTGGCATGGCGGAGACCTTTCTGTCAGTTGCGGCCCGACTCCCGG
>JBBRZP010000176.1:0-7927 GCA_038236565.1 Burkholderiales bacterium | reverse complement strand
CGACGAGCGAGGCGGCGAGCGCGGCGAGGAACGGCAGGAAGCGGGCGAGGGTCATGGCAGGACGGGGACCGGGCGATTCTGCGCCGGCTCAGAGCGCGCACGACACGGGCGTTGCACCTAGCTGCCCCACAAGCACCTGCGGCGCGATGCCGATGAGATAGCCGCGCCGGCCACCGTTGATGTAGAGAAGCCCGAGCGCGAGGACCGTGGCCTCGACGAAGACCGGCAGCGCCTTCCTCGTCGCGAACGGCGACGTGCCGCCGACCTGGTAGCCGCTCGCCCGCTCCGCCGCCTCGGGCGTGCACGGCGCGACCGACTTCGCGCCGATCGCGCGCGCCAGGTTCTTCGTGCTCACCTGCTTGTCGCCGTGCATCAGCACGATCAGCGGCTCGGCCTTCTCGTTCTGCATCACGAGCGTCTTGACGACCGCGTGCTCGTCGACGCCGAGCTGGCGCGCCGACTCGGCCGTGCCGCCATGCTCGACGTAATCGTAGGCGTGCTCGCTGAAGGCGATGCCGGCACGACGCAGAGACTGCGTCGCCGGCGTCTCGCTCACATGTGCTGATTTCCTTGCCATCGCCCGACTCCGGGCGCGATTCTGCCGCGTCAGCGCGGACTGTCGGCAGGCTCGTCGACGGCCGCGTCGCCGACCACGTCGGCGTCGAGCCCGAAGCGCGTCTGCCGGCCCCAGCGGCGGCTGCCGGTGAGGAACGAGACCCAGCCGAGCAAGGCGCCGGTGTGGCGCAGCAGCTGGAAGGTGAACGGCTCCGCGAGCGCGGCCAGGAGTGCCGAGCCGAAGCTGGCGCGCTGCGCGTCGTCGACCCAGCGCCGGTAGAGATGCACCGACCAGAGATGGAAGGCGAGGTCGATCGCGATCTTGGCGCCGATGACGCCGGCGACCGGCGCGATCACGTCGACGCGGCCGGTCGCGGCGTAGACGACGAGCAGCGCGAACGCCGTCAGGCCGTACAGCGGCTGCAGCGTGTCGACCGCCTTCACGGGCAGCATCAGCACGCCGAGCCAGCCGTGGCGGCGGTCGCCGACCATCGCGCGGTACCAGTACTGCGTCTGCAGGAAGCCGCCGAACCACCGTCGGCGCTGGCGCAGGAACGCGCCGACGCTGCCCGGCGCCTCGGTGCGCGCCTGCGCGTCGCCGAGGACGCGAAAGCGCCAGTCGAGGCCGCGATCGACGGCGTGACGGCGCAGGCGGTGGATGAGCTCGTAGTCCTCGACCAGGCACGCCGGATCGAAGCCGCCGACCTCGACCACCGCGGCGCGGCGAAAGCCGGCGAATGCGCCCGAGACGAGCAGCAGGCTGTCCAGGTTCATCCAGGCGTAGCGCGACAGGAAGTTGCGGATGTACTCGTAGGTCTGGAACCACTCGAGGCAGCGGCCGGCGAGCGTCGGCTTGCAGACCGGAGTGATCACGCCCGTGACGCCCGTGAGAGCCGGCTCGGCCGAGAAGGCGCGGCGCACGGCGGCAAGCGCGCGTGGGTCGAGCAGCGTGTCGCCGTCGACGGTGACGACGATGTCGGTGCGCGTGCGCAGGATCGCGGCGTTGAGCGCGCGCGCCTTGCCGCCGTGCGGCAGGCGCAGCCAGACGAGCAACGTCGCGCCCTCGCGGACCGCGCTTTCGGCGCCGAGCGCCGGCGCCGCGAGAGCATGGCGCTCGCCGAGCACCACCGCGGTCGCGTCGCTCGAGCCGTCGTCGGCGATCACGATCTCGTCGGCGCCGTCGGTCTGGGCAAGCAGCGCGGCGACGGTCGCCAGCAGGACGGCGGCCTCGTTGTGAGCGGCGACGATCACGGTCATCGTGCAGCGCGCGCCCGCGCTCGCCGGCACGGTCGCGGGCCGCAGCAGGCGCCACGTGTGCCAGCCGACGAACGCCTGGAGCACGGTGTCGTAGGCGATGTAGGCCAGCCCGACGGACCAGGCGAAGACACCGCCCTGGCGGAAGGCGAGGACGAAGAGCGTCACCCACGCCGCGAGCACGACGCCGTGGATGAGGGCGCTGCGTGCGGGGGTCGGCGGTGGCGAGAGGCGCGACGAGGCGAGAGCCAGGGCCGGCGCGAGGGAATCGGTCAAGGGCGGTCGGAGGTGAAAGTCGATCCTACGCAGCGCAAAGACCGGTGGACGCGGATGGACACGCGGCGACGCCCAAAGTTTCGCGGTGGTGTGAAATACCCCTCATGGCCTTCACTTCTCCGACTGACCGCTACACCCGCACCGCCGTCGTCCTGCACTGGCTCGTCGCCGTCCTCATCATCGCCAACGTCGCGCTCGCGCTGAGCGCCGACAGCCTGCCCGACGACTGGGTCCGGCCGGTCATCGATGCCCACAAGTCGACCGGCATCACGGTGCTCGGGCTGGTGCTGCTGCGCATCCTGTGGCGCATCGGCCATCCGCCGCCGCCCCTGCCGCGCAGCTACGCACGCTGGGAACGCTTCGGCGCGCATGCCGCGCACGGCGTGCTGTACGCGCTGATGCTGCTCCTGCCACTCTCGGGCTGGCTCCACGACTCGGCGTGGAAGGACGCGGCGACGCATCCGATGCAGCTCTTCGGCCTCGTTCCCTGGCCGCGCATCGGCTTCATCCAGAGCATCGAGCCGGTGACGAAGGAGTCGCTGCACGACCTCTTCGGCGCGTTCCACACGGCCTTCGGCTACGTCCTCTACGGTCTCCTCGCGCTCCACGTCGGTGGCGCTTTGAAGCACCAGCTTCTGGATCGCGAGCGCGAGCTCCAGCGGATGTCGCTGTAGCGCTTCATCCCGCGATCGCTTCGGCCGCGCGCGTCGCGGGATGGGTCGCTTCGAGAGTCGGCGCGAGCTGTGAGTGTCACGGCCGGCCGCCGGCCTCCGATGCGACAGCGGTCGTCGCCGTGGTCTCGGACTGGTCGGCGGCCATGCTGGCCGCCGTTTCCGACAGCGGCGCGTGACGCCGCTCCACGACCAGCCGCTCGTTGAAGACGATCGCGACGGTGACGCCGACCGCCGCCACTGCGAGGAGAAGCTCTGCGACCAGGCGGCGAACCCGGTCAGGGGACGGTGGGTTCGACGGCGATGACATCTCAGCTCCTCTGCTGCGCCGCTACAGCGCCTTCAGGAATGCGACGAGATCGTCGCGCTCCTGGTCGGTGAGGCCGATCTTGAAACGGTCGTCGTAGAACTTCACCACCTCGTGCAGGTCCTTCGCGGAGCCGTTGTGGAAGTACGGCGCGCGCGGCGCGAGCGCGCGCAGCGTCGGCCCCTTGAAGCGTCCGATGTCCTGCCAGCGGCCGGTGATGAGCGCCCGGCCCGGGTCGCTCGTCTGCACGGTCGCGCCGGTCGTCTTGTTGCGCAGCGTGTAGAGCGGCAGGTCGGGCGTGCGCCGGCTCGCGTCGGCGAGCCCGATGTCGAGCGGCAGCGGCACCGAGTGATTGCCGGCGTTGGGCGTGTTGTGGCAGGTCGTGCAGGTGCCGGGGATGACGGCGACGTTGAGGTCGTCGTTCAGACCCTTGACGCCGGTGATCGCGATCGCCTTGCCGTTGAAGAGCGCCTCGCCGCGCGCGATCGCACGGCGCGCCACGGCAACGCCGCGGTCGCGATCCTCGGCCTCGGGTCGGCGCGCGTCCTGGATGTACGACTGCCAGCCGCGATAGAGCGTCATCACCTCGGGCGAGAAGCTCGCGTTCGTCCGGTAGTCGCCGACCAGCGTGTCGTTGATGCCGAAGTACGAGGGCACGCCCTGCAGGTTCGTCGGGCCGCCCTTCGCTCCGTGAACCGTCAGCCGGCCGGCGCCGTCATCGCGGATCTGCGCAGTGAAGAGGCCGAGCTCGAAGTCGACGATCGCCTGGCGCTGCGCTGCCGTCAGCGGCGTCGTCCCCTGGGCGTGGCCCATGACCGCGTCGTTCGACTGCGTCGCCAGGTCGACTCCGAGCGGCGCGAAGCAGGTCAGCGTGCCGAACATGCAGATCGTGGATGTCGCGTCGCGCAGCGTCTCCCGACCGTCCCACATCACGGTGCTGAGGAAGCGCAGGTTGGTGCTGGCGAGCGGCCGGCGAAAGAGCGAGAGTTCGCTGGCGCTCGCGAAGCCGTAGGGATCGTCGACCGCGACGAGCTCGAACTGCGCCGTTGCCGGAACCGGCAGGCCGACGCGGATCAGGCCCTTCGTCAGCAGCATGCTGTACGCCTTCTCGCGGGCGCGCAGCGTCGACACGTCGGCCGTCGGCGAGTTGGCGCCGTCGACCAGACGAAAGACCGGGTCGGTGCCGCGCGTCTGCTCGAAGCGCTCGCGCAGGGTCTTGGGCGTGATCGACCAGCCGTCCTGCGGCTGGTGACACGAGAAGCAGCTGCGCTCGTTCGAGCCGAGCGGGCGGAAGAAGGGATTGCGGGTGTCGATGAAGCCGTTGGTGCTGATCGTCGTCGCGACGCCGCTGTCGTTGCGGGCGTGGTGCAGTTGCGGCTCCGATGGACGGCGCCGGTCGTCGTCGTCGCGATCGGCGTGCGCCGCCGCGATCCAGCCGCCAGAGAGCGCCAGGAGCGCCAATAGGGTCCGAAGCAGTCGATGAGTCATGTTGCTCGTCCTCTCAGTGCATGTTTGCGGCTGGAATGACCGCTGTACTCGGCAAAGCGCAAGCGAGAGCCCGGACCCGACAGGGCGGGCGACTCTGTCCCCAGGACTGGGGACGACAACGTCAGAACGTCGCGGCGAGTTCCGCGACCTCGCCGGCGTAGCGCTCGAGCGCCGAAGCCGCCGATGGCACCGAGGGATCGGTCACGAACGCCGTCGGCAACGAGTCCCGCACGAGCGGCGACGCGAGGCTCGACGCGGGCTCGGCCTGCGCCTGAGCGCTCACGGACCGATGGCCAAAGGAAGCGATCGCGGCCAGAGCCACGATGGCGGCGACGGCGACGCTGGCCAGCGCGCGGCTGGTGCGATCTGCAGATCGATGATTCGAGGTCGACATGGACTTCTCCTTGGCGCGACAGGAAAGGCGAGTACCGGGATCGCGCGGCCCCGATATCCGTAGAAGCGCAATGGCTGCATCAAACCCTTCATCGCCCCGGTGGTCACCATCAATCGAGGGGACAAGCGGATCGGGCTTCCTCAGAAGCGGTGAAGAATCAGGACGACGGCACGGGGGCGCGAGAGCCCGGCGAGGCCTCGCCCGCGTCGTCGTCGACCGGCAGCGGCAGGGTCTGGCACTCCTCGAAGACGCGAATCGTGCAGTGGGCGCAGATGGAGCGGTCGAGGCGATCGAAGATGGTCGCGATGGCGGTGCGCTTCGCGGGGAAGATGTGATCGCTGCCGAGCTCGCCCATGAAGCCGACGCGCTTCCAGAGTTCGAGCACCGGCGCGCGCGGCCGGTGGAAGTAGAGGTCGCCGCCGCTGTTGCGCCGCGCGACCATTTCGCCGCGCCACATCTCGGCCGCGGCGAGATCGATGAAGTTCATGCTCTTGGCCATCACGAGCAGGTGACGGGGCGAATGCGCCGGTGCACGCAGGTCGCGAAGCAAGTCGCTCACGTGCGGGACGGCTCCGAAGTAGACCTCGCCTTCCATCCGGATCATCTTCAGCTGCGGACACTCCGGCAGCGGCTGCGGCACGTCGGCGCGGACGACGAAGGGCCGCGCCGGCGCCGTGCTGTCGAAGCCCATGACGCGGATCGCCGGCTTCGAGGTGCGCATCAGGTAGGTGACGAGCGACAGGATCGTGCCGAGCAGGATCGCCATCTCGAGCCTGATCGTGATCGTGGCGACGAAGGTCGCAGCGGCGACGGCGAAGTCCTCGCGGCTGAAGCGCCAGAGCCTGCGCCACGCGCCGAGGTCGAACAGCGACAAAGACACGAGCAGGAGCAGCGCCGCGATCGCCGGCACCGGGATCAGCGCCAGCAGGGGCGAGCTCACGGCGACGAGAAGCAGCAGCCAGAGCGACGCGAACACCGCCGCCAGCGGCGTGCGCGCGCCGGCCTCGTAGTTCGGCAGCGACCGGTTGAACGAGCCGCACGAGACGTACGACGAGAACAGCCCGCCGACGAGGTTCGAGAGGCCCTGGCCGCGGAACTCGCGGTTGGCGTCGATGTGCTGGCCCGAGCGCTCGGCCACCGCCTTGGCGATCGAGATCGACTGGCCGAGCGCGACGATGGTGAGCGCGAAGGCGATGCCGACCAGGTCGGGCAAGGTGCGCAGGTCGAGATCGGGCAGCACGAGGTGCGGCCAGATCGGCGGAATCGCGCCGACGACCGCGATCGGCTTGCCGCCGCCGGGCAGCCAGCGATCGAGCACATAGGCGAGCGCCGTCGCGCCGACGAGGCCGAGCAGCATGTAGGGCGAGCGCGGCAGCCAGCGCTTGAGCGCGAGCGCCGCGACGATCGTGACGACACCGACTGCCATTGCCGCGGGCGACGTCTGGAAGCGGTGGACCCAGAGGTCCTCGGCCAGGCTGCCGAGGCGGTGCGCGCTCGGTGCGGAGAGGCCGAGCAAGTCGGGCACCGCATAGAGCGCGATGAGCGCAGCGGCGCCGCCCATGAAGCCCCGCAACGCTGCGGGCGAGATGAAGTTGGCGATCGAGCCGAGGCGCAGCACGCCGATCAGGAGCTGCATCGCGCCGACGATCACCGTCACCGCGAGCGCCAGCGCGATGTACCCGGGCGAACCGACGACAGCGAGCGGCGCGAGAGTCGCGAACAACGCCAGCGAGTTCGCGTTCGTCGGACCCGAGACGACGTGCCAGCTCGAGCCGAACAGGGCCGCGACGATGCACGGCACGACTGCCGTGTAGAGGCCGTACTGCGGCGGCAGCCCGGCCAGCGCCGCGAACGCGAACGCCTGCGGCAGGACGAGCAGCGCGCCGAGCATGCCGGCGACGAGATCGGCGCGCAGCGTCGTCCGGTCGACGCGGTGGATCCAGGGCCCGACGACCCGCGCAGCCCAGTCGTTCACCGGGATCCTACTTCGCGCCTCCGCTGGCCTTCGACACGTAGCGCGCGAGGGCGCGCATCTGCGCGTCGTCGAGCGTGGTCCGGAACGACGGCATCAGGCCGATGCCGTTCTTCATGGCCGAGACCACGCGATCGGCGTCGGGCTGGAGCTCGTCGAGCAGCGGCCCGATGGCGCCGCTGGAGCCGGCGTCCTTCAGCGTGTGGCAGACCGCGCATGGCGGCACGGCGCCTTGCAGGAAGAGCGCCCTGCCCTGCGCGAGCAACTCGGAGTCGGCGTCCGCGGCCAGGGCAGCAGACGCGGCGAAAGCGGCGAGCACCAGCGCACCAGCTTGCGCCGCGCTTGCGCCTCTAGACAACGACGACCTTCACCGCGTGGTCGGCCCAGCTCGTGTTGTTGTAGCCGTGCAGGTTCTCGAAGCGCGACTCGGGCTGGACGTTGCCTGCGCTGTCGGTCGCACGGCTGACGAGCACGTAGTTGCCCGCCGCCATGCGCATCGGCAGCGCGAACTGGCGCCAGGCGAAGCGGCCGAGGTCGGGGCCGATGAAGGCCGCGTCGGACCAGTCGCGCCCGCCGTTGCTCGACACCTCGACGCGGCGAATCGGCGAGCCCGAGGAGAAGGCGACGCCGGTGACCTGCACGATGCCGGCCTTCGCGCTGCGATCGGCGTTGGGCGAATTGACCCACGACTTGACCGCCATCTCCTGCACCGACGGCTCCGACGGGTTCGACGTACCGCCGAGCGGCGTCATCCGGTAGCCGTGGGTCATGATCTTGGCTTGCGACTCGGCCGCGGTGAAGGCGACGCGCTTCACGTACTTGATGTTGTTGACGCCCTGGTAGCCGGGCACGATCAGACGCAGCGGTCCGCCGTGCGCGAGCGGCAGCGCCGCGCCGTTCATCTCCCAGGCGAGGATCGCGTCGTTCAGGGCGCGCATCGCGACCGATCGCTCGACCAGCACCGAGAGCGGATCGACGCCGGCGGGCAGCTTCTCGCCGCCGGTGCCGGT
>JBBRZP010000175.1:0-7944 GCA_038236565.1 Burkholderiales bacterium | reverse complement strand
CTATCTCGGCTTCGACCAGGCGCCAGGCACGCCGGGTTACGCCGCCCTGCCCGGCGTCGTCGATGCGCTGCTCGACGCCGGCAGCACGGTGCTCGACAGCTCGCCGATGTACGGCCGCGCCGAGGAAACGACGGGCGAGCTTCTCGCAGCCGACGGCCGACGCGACGAGGCCTTTCTCGCGACCAAAGTGTGGACGAGCGGACGCGCTGAAGGCATTCGCCAGATGGAGATGTCAATGCGGCGGCTGCGCACCGATCGCATCGACCTGATGCAGGTCCACAACCTCGTCGACTGGCGCACCCAGCTCGCGACGCTGCGGCGCTGGAAGGCCGAGGGCCGGATCCGCTACGTCGGCGTCTCGCACTACACGCCGTCGGCGTACGCCGAGGTCGAATCGGTCCTGCGGGCCGAGCGCGGCATCGACTTCCTGCAGATCGACTATGCGCTGGACGACCGCGAGGCGGAGCGTCGACTGCTGCCGCTGGCCGGCGAGCGCGGCCTCGCCGTGATCGTCAACCTGCCGTTCGGCGGCGGCGGGCTGCTGCGTCGGCTGCTGCCCAGGCCGCTGCCGCCGTGGGCCGCCGAGATCGGCTGCGCGAGCTGGGCCCAGGTGCTCCTGAAGTTCGTGCTGAGCCACCCGGCGGTCACCTGCACGATCCCCGGCACGCGCCGGCGCGAACACATGCAGGACAACGCCGCGGCCGGCTTCGGCAGCCTGCCGGACGCTGCCTTCTGGCGAACGAGGATCGACGCCGTCCTGGCTTGACCGCCGGAGGCCGGCCGACGATCCGGGTCTATTTCCTGGTGATGCGCCTGATGCGGTGCTGCGCCGCCGTCGTGATGAGGCTGCGTTCGAGCGACGATGCATGCTCGAAGATCGCCTCGCCCTCGCGCAGGCAGCCCGCCTGACGCTCGCTCGCCGCCGCGGGCGGCAGGGCGCCGAAATCCTCCTGGGCGGCCTTGAGCATCTCGCGGGCTTCCGCCTCGCGCAGGCCCGCCAGATACTGCGTGCCGATGATCGCGATGCCGCTGCGCACGACCTTCAGCAGCTCGTCGCCCACCGACGCACCGGCCTTGACGGTCCGCGCGAGCGTCGTTTCCTGAGCCTCCAGCGCGGCCACGCAGGCGGCGGCGTGCGGCGCGGATTCCGGGGCCGCGAGGGCGGTGGCGCATGCGCCGCCGAGGACGAGGGAGGCAAGAAGTGCGACGCGGGAAGAAGACATGGGGATCGGGCGGGGCGATGTGGGGACGTCGGTCGATGTTCAACGGGCCGACGCGTCGTTCGTTGACGGGCGCCGTCGGCGGTCAGCGGATCTTCGCGGCCTCGGCCTCCATCTGCGAGACGAGGCGGTCCATCTGGTCGATCACGGCCTGGATCGTCTGGCGCTGGGTGAGATCGACGCCGGCCTTCTTGAGCTGGGCCATCGGATGGTCGTTGCCGCCGCTCTTCAGCAGCGTGAGGTAGCGCTCGGTGGCGGCCTTGCGCGAGTCGGCGGGGCCGGTCGTCATCGCGCCGTAGAGCTGGGCCGACGACGCGAAGCAGGTGGCGTACTGGTAGACGTAGTACGGCGTGTTGTAGAAGTGCGGGATGCGCGCCCAGGTCCACTTGTAGAAGTCGTCGGGCGCGAGCGCGTCGCCCCAGTATTCCTTGAGCAGGCCGGCGTAGAGCTTGTCGAGCACCTCGGTGGTCACCGGCTGGTCCTTCTCGACGAGGCGATGCGCGCGCAGTTCGAAGTCGGCGAACAGCACCTGGGTGTAGAACGTGCCGACGATCGAATCGACGGCGTGCTGGAGCAGCAGGAACCGCTCCTTCGGATCGCTCGTCTCCTTCAGCAGCTGGTCGAGGAGGAAGCGCTCGTTGGTGGTGGAGGCGACCTCGGCGACGAAGATCGTGTAGTCGGCGGTGACGAAGGGCTGGGTCTCGTACGACAGGACAGTGTGCATCGCGTGGCCGGCCTCGTGCGCGAGCGTGAACGCCGCATTGAGCGAGTCGTTGTAGTTCATCAGCAGGAACGGGCCGACCCCGTACACGCCCGCGCTGTAGGCGCCGCTCTTCTTGCCTTCGTTCTCGTAGACGTCGACGCGGCCGCCCGAGACGAAGCGCTTGTACTTGGCGACGTAGTCCTCGCCGAGCGGCGCCACCGACTTCACGGCGAGCGCGCGCGCCTCTTCGTAGGGATAGGTCTTGTCGCTGCGAAAGATCGGCACGAAGCCGTCGTAGGCGTGATAGCTCGTGAGGCCGAGCAGCTTCTGACGCAGGCGCGCGTAGCGCTGCAGAGGCGCCGTGCCGGCGCGGGTCGCATCGACCAGCGTCTCGACGACCGCACGCGGAATGGCATTGCGGTCGAGCGCCGCGTCGAGCGTGCTGTCGAAGTTGCGCGCCTGCGCGAGGTACCAGTCGCGCTGGAGGACGCCGAGGTAGATCGCGCCGAAGGTGTTCGCCGTCGCGCCGTAGGTGCCGAGGTGGGCCGCGGCCGCCTTGCCGCGCTCGGCCTGGCTCGGGTTCGACTGCAGCAGTGCCGCATAGTTGCCCGGGGAGAGGACGACGTCGCTGCCGTCGCCGAGGTGCAGCGTCGGGAAGCGGATGTCCGACGTGGCGAGTTCCTGGTACACGGTTCGCGGCGTGCCGCTCGACGGCCCCGAGAGCGAGAGCAGCCGCTCGCCCTCGGCATCCAGGACGTGCGCCTTGCGCCGGTATTCGTCGAGGATGGTGAAGCGGTAGGGCGCGAGCCCCGGCGTCTTCGCGATCCAGTCGGCGACAGTCGCCTCCGGCAGGCTCAGAAGCTCCGGCGTGAACCAGGCCGACGCCGTCTCGAACCGGGCGAAGACTGCCGCCATCCGCTGGAAGCGCGCGGCGACCGCCTGGTCGCGCGTGTCGACGTCGCGCTGCAGCTGCGGGTAACTGTAGAGCCGGTACTGGAGCTTGCCGATCTCGTCGGACGCGAGGTAGGCCTTGAGCAGCTGCCCCGGACCCTGCGCAAGCGTGCCCTTCAGCGCCAGGAACGCGTCCATCCGGGCATCGAGCACCTTCATGTCCGCCTCCCAGGCGGCCCAGTCGGGATAGATGGCCGAAAAATCCCAGCGGTACTCGGCCGGGATCTCGGCCCGGTTGCGCGTCGTCGGCTTGGCGGCGACGACGGCGGTGGACACGGCGGCGGCGCAGAGAGCACCGGTGATGGCAATGGACATCTTCATCGTGGAAGTTGAAAGCAGCAGGGAGCGAACGAACGATCGGCCGGGCAGTGTCCGGGCCACCTGTCGCGAGACCGTCAAGCCGCGTTGCGACAGGCCGCGATTGTGATGGGATGACCTGCAGGCCGCATCCAACCAGGCCATGCTCGACAATTCCGCATGGGCGTTCAGGACCGCGACTGGTATTGGGAAGATCGACGCAGGAAGGAACGCCTCCACTACAACCCCAAGTCGTTCCGCGGGTCGAAGGCGGACGCCGTCGCCGCGCGCAGCCGCCGGCCCGGCTTCGCGACCCTCCTCGCGATCCTTTTCGTCCTGGCGCTGGCGTTCGCGCCGACCGTCGGTCGCTGGTGGAGCGAGCGTCTCCTCCAGCGCGACGCCGCTCCGGCGGTGAATCCGGGCGAGAAGGAACCGCGGTCGAGGCCGTCCGTGCCGCCGCCTCGATCGAGTCCGGGCTGACGCCAGTTATCCTCCCCGCGGGGCGGGCGAAGCAAAGGGCAGGAACGATGCGTGCGTGGACCGTGGACGCCGACGACATCCGCGTGGCGGAGGATTTCGACGAGTCGCTCCTGCACCGCACGCCCGAGATCGACACCTTCCTCACGCCCGACCGCGACGACAAGTTCATCGTCATCGGCACCAAGGGGTTCGGCAAGACGCTGCTGCTGAAGGCCAAGCGGGTCCTCTACCAGCGCGAGGGCCAGGCCACCTGCCTGCCGACCGGCAACCTGCTCGACAAGCCGATCGGCGACAAGATCTTCGGCCGCGAGTCGATCGCCCTCTTCTCGGCGTCGCCGCTGCCGTGGTCGAAGGTGTGGCTCTCGGCGATCGCGCTGGCGGTCCTCAAGCACGTCGGCAACGACGAGGGGCTCGACGTGAGCCCGCGCCTGGCCGCGCTCGTCGCCGACCGGCAGCTGCACAGCGTCATCGACCACTTCGTCCGCCTGCTCGACTTCACACCGAGCGAGCTGCAGCGCGCCGCCACCGACACCGACGGCCACCTCGTGCCGCGACTGCGCGCGCTCAATGCGCCGCTGGCGCTCTTCATCGACGGCATCGACGAGTACTTCAACAAGCACATCGAGGACATCCCGACGAGCCCGAGCGTCACCGGCGAGCTCTCGCCCAACGTCTGGTTCTTCGCCCAGCTCGGCCTGGTCGAGGTCGCCTACCAGCTGCGCCGCATCAACCACCACCTGAAGATCTTCGCGGCGATCAGGAAGGAAGCGTACGCGCGGCTGCCGCAGCGCACGGCGATGGTCCAGCAGTACCGCGGCAGCGCGGTCGACATCGTCTATTCGCCCGAGGCGCTGCGCGAGATCTTCGTCAACAACGTGCGCCTGGTGCGCACTGAGCGCATGGTCCGGCCCGACCTCGCCAAGACCAGGCCGCTCGAGGCGTTTCTCGGTCGGACCAGCATCGTCGACACCTACACCCGCGAGGAGGAAGACGCGTTCGAGTACGTCTGCCGCCACACGCTGCTGCGGCCGCGCGACCTGATGACGATCGGCGAGCGCCTCACGGCCCTCAGGCCCGACGAGCGGCGCAACGAATACCGGCTCAAGGAGTCGGTCAACGCGGCCTCGACCGAGATCGCGCACGAATACCTCGCCGAGATCGCGCCCTACGTCGCCGGACTCGAGCCCGACCGGCTCTTCGCGCGCCTGCCGGGACACGTCATCACCCGCTCCGAGGTCGAGGTGATCGTCGCCGGCGGCGAGGCCTCGTCGGATGGCAGCGATCCGTTCAGCGCGCTCTACCGCGTCGGCCTGCTCGGCTACGTCCAGCACGACCGCGTCCGCGGCGAATGGCGCCAGCGGTTCCTGCGCCCCGGCGAGGCGACCTTCGAGACCAACGGGCCGCTGCCGCGGGCGACGCACTACCTCGTGCATCCGGTCCTCTTCGACGTGATCGCGCGCATCAACCCGGCGTTCCTGCAGCGCATCGACCGCGCCAACATCGTCGGCTACGACCGGCCCTGGCGCGAGACGGCGCAAGGCGACCGCACGCTCAACGTGCGCCAGTGCTGCGTGTTGAAGGCCGATATCCAGGCGTTCGCGAGCCTGATGCGCGCGGGCGTCGACGCGCCGGTGCGCACCGCGCTCGAGGAAGCCGTGCTGCGCTGGGCGCCCGTCGCCGCGATCACCGAGGTGCGTGCGGGCGACGCGGCGCTGATCGCCGCCGACGACCCGGTCGCGCTGGCGCAGACCGCGCGCCACCTGATGGACGCCGTCTACCAGGCGCCCGGCCAGCCGCGCCTGCGCATCGCGCTCCACTACGGCGAGGTGCAGACGCGCCAGAGCGACCTCGACCACGCCGAGATCGTCGGCGGCGAGGCGATCCTCGCGGCCGCCCGCGTCGAGCCGATCGTCGAGCCCGGGCAGATCTGGGCGACGGAGGAGTTCCGCCAGCAGTTCCTCGAGCGGCCGTCGCTCTGGCGCACGATGCCGCTGGTCGGGCCCGGCGACGACGACCTCTTCAACGTGAAGAAGAAGGGCTCCGACGAGCCGGACGCGTGGGTCCGGCTCTACCGCCTCGAGTCGTGACGCGTCACAGGAATCCGATCGACAGCCACGGGATCGCCGCGATCACGATCAGCGCCAGGAAGAGCGCGCCGAGGTGCGGCCAGACGCGGCCGATGGCGCGGTCGGGCGCGACCTTGCCGATCGCGCACGCGGCGTAGAAGCCGACGCCGAACGGCGGCGTGAAGAGGCCGAGGCCCATCGCGAACACCGCCGTCATTGCGTAGTGCACCTCGTGGATGCCGAGCGCGCGCGCGACCGGAAAGAGCAAGGGTCCGAAGAGCACGATCGCCGGAATGCCTTCGAGCACGCTGCCGAGGATCGTGAAGGCGACCACCGAGATCGCCATGAAGCCGGCCTTGCCGCCCGGCACTCCGGCCATCACCTTCACCAGCGACGCCGAGAAGCCGGATTGCGTGAGCGCCCAGGCCATCGCCGTTGCGCAGCCGATGATGATCAGGATCGCGCCTGAGAGCGACGCCGTCTCGACCAGCATCGGATAGAGCCGGCGCCAGTCGAACTGGCGGTAGACGAAGAGCCCGGCGAGGACGGTGTAGGCGATGCCGACGGTCGAGACCTCGGTCGCGGTCGCGACGCCCTCGACGACGACGGTGCGGATCACGACCGGCAACGCGAGCGCGGGAATCGCGATCCAGAGCGCACGCCGGATCTCGGCGCCGGACGAGCGACGCACACCGCTCGTGTTGTCGCCGCGCGACTGGAACCACACGACGACGGCGAGCGCCAGCATGCCGACGACGGCCGGCAGCAGCCCTCCGGTGAAGAGCGCCGCGATCGACACGCCGGTGACCGCGCCGATCGTGATCAGCACCAGGCTCGGCGGGATCGTCTCGCTCATCGCCCCCGAGGCCGAAAGCAGCGCGACCAGGTCGCCTTCGCGCGCGCCGCGCTTCTTCATCTCGGGGAAGAGTGCCGGCGCGACGGCGGCCATGTCGGCGGCCTTCGAGCCGGAGATGCCGGACACGAGATACATCGCGCCGAGCAGCACGTACTGGAGGCCGCCGCGCACATGGCCGATGAGCGAGGCGAGGAAGTCGACCATCGCCCGCGCCAGGCCGGTCATCTCGATCAGCGCGCCGAGGAAGACGAACAGCGGCACCGACAGCAGGATGATGTGCGACATGCCCTCGTCCATGCGGCTGACGACGATGGTGAGCGGCGTGTCGGTGGTGAGCGCGAGGTAGGCGAGCGTCGCGATGCCGAAGGCAAACGCGATCGGCAGGCCGAGGACGACGCAGACCGCGACCAGGCCGACGAAGAAGATCAGCAGATTGACGTTGCCGAGCGTGGCGAACACCGGCTTCATCAGCCAGAGCGCACCGGCGATCGCGGCGACGACGGCGATCGCGGTCGCCGCGTCTGCGAGCGACGTGCGTTCCGCGAGGCGCGCGAGCGCGATCACGAGCAGCAGCACGGCGCCGACGCCGATCGCGGCGACGCGCACCCCGTCGTGCCAGTCGAGCGCGGGCGTCATCACGATCCACTGGTCGACCGCGTGCTCGTACGACGGCGCGATCATCATCGCCGCGAACAGGACGACGACGACGATGCCGAGCGCCTCGACCCAGGCGCGCCGGCGCGGCCGCATCATGCCGATGAAGGTGGTGAGCCGCATGTGCTCGTCGCGGCGCAGCGCGATCACCGCGCCGAGCATCGCCAGCCAGAGGAATAGGATCGAGGCGAGTTCGTCCGACCAGGTCAGCGGCGCGTTGAAGACGTAGCGCGAGATCACGCCGGCGAAGAGGATGATCGCCTCGAGCGCCACGAGCACCGCGGCCGGGATCTCGGTCAGCAGCGCGAGCGCGCGGTCGAGATGCGTCCAGCCGGATCGGCGCGCGATGCGGCCGGCCGGCGGGGCGGCGATCATGGCCACCGTCGCCTCGGCCTCAGACGAGCTTGCCGGAGTACTTCTCGAGCTGGGCCATCGCCTCGTCGCCGAACTTGCCGCGCCACTCGCGGTAGAAGCCGGCCTTCGAGAGCGCGTCGCGGAACGACTTGTTCTCAGGGTAGTTGAAGGTCAGGCCCTTGGCCTTGAGCTGCGCCTCGAGGCCGTTGTTCAGGCGCCGGATGTCGTCGCGCTGCTTGAGCACGGCGTCGGTGACGTTCTTGGTGATCATCGCCTGCAGGTCCGGCGTGAGCGAGGCCCAGCGCTTGCCGTTGAAGAGCACCCACTGACCGTCCCACATGTGGCCGGTCATCGAGCAGTACT
>JBBRZP010000174.1:0-7977 GCA_038236565.1 Burkholderiales bacterium | reverse complement strand
CGGTTGTTGAGGCGCGCGAACAACGGCATCGTCGCGGCGGCGACGGCGATCGCGCCCTGCCCTGGGCCGCCCGCGAGCAGGAACACCGGATCGGGGAGCTTGCGCCGTGCCATCGCCGGCACGACGACGTAGCGCACGACGATCGGCGCGCGCGCCGGCTGGCGCGGATCGAGCGGCCGCTCGACCGAGCCGCACAGCACGCTGTTGCGCAGGCCGGCGACCCGGCATTCGACGAGGCGCGCATCGCCGGCGCGACCCGGCCCGGGCGTTGATGGCTCGGCAGCGCATGCGGCGCCGACGGCAGCGGCGATCGCGAGGATCGCCGCGACGCGCGCCACCGGCGTCATTCGCCCAGCGTGCGCCTCAGCTCGCCGCCGCTCACGAGCCGCTCGAGCTCCTCGGCGCCGCCGATCAGGTTGCCCTTGACGAAGACCATCGGAAAGGTCGGCCAGCCGGTCCACATCTTCAGCGCGTTGCGGCGCCGCCATTCGCCGAAATAGCTGCCGTACTCGAGGTAGTGGTGGGCGATGCCCGCGTCTTTCAGGAGCTTGCGCGCCTTGCGCACGACCGGGTTGCCGGCCATGCCGACGACGAGCACCGGATTGGACGCGGCAGCGGCCTGCACGTTGTGGACGATGTCCGCGTTCAGGGTCGCGACCTTCTCGCGGATCGCCGGATGGAGTCGAGCTTCTTCGAGCGTGGTGCGAGGCATGGCGGCGGTGCGAGGTCGACGAGCGCGCACCATACCATCGGCATCGAGGCGAGCGCGTCCGTCGCCGCGAGTGCCGGCTCGGGCGGCGAGCGTGCCGAGCTGGAAGACGCCCGGACGGGCCGCAAGCCGCGTGCCTTTCACGCCGCCTTCAATCGCGTCGAATGACGCCCAGGGGCCGGACGCGGTGTAATAGCCGTCCCTCCAATCTCGACGGATGTCCCCATGAAGCTCTATTACAGCCCCGGTGCCTGCTCGCTCTCGCCGCACATCACCTTGATCGAGTCCGGCCTGGCGTTTCAGCCGGTCCTGACCAGCACCAAGACCCACAAGCTGCAGGACGGCACCGACTACTACACGATCAACCCGAAGGGCTACGTGCCGCTGCTCGAGCTCGACGACGGCCAGCGCCTGGCCGAAGGCCCGGCGATCGTCCAGTACATCGCCGACCAGGTCCCGGCCAAGAAGCTCGCTCCCCCCAACGGCACGATGGCCCGGTCGCGCCTGCAGGAGTGGCTGACCTTCATCGGCACCGAGCTGCACAAGGGCTACAGCCCGCTCTTCAACCCGGCGACGCCGGAAGAGTACAAGCCGATGGTCACGACCAGGCTGCTCGACCGCTACAAGTGGGTCGACGCGCAGCTCGAAGGCAAGGACTACCTGCTCGGCAGCGACTTCAGCGTCGCCGATCCCTACCTCTTCACGGTGACGAACTGGGCCAAGCCCGTCGGTCTCGACATCTCGCCGTTCAAGAACGTCGCCGCGTTCATGGCGCGGATGGCAGCGCGGCCTGCGGTGCAGGCAGCGATGAAGGCCGAAGGCCTGCTGAAGTAGGCCTTGGAGATGCGGGCCGGCGTCGTTCCGTTCGCGCTCGCCGCCGCGCTGCTCGGGCCGGCCGCGGGCGCGCAGCCAGCCGCGCCCGGACGCTACGACGGGCAGCTTTGCGTCGCGACCCGGGCCGAAGCCGCGCCGACCTGTGGCGCGGCCGAGGTCGACGTGCCGAGCGCGCGGCGCCTCTCGGTGCGCGTCTCCGACATCGTCTACCGGCTGGCCCTGCGCGGAACGCAGCTCGACGTGACGACGATGCACGGCAACATGCAGATCGACGAGTTCAGCGCCGCCTACAAGTGGAGCGGCGACACGCTGCTGTTCGGCGATCCGGCCAAGGACGCGCGCTACGAGATCCGCGTCGGCGCGAAGAAGCGCGCCGCGAGCAGCTGACCGTCGCGGCCACGCCGCGCCGGTCGAGGCGCCGTCAGGCCAGCTGGGCCGCCGCGAGCAGCTCTCGCGTGTAGGCCTCGCGCGGCGATCCGAACACGGCCTCGGCCGTGCCTTCCTCGACGATCCGCCCGTCCTTCATCACCAGGACGCGATGCGACATCGCGCGCACGACGGCGAGGTCGTGGCTGATGAAGACATAGCTCATCGCGTAGCGCCGCTGCAGCGCGCCGAGCAGCGTCAGCACCTGGTGCTGGACCGAGACGTCGAGCGCCGACGTCGGCTCGTCGAGGACGAGAACCTCCGGGTGCAGGATCACGGCGCGCGCGATCGCGATGCGCTGGCGCTGTCCGCCCGAGAATTCGTGCGGATAGCGACGCAGCAGCGCGTCCGGGTCTTCGGCGGGCGCCGCGAGGCCGACCTCGTCGAGCATCCGCACGACCAGCGCCTGGCGCGCCACGGCATCGAGCTCCGGACGATGCAGCTCGAGCCCTTCGCCGACGATGCGGCCGATCGTCATGCGCGGGCTGAGCGAGCCGAACGGATCCTGGAAGACGACCTGCATGCGCTTCCTCATGGCGCGCAACGCGTCGTGGTCGGCCGGGTCGACGCGCTCGCCGTCGAGCGACACCGATCCGTCGGCGACCGGCACGAGCGCGAGCAGCGCCATCGCCAGCGTCGTCTTGCCCGAGCCCGATTCGCCGACGATGCCGAGCGTCTCGCCACGACGAAGCGCGAGCGTCGCCGAGCGCACGGCGTCGATGCTGCGGCGCTTGAACCACGTGCCCGCGACCTCGAAGCTGACGCGCAGGTCGCGCGCCGCGAGCAAGGTCGGCGCGTCGTCGGCGACCTCCTCGACCGCGCGCTCCGGCCGGCTCGCGAGCAGCGCCTGCGTGTAGCGATGCTGCGGCGACGCGAACACCTCCGACGTCGCGCCGATCTCGACGAGCTTGCCGCGCTCCATGACGCCGACGCGATCGGTGAAGCGGCGCACGAGATTGAGGTCGTGCGTGATGAAGAGCAACGCCATGCCGGTCTCGGCCTGCAGCGCGTCGAGGAGGGCGAGGATCTGCGCCTGGATCGTGACGTCGAGCGCGGTCGTCGGCTCGTCGGCGATGAGCAGCTTCGGCCGGCCGGCGAGGGCCATGGCGATCATCGCGCGCTGGCGCTGGCCGCCCGAGAGCTGGTGCGGGTACGCGTCGATGCGGCGCACCGCCCCGGCGATGCCGGTGCGCTCGAGCAGCGCGACAGCCCGCTCGCGCGCCGCGTGCCGGTCGAGCCCCTGGTGCAGCGTCAGCACTTCGGCGATCTGCGCGCCGATCGTGTGCAGCGGATTGAGCGCCGTCATCGGCTCCTGGAAGATCATCGCGATCTCGCTGCCGCGAATCGCCCGCATCTCGGGCTCGCTCTTCGCGCGCAGGTCGCTGCCGTCGAACAGGATGCGCCCGCTCGTCGTCGCGCCGTCGACCAGGCCGAGCACCGAGAGCGCGGTGATCGACTTGCCCGAGCCCGATTCGCCGACGAGCGCGAACTTCTCGCCGGCGCCGATCGTGAACGAGACGTCGTCGACGGCCGCCGTCGCGCCGAAGCGGACAGCGAGATGATCGACGGTGAGGAGCGGCGTCAGGAGTGCCTCAGGCGCTCGTCTTCGCGGGTGCGGTGAGCAGCGCTTCGCAGGTCGCGCGCTCGCTGCTGCTGCGCACCGGCGCGGCGCAGAGCGGCGCGAGCCTGGCCTGCAGCCGCTTCATCGCCGCAGCGTGCGCGCCGCCCTTGTTCCAGGCCTGCAGCTTGGTGCCGACGCGCTCGAGGGCGCGGCCGCTGCGCTGGTAGAAAGCGTCGGGCTGCTTCTCGGCCTCGCTCCAGAACTGGCCCGCGGCCGACTCGATCGTCGCCTCGTCGGCTGGCGCGAGATCGACGAGCGCTGCGATGTAGCTCGAGCCCCACTGCAGCCGCGTCGCCGGGCCCTCGCTCTTCTCGAACGCCTCGCGGTACCAGCGCAGCGCTTCCTTGCTGTCGCCGCGCTTCTTCGCGTTGCTGGCGAGCTCCGACATCAGGTAGTAGGGCGAATGGCTCCTGGCGAGGTTGGCCTTGAGGAGCGTGTCGGAGTCGGAGTCGAGGCCGGCGCGCTCGAGCAGGTAGGCAGCTGCGGTGATCACGGCCTGGCGCTCGTAGCCGTCGGTGATCTCGCGATCGGCGCGCGCGGCCTGCTCGCGCACGTCGGCGACGAGTGCGGCCGGCAGCGGCGCGCGCCGTGCCGGCTTGACGCCGGGCTTGGCAGGCGTCTCCTCGGGATCGTCGATGCGCGCCAGATCGACCTGGGCGATCACCGCCTGCATCCGGTCGGCGCGCGACAGCGTGGTGTCGGCTTCGAGGCGCTTCAGGGCGGTGTCGAAGCCGCCGAGCAGCGCGGTGCGTTCAGGCGACGACCGCCTGCTCGAGGCTCGCACAATGTCCGCGGCGTAGTTGGTGAGCATGTCGGTCTGCTCGCGCGAGCGCGCCGGATCGCCGAGCAGCGCGACGAGAGAGTTGCGCGTTGTCG
The DNA here is from genome assembly GCA_038236565.1 of Burkholderiales bacterium. GTDB lineage: Bacteria > Pseudomonadota > Gammaproteobacteria > Burkholderiales > Burkholderiaceae_C > Schlegelella_A. The sequence continues at coordinate 3,511 of JBBRZP010000174.1, read as the reverse complement.
CGTCGATCTTGGGCGGCGCCTTCGCGTCGACCGCCGCGAGCGCCTTCAGGCGCAGCCGCATCGCCGTGTCGGGCGCGTCGGCCGGGCAGGCGTCGGCGAGCGCGAGCAAGGTCGCGGGCAGCTTCTTCTTGTCGATCACCTGCTGCTGGTCGGTGTCCCACGAATAGAAGGCGAGCAGGCGCCAGTCGTTGCCGTCGAGCGCCGCTGGCCTGGCGAGCGCGTCGGCAAGCACGGCGCCGACCGGCCGCGCGGCGTTCATGCCGAGCGTCAGCACCTGCGTGTAGCGCACCGGGTCGACCTCGCCCGGCAGGCGCGTGACTTCCTGCCCCTGCGGCGTGAACAGGACCATCGTCGGATAGCCGCTGACCTTGAAGCGCGCGCCGATCTTCTGCGCGCCCGGGCTGTCGCCGTCGACGTAGACCGGCACGAAGCCGCGCGAGCGCTCGATGAAGTCCTGGCGGTTGAAGAGCGTCGCCTTGACCTGGTTGCACGGCGGGCACCACTTCGCGCCCCAGTAGACGAAGACCGGCTTCTTCGCGTCGCGCGCGAGAGCGAAGGCCGCGTCGATCTGGGCGTCGTTCGACGCCTCCTTCCAGTCGACGCCGCCGTCGGCGTGAGCCGACGCGGTCTGAGCAGGCGTGACGGCGACGGGCGCCGCTGCCTGCGGCGCGTCGGCCGACTTGCCGCATGCCGCGACGAGCGCGGCCGCGACCAGTGCCAGCGCGACGCCGCCGGCGTGCTCAATCGTTCGACGGTCGGTCTTCATCGCATCTCTCCTGTCCGGCCGCCATCATGCGGCAATCAGTCGACCGGCGCAGGGGCTTCGCGCACCGGGTCGCGCGGCGACGAGGTGAACTGCGCCAGGGCGACGCCGCCGAGCGTGATCGCCGCGCCGATCACCTTCATCGCCGAGTAGCGCTCGCCCGTGATCGCCCAAGCGACCAGGCCGGCGACCGGCGGCATCAGGTACATCAACGGCGCCGTGCGGGCGACGCCGCGCACGCCGTTGACCCAACCCCAGACCAGCCAGCCGATGAATGCCGAGACGATCACGGCGTAGAACGTGCCGGCCCAGATCGCCGGCGAGACCTCGCTCCAGTCGACCGCGAGGCCGGCCGAGAGGCTCAGCAACACGACCGGCAGGCTGCCGAAGAGCACCGCGTAGGTCATCACGACGACGCCGCCGAGCCGCTCGATCAGCGGCTTGGCCGCGACCGTGTAGTACGAGAAGAACGAGGCCGCGACCAGCAGCACGAGGTCGCCCGCGCCGGCCTGCCAGTGGCCGCCGAAGAGCTTGTCGGACAGGAAGGCCACGACGCCGATGCAGGCGACGCCGACGCCGATGACCTGGCCGCGCGTCAGCTCCTCGAGGCCGTGCCAGTGCAGGATCAGCAGCGTGAAGACCGGGCCGCAGGCGAGGATCAGCGAGCTCGAGAACGCGGTCGACCAGTGGATGCCATACGTGACCATGCCGACGTGCAGCACGTGGCCGATCAGCCCCAGGCGCAGCAGCGCCCAGGCGTCGGTGCGCGAGACGCGCGGCCAGCGCAGGCCGAAGCGCAGGCAGAGCAGGAGCGTCGCCGCGACCGGCATGATCAGGTAGCGCGCGAACAGGAACCCGCCGGGCGAGAGCGCCTGGAAGATCGCCTTCTGGACCGTGAAGTTGGCGCCCCAGACGAGGATCAGGACGAGCGCCGCGACCAGCGCCTGGCGCGAGCGATCCAGGCCGGCGCCGGGCGGACCGGCGGGCGACGCCGACGACAGCGGTCCGCTCCTCAAGTCGCGGTCGCCCCGGGGTCGGCCCGGCCGTCGTCGCCGAGGGCGATCTGCGCATCGTCGAGGCGCCAGCCCTCGACCGGCGTCGCGCGCGCGAGCGCCATCCAGAGCGCGAAGCCGATCCGCGTCGGCCGCTTCGGCGCCGGCCGCTCGACGACGAGGCCGGCCGCGCGCGCGACCAGCACGCCGCACTCGGCCGGGATCTCGTCGACGTCGGCGATGCCGTCCTTGAGCACGTACCAGCACTCGCCGCCGAGCGCGAGGTACGCCTGGCGCTTGCCGGCCCGGCGCAGGTCGGCGAGCAGGTCGGAGCGCTGCACCTTGACCTCGTGGACGATCGGCTCGGCGTAGGCCTCGACGGTCGTGTGCCGGATCGAGAAGACGTCGGGCATCGCGATCGCCCAGCCCTCGTCGATGCGCGCCCGCACGGCCAGGCCGCGCCAGGCGAGCCGACCGGCGCGCGTCATCTCGCGGGCGACGCAGTCGACGAGGTCCTCGTGCGCGTCGCGGCGCGAACGGTTCTTCGCGAGCGTCTCGGCCAGCACCGCGATGCCGGCGTCGGTCAGCCGCAGCGTCTCGTGGCCGAGCGGGCCGGGCTCGCGCTGCACGAGGCCGGCGGCGATGAGCTCGACCTCGATGCCGTCCTGGCAGGGCCAGCCGGCGGACCGGTAGACATCGCGCAGGCGGCGTCGATGAGCGACGCCGAGGGCAACGAGGCGGCTGGGCGAGGGGGAACCGTCGAGCATGTCGAACACGTCGCGGCGCGGCCGCAGGAATCGAGCCTTCGACCTTACCGCGATTCGCAACGGATTCCGTCGCGCGGCTACGATTCGAGCGACGACAGTCACGAACGACAAAGGATGTTCTCGCGATGACGACCCGCCCTGCCCTGCGCGCGCTGCGCCGACTCGCCCTCGGGGCGTGCCTGACGATCGTCTGCGCCTCGCCGGCGCTCGCCGCCGACCCGAAGGTGCTCAACATCTACAACTGGTCCGACTACATCGCCGACGACACGATCAGGAACTTCGAGAAAGAGACCGGCATCAAGGTCAACTACGACAACTACGACAGCAACGAGGTGCTGCTCGCCAAGCTCGTCGCCGGCAACACCGGCTACGACATCGTCGTCCCGGGCGCGCACTTCGCGAAGACGCAGATCGAAGGCGGCCTGCTGCAGAAGCTCGACCGCTCCAAGCTCAAGAACTGGGGCAATCTCGACCCGACGCTGTTGACGCAGCTCGCTGCCGTCGATCCCGGCAACCAGTACCTGGTCGACTGGCTCTGGGGCTACGTGACGGTCGGCATCAACGTGCCGAAGGTCAAGGCCGCCCTCGCTGGCCTGCCCAACGCGCTGCCCATGCCCGACAACGCCTGGAGCCTGATCTTCGACCCCAAGTACGCGAGCAAGCTGAAAGGCTGCGGCGTGAACTTCCTCGACTCGGCGTCCGAGGTGCTGCCGGTGGCGCTGCTCTACGTCGGCAAGAAGCCGTACAGCAGCGACGCCGCCGACTACGACGCGGCGGCCAAGATGCTCTCGACGGTGCGGCCGTTCGTCACCCGCTTCTCGTCGTCGGGCTACATCAACGACCTGGCGGGCGGGTCGCTCTGCGCGGTGATGGGCTACTCGGGCGACATCAACATCGCCCGCGCCCGCGCGCTCGAGGCGAATCCGAAGCAGCCGGCGGCGATCGAGGCGCTCGTGCCCAAGGGCGGCGCGACCCTCTTCTTCGACTCG
>JBBRZP010000173.1:0-8394 GCA_038236565.1 Burkholderiales bacterium | reverse complement strand
TCGATCAGCAAGTTCGGCCTGCTCGAGATGAGCCGGCAGCGCCTGCGCCCGGCTCTTTCCGAAGGCAGCCACATCACCTGCCCGCGCTGCAACGGCACCGGCCACATCCGCGACACCGAATCGAGCGCGCTGCAGATCCTGCGCATGGTTCAGGAAGAGTCGATGAAGGACAACACCGCCGCCGTGCACGTGCAGGTGCCGGTGGAAGTGACCTCGTTCCTGCTCAACGAGAAGCGCACCGAGATCACCAAGATCGAACTGAAGCAGCGCGTCACCGTGCTGCTCGTGCCGAACAAGAATCTCGAGACCCCGAACTACCGCCTCGAGCGGCTGCGCCACGACGATCCGCGCCTCGAGAACCTGCAGGCCAGCTACACGATGGTCGACGAGCAGGAAGAGGAAGTCGGCATCACGCGCCGCGAGAAGACCAAGGCCAAGCAGGAGCCGGTCATCAAGGGCATCCTGCCCGAGACGCCGGCGCCGACGCCGGTCGAGCGTCCGCAGCCTGCTCCGGTGGCTGCGCCGCAGCCGATGCCGGTCGCGGCCGCCAACCGGTTGCCGGTTGCCCGCCCCGCCGCTCCGGCAGCGACGGTGGTTCCTGCCGGCGGCGGATTCTTCTCGTGGGTCAAGTCCCTGTTCGGCGTCTCCGAGCCCGAGCCGACACCCGCGCCGCGCATCGCGCTGGCGGCACCGGTCGCCGTTCCCGGCGAATCGCAGCGGCGCGATCGCGGCGAGCGCGGTGGCGATCGTTCCGAACGCGGTGACCGTGGTGGTCGCGGTGGTCGCGGCGGCCGCGGCCGCGACGGCCAGCGCGGCGAGCGCGGCGAGCGCCCGGCCGAAGGCAGCGCCGAGGCAGGGGCAGGCACTGCACGCCCCCGCCGAAGCGATCGACCCAGCGACGCGACACGTGCCGCCGAGGGTCCCGCCGGCGAGACGCGCGAGACACGCGAGCCGAGGGAAGGACGCGAGCCGCGCGAGGGCCGCGAAGCCCGTGAGCCGCGTCCGCCGCGTGGTGACCGTGGTGAGCGCGGCGAAGCCCGTCCCGAGGGCACCGAAGGCGCTCGCGCCGACGGTCGACGCGACGGCCGCAACGGCGGCGCGGGCCGTGGTGCGAACGGCGCCGGCGAGCAGGTCGCGACCGACGCCGCAAGCGATCAGGCTGCCCCGACGACGTTCGACGACACCATGCCCAACCCCCAGGCCACCGACGGGGGCGAGGGCTCGGGCGAGCGCCAGGCAGGACGTCGCCGCAATCGGCGCGGCGGACGCGGCCGCGATCGCGACGATGCAGGCACGGGCGATCGCGCCCCGGCCAACGACGCGCACATGACCGACAGCGAGCGTGAGATCGCGCGTCGCGAAGCCGAGGCGCGCGGTCCCGACAGCCTCGATCACGCAGACTCAAATGCGCCGCGCGGTCGCGATGACGCCGAAGCGCCTGTCGCGATGGCCGCCGCTTCTCCGGGTCGTGTCGAAGGCGAGCCGTTCGCGCTCGCGGACGCCGACAGCGGCGAGCAGAACGTCGCGGTGCGCGAGGACGGCACGCCGCTCGAGCCGCGAGCCGAAGGCAGCCGCCGACGCGGTCGGGGCCGTGGCCGCGGTTCGCGTGAAGGCGATGCCCAGGCCTCCGGCAACGCCGCCGCAGGCGTCGACGGCGAGTCGACGGATGCGTCGCCGCGCGAGATCGCGCCGATGGACGAGTCGCGCGCTCCGGTCGCGGCGCCCGCGCAAGCGAACGTCGCGCCACGATTCGGCGAGACCGGCGTCGAAAGCGAAACCATCGATGCCGACACCCGCGACGAGCCCGTCGCCCTCGCTCCCGTGGTGGCCGAGCCTGTCGCGAGGCCCGCGGCCCGCGTCGAGCCGAGCGTTGCGCCGCGCAGCGAGCCGGTCCCCGTGACGTCCTATGCGTTGCCGGTGCAGTCGCTCGCGGCGGTGGCCGAATCGGCCGGCCTGCAGTGGGTCAACTCCGACGCCGGCAAGATCGAAGCGGCGCAGGCGGCGATGGCCGCAGCGGCACCGCCGCCTGCCGCGCCGCGCGAGATCCGCGTCGCGCCGGTCGTCGAGGACGGGCCGCTCGTGCTGGTCGAGACCAAGAAGGATCTGTCGCAGGTCCGGTTGCCGTTCGAGACCAGCGGACAGGAAGCGCAAGGAACGCTCTGATCCGCTGACGCGCCGTTCGGAACAAGCCGCCCCTTCACCGGGGGCGGCTTTCTTTCGTCAGTTCAGGGCAGGTGCTCGAGTGCGCGCTGGTACGCCGGCGCGTGCATGAGTTCGTCCCAGGCGATCGGCGCCGTCTCGGGCAGGAGCGCGAGCCGGCGCGCTTCGCTGTCGGCGTCGGCGCGCCAGTGACCGGCGGCCTCGGCGGCGAGCAGGCCGTCGAGCAGGTCGTCGACCGCGCGGCCGCCGTCGAGGGACTGGTTGCAGAGCAGCACCATGTCGCAGCCTGCCGCCAGGGCCAGCGACGCCGCTTCGGCATAGCCGACCTCGACGTCGCCGATGCGGCGCGCGCCCGCCATGCTCAGGTCGTCGCTGAAGATCGCGCCGTCGAAGCCCATCTGCAGGCGCAGGATGTCGCGCAGCCAGCGTTCCGAGAAGCCGGCCGGGCGCGCATCGACGCGCGGATAGATCACATGCGCCGGCATCACGCTGGCGAGCGCGCCGGCGAGCCACTCGTACGGGCGCGCATCGTCGGCGAGGATCGTCGCCAGCGTGCGCTCGTCGACCGGAATCTCGTGGTGGCTGTCGGCCTTCACGTAGCCGTGTCCCGGGAAATGCTTGCCGCAGTTGTGCATGCCCGACTGCAGCAGGCCGTGCATCAGCGCGCCGGCAAGCATCGAGACGACGCGCGGATCGCGATGGAACGCGCGGTCGCCAATGACGCCGCTTTCGCCGTGGTCGAGATCGAGCACCGGCGTGAAGCTGAGGTCGACGCCGCAGGCGCGCAGCTCGGCGCCGAGCACGTAGCCGGCGGCGCGCGCCGCATCCATGGCGTGCATCGCGCCGCTGCCGCGGCCGGCGTGGCCGTCGTCCATCCACAGCTCGCCGAGCGCGCCCATCGGCGGCAGGTAGGTGAAGCCGTCGCTGCGAAAGCGCTGAACGCGTCCGCCTTCGTGGTCGACGCAGATGAGCAGGTCGTCGCGGATCGATTTCACCTCGGCGGCGAGCTCGGTGAGCTGCTGGCGGTCGCGCCAGTTGCGCGCGAAGAGCACGATGCCGCCGGTGAGCGGATGCGCGAGGCGACGCCTGTCGTCGCGGTCGAGCGCGAGACCGGCGACGTCGAGGATGACCGGGGCATGCACGTCGTTCATGTCCGCTCCTTCTTCTCGATGACCACGAAGGTCGATGCATAGTCGGTCTCGTCGCTGACGCTCACGTGGGCGCTGAGGCCGCGCGACTCGAACCACTCGGCCAGCGCGCCGTTGAGCCGGATCTCGGGCTTGCCGCTCGGCCGCTTGGCGATCTCGCAGCCGCGCCAGGTCATCGGCGTGCGCATGCCGAGGCCGATCGCCTTCGAGAACGCTTCCTTCGCGGAAAAGCGGGTCGCGAGATAGCGCACGCCGCGTTCCTCGAGCTGGGCGCGGCGGGCTCGGAACACGGCCATCTCGTGCGGACCGAGCACGCGCTCGGCGAAGCGGTCGCCGCGACGCTCGAGCGCGGAGCGGATCCTGCGCACGTCGCAGATGTCGGTACCGATGCCGAAGATCATCGCGATCCGGCCGACGCGATCGCGCGGCAATAGGCGCGCACCGTTTCGGCCAGCCCGAGCTCGAGCGCGTCGGCGATGAGCGCGTGACCGATCGAGACCTCGAGGACGTCGGGCACCGCCGCCAGGAACGGGCCGAGGTTGTCGCGGTTCAGGTCATGGCCGGCGTTGATGCCGAGACCGAGCCGCCGGGCGGCGTCGGCCGCGGCGGCGAAGTCGGCCAGGACGCTCGCCCGCCGATCGGTCGCGAACGCGCGCGCATAGGGCTCGGTGTAGAGCTCGACGCGGTCGGCGCCGATCGCCTGCGCGCCGGCCATCGCCTGCGCGTCGGCGTCCATGAAGAGGCTCACCCGCACGCCGAGCACGCGCGCTTCGTCGATCAGCGGCGCGAGCCGCTCGGCGTTCGCCGCCAGATCCCAGCCATGGTCCGACGTCGCCTGCTCGCTGCTGTCGGGAACGAAGGTGCACTGGCTCGGCCGCAGCGCGCGCACGAACGGCATGAGGTTGTGGAACGGATTGCCTTCGATGTTGTATTCGGCGTGCGGCCAGGCCTCGAGCAGCGCCGCCAGCTCGTGGACGTCGTGGCCGCGGATGTGCCGCTCGTCGGGCCTCGGATGGACGGTGATGCCGCTCGCACCCGCCTCGAGGGCGATCCGCGACAGTGCGACGACGTTCGGGATCGTCAGGTCGCGCTGGTTGCGCAGTAGCGCGATCTTGTTGACGTTGACCGAGAGCGCGGTCGTGCCGCGTCGCTCGTCGGTGCCTGTCGTGACCAGTGGGTTCATCGTTCCAGCGCCTGCGCTTCGATCATCACCTGGCGCGTGCGCAGCTGCGAAGTGCCGAGATGATAGTGAAGCTGCGTGCGCAGCAGCGGCCGCAGCTCGGCGAGCGCGCCTGCGGCGGCGTGCTGCAGTGCCGGCAGGTCGGAGGCGGCGAGCGCGGTCTGCAGCGCGACCAGCGTCGCGCCGCTCGTCGTGGCTTCGCGCTCGGCATCGGTCTCGACGACGCCGGCATCGGCGAGCACGAGATAGCGCTTGTCGGCGACGACGGCGCGACGCGACGCGGTCTCGACGGCGAGATCGGGCAGCAGGCCGATCTCCTTCAGCAGGACGATCTCGAAGGCGCGCAGCGCGGCCTGGGTCTGCACCTCGTCGGCCGAGGACAGTGCCGCGACGGTCGCGGCGTAGGCATCGAACAGCGCGGCGTGCGGATCGTGGCGGGCGAGCAGCTTCATCAGCAGCTCGTTGAGGTAGAAGCCGCTGAAGAGTGCCGCCCCGGTCAGCATCGGATGGCCTCCGGACCATTCCGCGCCGCGCAAGGTGTGGACCTCTCGTGTCTCGTCTCCGGGCTGCTGGCGGCCGAGCGAGATGCTCAATCGCTGGAACGGCAGCAGCACGCTGCGCAGCTGCGAGAACGGGCGCTTCGCGCCCTTGGCCGCGACCGCGATCCGGCCCTGCTCGCGCGTGAAGAGATCGAGGATGACGCTCGACTCGCTCCAGTCGTAGTGGTGCAGGACGTAGGCCGCGAGCGCCCTACTCATAACCGTACGAACGAAGGTGCGCTTCGTCGTCGGCCCAGCCGCTCCTCACCTTGACCCAGAGCTCGAGGAAGACCTTCGCGTCGAGCAGGTGCTCAAGCTCCTGGCGTGACTCCGAGCCGATCCGCTTCAGCCGCTCGCCGCCCGAGCCGATGATCATGCCCTTGTGGGCGTCGCGCTCGACCACGATCGTCGCGGCGATGCGGCGCAGGCCGCCCTCTTCCTCGTACTTGTCGATGATGACAGTCGAGGTGTAGGGCAGCTCGTCGCCGGTGAGGCGGAATAGCTTCTCACGCACGATCTCGGCGGCGAGGAAGCGGTCGCTGCGGTCGGTGAGCGCGTCCTCACCGTAGAGCCACGGCTGCTCGGGCAGATAGGGCTCGACGATCGCGAGCAGCCGCTCCGCGTCGGCCGCCTTCTGCGCCGACATCGGCACGAATTCGGCGAAGGCATGGCGCTGCTGCATCTGCTGCAGCCAGGGCGCGAGATCCGAGCGCCGCGTGACGGTGTCGAGCTTGTTGGCGACCAGAAGCACCGGCTTGTCGTTGCGAGCCAGCGCGAGGACCGCCGCGTCGGCGGGCCCGAACTTGCCTGCCTCGACGACAAGAAGGACGACGTCGACGTCGGTGAGCGTGCCGGTGACCGCGCGGTTGAGCGAGCGGTTGAGCGCAGCGGCGTGCTTGGTCTGGAATCCGGGCGTGTCGACAAAGACGAACTGCGACGGACCGCGCGTACGGATGCCGGTGATGCGGTGGCGCGTCGTCTGCGCTTTGTTCGACGTGATGCTGATCTTCTGCTCGACCAGCGCGTTGAGCAGCGTCGACTTGCCGACGTTCGGACGGCCGACGATAGCGACGAGCCCGCATCGCTGCGGCAGCGCGCCGTTCGGTTCGTCCATCAGGAGCGCAGCGGACTGCCGGGCTGGTCGCTGGCGCGCAGGGCGTCGAGCATGCGCCGCGCCGCTTCCTGCTCTGCCGCGCGGCGCGACTTGCCTTCGCCGGTCTCGGCCAGGCTCAGCGCCGGCACGGCGCACTCGACCTCGAAGGTCTGGGCGTGCGCCTGGCCGCGGGTCGCGGTGATGCGGTAGCTCGGCACGGGGATGCGTCGCGCCTGCAGCCACTCCTGGAGCTCTGTCTTGGCGTCCTTGGCCCAGCTCGCGACTTCGGTGGTCTCGATGACCTCGCCGAAGAGGCTGTGGACGAGAGCGCGTGCGGCCTGCAGGCCGCCGTCGAGAAAGGTCGCGCCAATGAGCGCTTCGAGCGCGTCGGCCAAAATCGACGCGCGCAACGCGCCACCGCCGCGGGCTTCACCCTCGCCGAGACGCAGCGACTCGGGCAGGCCGAGTTGCAGCGCCGCGCGGTGCAGGCTGTCTTCACGAACCAGATGGGCGCGCACGCGCGTCAGGTCGCCTTCGTCCGAGTCGCCCAGGCGATCGAACAGCAGGCTCGAGACCACCAGGCTGAGCACGGCATCGCCGAGGAACTCGAGCCGCTCGTTGTGGTCGGCGCCGAAGCTTCGATGGGTCAGTGCCCGTTGCAGGAGCGCCGCGTCGCCGAACCGGTGGCCGATGCGCTGCTGCAGTGCGACGAGGGGGGAATCCATGCAGGAAGAGTGTGCCTGTTTCCCGACGGCCGCGGTGCCGAGCGGGTCTAGTGCGAGCGGCCCTCGAACTTGATCAGGAGATATACCGGCTTCAGGATCTCGATTTCCTTGTCATAGGCGAACGAGACCACGATCTTCTCGTTCTCCTTCGTGATGCTCAGATCCTTGCCGCTGATCGAGGTGATCGAGTACTCGATGTCCTTCTGGCGCTCGAAGGCGCCGCGGATCTCGGGCACCGTCGTGCCTTCGGTCGCGATCTTGTTGACCGTGCGCTTGATCGTGAAGAACTCGTTGAGGGTCGGCAGGACGCGCATGCCGAGAAGAGCGACGAAGCCGACGATGACCGCCCAGAAGAGCAGGCCGAAAAGGGTCACGCCGCGCTGGCGTCTCGCTGTGTCGCGTTGAACGATCATCCCGCCTTCGTCCTTCCCCGGCCGCTCCGGCCTATCGAAACGCCCCGATGCGCTTCAGGTCGCCGAAATTCATCCAGACGTAGAACGCCTTGCCGACGATGTTCTCGTCGGGGACGAACCCCCAATAGCGCGAATCCAGCGAGTTGTCGCGGTTGTCGCCCATCATGAAATAGTGGCCGGCCGGCACCTTGCAGGCCACCCCGTCGGCACTGTAGCGGCAGTTCTCGCGGAACGGAAATTGATTGCCGTCCTGACCTCCAAAAAAGGGCGTCGACTGAGGATTAATGAGGATGCCGTGCTCGACGTTGCCGAGCTTTTCCGTGAATTCCGGCGAGTAGCGACGCGCTTCCTCGTCGTAGAACCCGGGCGGAGGCGACGGCTGGGTCGGCACGAGCTGGCCGTTGAGGAAGAGCTGCTGGTTGCGGAACACGACATCGTCGCCCGGAATGCCGACGACGCGCTTGATGTAGTCGGTGCTCGGATCCTTCGGGAAGCGAAAGACCATCACGTCGCCGCGCTCGGGGTCGTGGTTCTGGACGATCTTCCTGTTGACGACCGGCAGCCTGATCCCGTAGTGGAATTTGTTGACCAGGATGAGGTCGCCGACGAGCAGCGTCGGCATCATCGATCCCGAGGGAATCTTGAACGGCTCGAACAGGAACGAGCGCAGCAGGAAGACGACGAGGATCACGGGGAAGAGCCCGGCCGTCCAGTCGAGCCACCAGGGCTGCAGGAGCAGCGCCTGCCGCGTCTCGGCGACGTTGTCGTCGACGCGGGTGATGCCCTGGCGTGTCAGTTGCTCGCGCCGAGCCGCGTCCTGCTGCTCGAAGGTCGCGACCGCAGCGCGGCGCTTCGGCGCGAAGTGGAAGCGCTCGGCGAGCCAGTAGACGAAGGTGACGACCGTGAGGGTGAAGAGTACGAGAGAGAAGTTGCCCGACCACCGGTTGAAGTACCAGCCGAGGCCGAAGACGGCCAGGCACGCATAGAGCAAACCCGTCAGCAAACCCATCAATCGTCCACCTGGAGAATGGCCAGGAACGCCTCCTGCGGCACCTCGACGGAGCCGATCTGCTTCATGCGCTTCTTGCCGGCCTTTTGTTTTTCGAGCAGCTTCTTCTTGCGCGTGATGTCGCCCC
>JBBRZP010000172.1:0-8449 GCA_038236565.1 Burkholderiales bacterium | reverse complement strand
GAAGGCCGCGGCTGGCGCTCGGGGGCGCTCGTCGAAAGGCGCGAGATCCCTGGCTACTACCTGAAGATCACGAAATACGCCGGGGAGCTCCTCGAGTGCGTCCAGACCGGCCTGCCGGGCTGGCCCGAGCGCGTCAAGCTGATGCAGGAGCACTGGCTCGGCAAGAGCGAGGGCGTGCGCTTCGCCTTCCCGCACCGGATCCGCGACGACTCGGGCGAGCTGATCGGCGATGGCCGGCTCTACGTCTTCACGACGCGCGCCGACACGATCATGGGCGTCACCTTCTGCGCCGTCGCGCCGGAGCACCCGCTCGCCCTGCACGCGGCGGCGTCGAACCCGGACATCGCCGCCTTCCTCGAGTCGTGCAAGGCCGGCGGCACGACCGAGGCCGAGCTTGCGACGCAGGCCAAGCGCGGCATCGACACCGGCCTGGTCGTCGAGCATCCGCTCAGCCGCGAGAAGATCCCGCTCTGGATCGGCAACTACGTGCTGATGGGCTACGGCGACGGCGCCGTGATGGGCGTTCCCGCTCACGACGAGCGCGACTTCGCGTTCGCCAGGCAGTACGGCATCGACATGCTGCAGGTCATCCAGGTCGACGGCGAGGAGTTCTCGTACGACGCGTGGCAGCCCTGGTACGCCGACGCGACCTGCAGCGTCACGGTCAACTCCGACAACTACAGCGGCCTCGCGTATCAGGCAGCGGTCGACGCGGTGTGCGATGCGCTCGGCGTGCGCGGCCTCGGCGGCAGGCAGACGACCTGGCGCCTGCGCGACTGGGGCATCAGCCGCCAGCGCTACTGGGGCACGCCGATCCCGATCGTCCACTGCGAAGGCACGGCGGGTGCCCCCGGGTGCGGCGTCGTGCCCGTGCCCGAGAAGGACCTGCCCGTCGTCCTGCCGGAAGACCTGATCCCCGACGGGTCGGGCAACCCGCTGACCATGAACGCCGCGTTCCTGAACGTCGCCTGCCCGACCTGCGGCCGCCCCGCCAGGCGCGAGACGGACACGATGGACACCTTCGTCGACAGCTCGTGGTACTTCATGCGCTATTGCGACCCGCGCCTGGACAGCGCGATGGTCGGCGCGGGCACGCGGTACTGGATGCCGATGGACCAGTACATCGGCGGCATCGAGCACGCGATCCTGCACCTGCTCTACGCGCGCTTCTGGACCAAGGTCATGCGCGACCTGAAGCTCGTCGACATCGACGAGCCGTTCACCCGGTTGCTGACGCAGGGCATGGTGCTCAACCACGTCTGGGCACGCACCTCCGCTCAGGGCGGCGTCGACTACTTCCCGCCCGACGAGGTCACGCCGGCGAGCGAGCCCCCGGGCGCCGCCGGGGGACTCCTCCCCGACGGCAGCCACGTCGAGTACCGCGGCATGCTCAAGATGGGCAAGACCGAGCGCAACGGCGTCGATCCGCAGGAGCTGATCGACCGCTACGGCGCCGACACGGCGCGCCTCTTCGTCATGTTCGCGTCGCCGCCCGAGCAGACGCTCGACTGGAACAATGCCGGCGTCGAGGGCGCGCATCGCTTCCTCAAGCGCCTGTGGAAGTTCGCGGCACGCCAGGCCGACACCCTCGACTCCGCTCTCGCTCGTGGCGCTGCCCAGGACACGGCGCCGGCGCTGCGCCACGAGGTGCACTCGGTGCTGCGCCAGGTGAGCTACGACTACGAGCGGATGCAATACAACACCGTCGTCTCGGGCGCGATGAAGCTGCTCAACGCCCTCGAGTCGCACGAGAACGACGAAGGCGCCGCGCCAGCCCTGCGCGAAGGCGCCGGCATCCTCCTGCGCGTGCTCTACCCGGTCTGCCCGCACACGACCTGGACGCTGTGGGGCGCGCTCGGCTTCCAGGCGGCGCACGGCGACCTGCTCGACGCACCCTGGCCCGCCGTCGACGAGGCGGCGCTGCGCCGCGACGAGATCGAGCTCATGCTGCAGATCAACGGGCGGCTGCGCGGCGCGCTCAAGGTCGCGGCCGACGCCGACCGGGCCTTCATCGAGCAGGCGGCGCTCAACTCGCCGGAGTTCTACCGCTTCTCCGAGGGCCGCGCGGTCAAGCGGGTCGTCGTCGTCGCGGGTCGCCTGGTCAACATCGTCGTCTGATGCGGCGACGCCTGCTGCTCGGCGCCGTCGTCACGCTTGCTGGCTGCGGCTTCGAGCTGAAGCGTCCGCCGGAGCTTCACTTTCGCACCATCCAGCTCGCCGGCTTCGCGCCGCGCTCGCAGCTCGTCGCCGAGCTCAGGCAGAACATCGAGTCGGGGACGACGACGCGCGTCGTCGAGGCCGCCAAGGATGCGCAGGTGGTCCTGCAGTCGCTCGGCGAGTCGCGCGAGAAGGTCGTCGTGGCGCAGACCGCGGCGAATCAGATCCGCGAGTTCGAGCTGCGCCTGCGCTTCGACTTTCGCGTTCGCACCGCCTCGGGCCGCGAGCTCATCCCCGACAGCGAGATCCTGCTCAAGCGCTCGCTCACCTACACCGAGAGCGCCGCGCTCGCCAAGGAACAGGAGGAGGCCTTCCTCTATCGCGCCATGCAGAGCGACATCGTCGCGCAGGTGCTGCGCCGGCTGTCGTCGGTGCGCATGCCCTGACCCGACCGGGAGCGACTCGATGCAACTCGCCGCCGACCGACTCGCTGCCCAGCTGCAAAAGGAGCTGCGCGCGGTGTACACCGTCTGGGGCGACGAGCCGTTGCTCGCGCAGGAGGCGTGCGATGCGATTCGCAGCGCGGCGCGCGCCGCCGGCTGCAGCGAGCGCCAGGTGCACACCGTCGCCGGCGCGCACTTCGACTGGAGCAGCCTGCTCGGCGCGGCGCAGGCACTCAGCCTCTTCGCCGATCGCCAGCTGGTCGAGATCCGCATCCCGTCCGGCAAGCCGGGCAAGGACGGCTCGGAGGCGCTGCAGCGCTATTGCGACATGGCCGTCGAAGGTGGCGGCCGCGACGTGATCACGCTCGTGCAGCTGCCGCGCCTCGATCGTTCGCAGCAGTCGAGCGCATGGTTCGCGGCGCTCGACCGCGCCGGACCGACGATCCGCGTCGATCCGGTCGAGCGCGGCGCATTGCCGCAATGGATCGCTGCGCGGCTCGCGCTGCAGGGCCAGCACGTCGCCTCGGGCAGCGAAGGTCAGCGCACCCTCGCCTTCTTCGCCGACCGCGTGGAGGGCAACCTGCTCGCGGCGCACCAGGAGATCCAGAAGCTGGCGCTGCTCTATCCGGCCGGCGAGCTCGACTTCGCGCAGATCGAGACGGCCGTGCTCAACGTCGCCCGCTACGACGTCTTCAAGCTCGGCGAGGCAGTGCTCGCCGGCCAGGCCGCGCGCGCGCTGCGCATGCTCGACGGCCTGCGCAACGAAGGCGAGGCCGCCGTGCTCGTGCACTGGACGCTCGCCGAGGACATCCGCGGCCTGAAGCGCGTGAAGGACGCGCTCGCAGCCGGCAAGCCCTTGCCGCTGGCGCTGCGCGAGGCACGCGTCTGGGGTGCGAAGGAGCGAGTCTTCGAGCGCGCGGTCACGCTGCTGAGCGAGTCGACGCTGGCGCACCTGCTCGACGCCGCGCACGTCTGCGACGGCCTCGTGAAGGGCCTGCGTCATCCCGACTGGCCGATCGATCCGTGGGAGGCGCTCAAGCGTCTCGTGCTGATGCTCGCCGAGCAGACCGCGCGCGGCGGCTCGCGCACGACGACGACGCGGCTCGCGCTGACCGCCTGAGGCTCAGCGCCGCGCAGGCGGCGTCGCTTCGATGCGCGCGAGCAGCAGCCCGAGCGCCCGCACGACCGAGTGACGACGGACATCGTCGCGATCGCCGCTCGCGTTCAGCAAGGTGGCTTGCGCGGCGCCGTCGCGCGCAGCGGTCGCGAGCCACACGGTGCCGACCGGCTTGTCGACCGAGCCACCGCCCGGCCCGGCGATGCCGGTGATGGCGACCGTGAACGCGGCAGGCGACTGCGCCAGCGCGCCGGCGGCCATCGCCCGCGCCACCTCGGCGCTGACCGCGCCATGACGCGCGATCAGCTCCGCGGGAACGCCGAGCAGCTCGGCCTTCGCGGCGTTCGAGTACGTGACGACGCCGCGCTCGAACCAGTCGCTCGAGCCGGCGAGCGACGTGCAGGCCGCAGCCACCAGGCCGCCGGTGCAGGACTCGGCGCTGGCCATGCTCACGCCGCGCGCGCGCAGGGCGTCGGCGACGCGCGCGACCAGCGCATCGACCTCCCGATCGGCACTCACACGAACCTCCACGCCGCGATGACGACGAGCGTGCACAGCGCGGCGACGAAGTCGTCGAGCAGAATGCCGAAGCCCTGGCCCCAGCCGATCGTCTCGCCGCGACGCAGCTTGAAACGCTGATCGGCCCAGGCCACCGGACCGGGCTTGGCGGCATCGAAGAAGCGGAAGAGGACGAACGCGACGGCCTGCGCCGCGAACGTCGCCGGCGTGACGAGCCAGAGGACGAGCCAGAAGGCGACGACCTCGTCCCAGACCACGGCCGACGGATCGGCCGCGGCGAGATGGCGTGCGGTGACGGTGCACGCCCACCAGCCGACGAGCGTGGCGACGAGAAGCGCGATGCCACGGCCGACGTCCCCGAGCTCGGGCTGGAGAAGGGCGTAGGCGAACCAGGCCCAGAGCGTTCCGGCGGTGCCGGGCGCGACCGGCGAGAGGCCGCTGCCGAAGCCGAGCGCGATGAGATGCGCCGGATGGGCGAGCAGGAAGCGCCATCCGGGCCGGCGGCCCTGGCCGGCGAGCGGAGGATTGACGACGGGCTCGTTCACGCGCATCGCCGACCGTGGGCGTCGCTCACGACCGGAAGTGATCGAAGGGCAGGCCGCGGCTCGTCACCGCCTCGCCTTGCCGGTCGACGACGCGCAGTGCATGGCCGCCTTCGATGCGGCCGATGCGCGTGACGACGACGGCGGCGTTGGCCGCCGCGGCGGCGACCGCGTCGCGCCGTTCGGGCAGCGCCGTGAACAGCAGCTCGTAGTCGTCGCCGCCGGTCAGCAGGCATTCATGCTGCGTCGCGACCGGCTGCGCCGCCAGCACCGCGCTGCGCGGCACCGTGTCGATCTCGACGACGGCGCCGGCGCCCGAGCGGGCGAGGATGTGCCCGAGATCGCCGACAAGGCCGTCGGAGACGTCGATTGCGCTCGTCGCGAGGCCGCGCAGGGCGAGGCCCAACCCGACCCGCGCGGTCGGCAGCTCCATCGCCTGACGCACCGCGCGAAACGCCGGCTCGTCGAGCGCGACCGTGCCGCGGAACACCTCGAGCGCGAGCCGCGCATCGCCGAGCGCGCCGCTGACGTAGAGGTCGTCGCCGGGACGCGCGCCCGAGCGCAGCAGCGCCGAGCCGGCCGGCAGCTCGCCGAGCACGGTGATGCAGATCGCGAGCGGTCCGCGCGTCGTGTCGCCGCCGATCAGCTCGCAGCCCTCGCGCTCGGCGAGCGCGAACAGGCCGCGCGAGAAGCCGTCGAGGACCGGCTCGTCGATGCCCGGCAGCGCGAGCGCGAGCGTGAACGCCAGCGGCCGCGCGCCGCAGGCGGCGAGATCGCTGAGGTTGACGGCGAGCGCCTTGTGACCGAGCCGCTCGGGCGCGACGGTCGAGACGAAGTGGCGGCCCTCGATGAGCATGTCGGACGAGACCGCGAGCGTCATCCCGGGGGTGGGCTGGATCAGCGCGCAGTCGTCGCCGACGCCGAGCGCGGCTCGCCGCGCCGGCCGCGTGAAGAAGCGCTCGATGAGCTCGAATTCGCCGAGGGCGGGCATGTGCTGCGGATTATCGGTGCCGCGTCGCGCCGCCGTGGTCGCCTGGGGTCATCCCGTTCGCCGCCGGGTGCAAGTCTGCAATGATCGACCTCGGCGGCCCGCGGGGTCGCGCCTTGCTTCGAGCGAACCATGCCGAACTCCGAACAGAAAGCCGCTGAACTGCGCCGGGCCGCGCTCGACTATCACGAGTTCCCGACGCCGGGCAAGGTCGCGATCGCAGCGACCAAGCAGCTCGTCAACCAGCACGACCTCGCGCTCGCCTACTCGCCCGGCGTGGCGGCGGCATGCGAGGAGATCGTCGCCGACCCGGCCAACGCCTTTCGCTACACCTCGCGAGGCAACCTGGTCGCGGTCATCACCAACGGCACGGCCGTTCTCGGCCTCGGCGACATCGGCCCGCTCGCGGCCAAGCCGGTGATGGAAGGCAAGGGGGTCCTCTTCAAGAAGTTCGCCGGCATCGACGTGTTCGACATCGAGGTCGCGGAGAGGAACCTCGACAAGCTGATCGACCTCATCGCCGCGCTCGAGCCGACCTTCGGCGGCATCAACCTCGAGGACATCAAGGCGCCGGACTGCTTCTACGTCGAGCGGGCACTTCGCTCGCGCATGAAGATTCCCGTGTTCCACGACGACCAGCACGGCACGGCGATCGTCGTCGGCGCGGGCGTGCTCAACGCGCTCAAGGTCAGCGGCAAGAAGATCGACGAGGTCAAGCTCGTGACCTCGGGCGCCGGCGCGGCGGCGCTCGCGTGCCTCGGGCTGCTCGTCAAGATCGGCATTCCGCGCGAGAACATCTGGGTCACCGACCTGGCCGGCGTCGTCTACAAGGGCCGCACCGAGCTGATGGACGAGGACAAGGCGGTGTTCGCGCAGCCGACCGCGATGCGCACGCTCGCCGAGGTGATCGTCGGCGCCGACATCTTCCTCGGCCTCTCGGCGGCTGGCGTTCTCAAGCCCGACATGGTCGCGAGCATGGGGCCGCAGCCGGTGATCTTCGCCCTCGCCAACCCGACGCCAGAGATCCTCCCGGAGGAAGTGCACGCGGCGCGGACCGACGCGATCGTCGCCACCGGCCGGAGCGACTATCCGAACCAGATCAACAACGTCCTCTGCTTCCCGTACATCTTCCGCGGCGCGCTCGATTCGGGCGCGACCACGATCACGGTCGAGATGGAGATCGCCGCGGTGCACGCCATCGCCGATCTCGCGCAGGCCGAGCAGAGCGAGGTCGTCACGGCCGCGTATGCGGGCGCGACGTCGAGCTTTGGCCCCGAGTACCTCATCCCCAAGCCCTTCGATCCGCGCCTGATGATGCGGATCGCGCCCGCCGTCGCCGCAGCGGCCGCGGAGTCCGGCGTCGCGGCACGGCCGATTGCCGACATGGACGCGTACCGCGAGAAGCTGCAGACCTTCGTGTACGCATCGGGCACGACGATGCGGCCGATCTTCACGCTCGCCAAGCTCGCGACGAAGAAGCGCGTCGCCTTCGCCGAAGGCGAAGAGGAGCGCGTGCTGCGCGCCGTGCAGGTCGTGGTCGACGAGAACCTGGCGCGGCCGACGCTCATCGGCCGCCCCGAGGTCATCGCCCAGCGCATCGCTAAGTTCGGCTTGCGCCTGGCGGCCGGACGAGACTACGACCTGGTCAACACCGAGAACGACCACCGCTACCGCGACTACTGGCAAAAGTACCACGAGATGACGGCGCGAAAGGGCGTCACCGCGCAGCTGGCCAAGATCGAGATGCGGCGGCGCCTCACGCTCATCGGCTCGATGCTGCTGAAGACCGGCGAGGTCGACGGCATGCTTTGCGGCACCTGGGGATCGACCGGGATCCACCTGCACTACATCGACCAGGTGATCGGCCTGCGCGAAGGCGCCAAGACCTATGCCTGCATGAACGGCCTGATCCTGCCGGGCCGCCAGGTGATGCTGGTCGACACCCACGTCAACTACGACCCGACCGCCGAGCAGCTCGCCGAGATCACGGTGATGGCCGCCGAGGAGATGATGCGTTTCGGCCTGCGCCCGAAGGCCGCGCTGCTGTCGCACAGCAATTTCGGCTCGAGCAACCAGCCGTCGGCCGTGAAGATGCGCGACGCGCTGGCGCTGCTGAGGGCGCGCGCAGCCTGGCTCGAGGTCGACGGCGAGATGCACGGCGACGCCGCCCTGGACGCGCAATACCGGCACGAGCTGATGCCCTCGAGCACGCTGACCGGCGAGGCGAACCTGCTCGTGCTGCCCAACATCGATGCCGCCAACATCGCCTACAACCTGCTCAAGACGGCGGCGGGCGGCGGAATCGCGATCGGGCCGGTGCTGCTGGGCGCGGCCCAGCCGGCCCACATCCTGACGCCGTCGGCGACCGTGCGGCGCATCATCAACATGACCGCGCTGGCCGTCGCCGACGCGAATGCCGCGCGCTAGTTTTCAGTGCATGCTAATTTTCCACGCTGACGACAAGGACGAGTTGTGGCGTCCTTAAAGGTGCTATCCGAGAGTGTGCGCATACTTAATCCCTGCCCAAACTGCCCAAATATGTGGCACAGGGTTGAGGTTTCCGCCCTGATTCGGTAACATCTGCAGATTCTTGGCTCAGGGATTTCCCGTGGTTTTGTCGGGTCGGCTGCAGCGATGGCGGCCACTGCTCCGGTGGGGAGCGTGCGTCGGTGTCGCAGGGCTG
>JBBRZP010000171.1:0-8493 GCA_038236565.1 Burkholderiales bacterium | reverse complement strand
TGCCCGTTCGCCAAGGGCGGCAAGGTCGGCCTGTTCGGCGGCGCCGGCGTCGGCAAGACCGTGAACATGATGGAGCTCATCAACAACATCGCCAAGGCGCACAGCGGCCTGTCGGTGTTCGCGGGCGTCGGCGAGCGCACGCGCGAGGGCAACGATTTCTATCACGAGATGGCCGATTCGGGCGTCGTGAATCTGGAGAACCTGGGCGAGTCGAAGGTCGCGATGGTCTACGGCCAGATGAACGAGCCGCCGGGCAACCGCCTGCGCGTCGCGCTCACGGGCCTGACGATCGCCGAGTCGTTCCGCGACGAGGGCAAGGACGTGCTCTTCTTCGTCGACAACATCTACCGCTACACGCTCGCCGGCACCGAAGTCTCGGCGCTGCTCGGCCGGATGCCGTCGGCGGTGGGCTACCAGCCGACGCTGGCCGAGGAGATGGGGCGGCTGCAGGAGCGGATCACGTCGACCAAGGTCGGCTCGATCACCTCGATCCAGGCCGTCTACGTGCCGGCGGACGACCTGACCGACCCGTCGCCGGCGACCACCTTCGCCCACCTCGACTCGACCGTCGTGCTCTCGCGCGACATCGCCTCGCTCGGCATCTATCCGGCGGTCGACCCGCTCGACTCGACCTCGCGCCAGCTCGACCCGAACGTCGTCGGCGCCGAGCACTACGAGACCGCGCGCGCCGTCCAGGGCACGCTGCAGCGCTACAAGGAGCTGCGCGACATCATCGCGATCCTCGGCATGGACGAGCTCGCGCCGGAAGACAAGCTCGCCGTCGCCCGCGCCCGCAAGATCCAGCGCTTCCTGTCGCAGCCGTTCCACGTCGCCGAGGTGTTCACCGGTTCGCCCGGCAAGTACGTCTCGCTCAAGGAAACCATCCGTGGCTTCAAGATGATCGTCAACGGCGAATGCGATTCGCTGCCCGAGCAGGCCTTCTACATGGTCGGCACGATCGACGAAGCGTTCGAAAAAGCCAAGACGCTCAAGTAAGCGGCGCGAGCAAAGGATCCGAATATGGCCACGCTGCAAGTCGACGTCGTCTCCGCCGAAGAGCAGATCTTCTCGGGCGAGGCGAAGTTCGTCGCGTTGCCCGGCGAGATGGGCGAGCTCGGCATCTATCCGCGCCACACGCCGCTCATCACGCGCATCAAGCCGGGCGCGGTTCGCATCCTGCGTGCCGACAACGACGAGGAAGAGTTCGTCTTCGTCGCCGGCGGCATCCTCGAGATCCAGCCTGGCTCGGTGACCGTGCTCGCCGACACCGCGATCCGCGGCAAGGATCTCGACGAGGCCAAGGCCAACGATGCCAAGCACGCCGCCGAGGAAGCGATGAAGAACGCCAAGAGCGACATCGACTTCGCCAAGGCGCAGGGCGAGTTCGCGACCATGGCCGCGCAGATCGCCGCGTTGCGCAAGTACCGCAAGAAGTGATGTGCTGACGCAGCCCGCCCGCTGCGCCACGACCCGCCCGGCCGCCGCGGCCCGGCGGGTTTCGTTTTTGTGCCGGCCATGACGCTGCACGAGTTCCTCGCCCGCTACCTGCTGACGTTGCACGGCATCGTCGTGGCGCTCGGGCTCGTCGTGTATGTCGGCGTCGCGCGGGCCCTGCCGCAGCGGCGCGACCCGTCGGCGGCGATCGCCTGGGTCGTCGCTCTGGCCCTGGTGCCGTACATCGCGATGCCGCTCTACCTGATGTTCGGCAGCCGCAAGCTCCGCATGCGCGACGCGCCGGCGCTGCCACCCACCGTGCTGCCTGCCGAGGGCGACGACGAGGCCGCGTCGCTCTGGGCGCGCCGGCTCGGGCGCTCGATGGGCCTCGCGCCTGCGGCCGCCTACACGGCCCTCCATGTCCATGCCGACGGAGGAGACGCGCGCCGCGCCGTCCTCGAGATCATCGACGGTGCCGAGCGCACTCTCGACGTCTGCACCTTCATCCTCGCCCGGGACGGCCTGGGCGACGAGGTCTCGGCGGCGCTGCGGCGCAGGGCCGAGGCGGGCGTGCGGGTGCGCCTGCTGATCGACGGCATCGGCGCGTGGCTGGGCGGCCGGCTCGACGTCGCGACCCTGCGCCGGTCGGGCGTCGAGGTGGTGAAGTTCGTGCCGCCGTTCCGCTCGATCCTGCGCGGCCGGGCCAACCTGCGCAATCACCGAAAGATGGTCGTTGCCGATGATGCGCGGCTCTGGTGCGGCGGCCGCAACTTCGCCGCCGAGTACTTCGAGGGCGATCCCGGCCGCGGCATCGAGGCCTGGCAGGATCTGAGCTTCGACCTCGGCGGCGCACTCGTCGCCCGCGCCCACGAGCAGTTCGAGAAGGACTGGGCCTACGCGACGCTCCGCATCGATGTCGCGCCGGGCCGCGCCGTCGCCGCCAGGTTCGGCCGCACCGGCGAGCCGCTTGCGCAGCTCATCCCGAGCGGCCCCGAGCAGGCCGACGACACGGTGCAGGCGCTTCTGCTGTCGGGCTCTTTCATGGCGCAGCGGCGCATCCTGGTCGTCACGCCGTACTTCATCCCCGACGCGACTCTGCTTCTGGGGCTGTCCCTCGCGGCGCGCCGTGGCGTGATCGTCGACATCGTCCTGCCGCGGCGCTCGAACCATCGTCTCGCCGACGTGGCCCGCCACCGGCCGCTGCGCGATCTTGCGGCGGCCGGCGCGCGCATCTGGTTCGCGCCGCGGATGCTGCACGCCAAGGCGGTGGTCGTGGACGAGCAAATCGCGCTCGCCGGCTCCGCCAACCTTGACCTGAGGAGCCTCTTCCTCAATTACGAGTTGATGATTGCTTTCTACGAGCCAGCCGACGTCGCCCGCTTCGCCGCATGGATCGAACGCGAGCGCGGCGTGGCGGAGCGATTCGTGGCGCGCGAACCCGGGCTGTTGCGCGATCTTTTCGAGGGCTTGCTCCTCTGGCTGGCGTTTCAGTTGTGAGCCGGCTTTGAGAGCGGCCTCGTCCAAGCGTCTCCGGATGTAACGCTGCTTGCGAATGTGCAACTTGCACATTTAAGATGGCGTCCAGGCCGAACGTCTCGGCTCGCGTCATCCGGAGTCCGCCATGCAGCAGCCCATCCCACATCTCGCGCGCGCCTCGTCGCGCCGCCTCCTCGTCCAGCTCGCCTGGGTCTGCGTCCTCGTCGCCGGCTGCGGCGGCGGCGGCAGCTCGATCTCCGGCAGCAGCGGCACCGGCACGGTCACCACCAGCTCGTTCGCCGCCGGCCCGATCACCGGCTTCGGCTCGGTGATCGTCAACGGCGTGCGCTTCGACGACTCCAAGGCCACGGTCACCGACGACGACGGCGCCGCTTCGACCAAGGACGCGCTCAAGCTCGGCATGAGCGCCGAAGTGCACGGCGGAGGCGTCTCCGACGACGGCACCGGGGCCAAGGCGGCGGCGAGCGCGATCTCCTTCGGCTCGCAGCTGGTCGGCCCGGTGAGCTCGACCGATGCCGCCGGCAAGACCCTCACGATCCTCGGCCAGAAGGTGATCGTGCTCGACACGACCGTGCTCGACAATCGCCTCGTTGGCGGCTTCGCGGCGATCACCGTCGGCACGCTGCTCGAGGTCCATGGCACGACCGACGCCACCACCGGCGCGGTCACCGCGACTCGGCTCGAGCCGACGGCGGCCGCCGCCGGCTTCAAGATCCGCGGCATCGTCGCCAACCTCGACACGACGGCCACGACCTTCACGATCGGCGGCACGCTGATCTCCTACGCGAGCGCCACGCCGGTGCCGCCCAATCTGGCGAACGGCCTCTTCGTGCGCGCGCGCCTGCAGACGACGCAGGTCGCCGGCGCCTGGGTCGCGACGCGGATCGGCGCCGCCGGCCCGCACGTCGAGGATGTCGACGAGGCGCACCTGCGCGGCTCGATCACCGCGTTCACGTCGAGCGCGACGTTCAGCGTCAACGGGATTCCGGTCGACGCCAGCAAGGCCGCGTTTCCCGACGGCACCGCGGGCATCGTGCTCGGCGCCCGGGTCGAGGTCGAGGGCACCTCGAGCAACGGGACGGTGATCGCGAAGAAGGTCTCGGTCGAGACCCATGCCGCGGTTCGCGCCGAGGGCTTCGAGCTGCACGGCGCGATCTCCTCGATCGACACGATCGCCAAGACCTTCGTCCTGCGCAACGTCACCGTGAGCTACGCGTCGACCACCATCGACTTCAGGAAAGGCACGGCAGCGACGCTCGCGGTCGGCGTGCAGCTGGAGGTTCGCGGTACGCTCTCCGCCGACGGCACGACGCTGCAGGCGACGCGCATCTCTTTCGGCGACTGACCACGGACCCTTGCTCCACCTCCCTGGCCCCGCGTGGGCTGCAGCGTGCCCGCCCCTCGGCGGGCACGCGTGCTGGCGCAGGGCTTCGGCGGTGAGCGCAGCGCCGCCGAAGCGGCCGGTTCGGGCTGTGTCGAAGTCTTCGGCAGCGACGAAGGCAGACGCTGCGGCCCGGGTCTCGACCGGCACGACGTCGCCGCCCGCCGGCCCGGCTCTCGCGGGGGCGCTGGCGACCTTGCTCGAGCCGGTCGCGCGCCTCGCAGTCGCGCGCGGGCTCACGTGCGCGAGTGTCGAGGATATGGTCAAGGCCGCCTTCGTCGAGGCGGCACGACGAGCCCAGCCGTTATCGGCAGGCGAGCGCGTCGTCAGCCGCGTCGCCACGGCGACCGGGCTCAGCCGGCGCGAGGTGACGCGTCTGCTCGACGCCCGCGATGCCATGCCGCCGCCGCGCCCGGCGCCGGCGACCCAGGTCTTCACTCGCTGGCAGGCCGACGCGTCGCTTCACGATGCGAGCGGCCGTCCGATCGCGCTGCCTCGTACCGGCCCGGCGCCCAGCTTCGACGCGCTGGCACGATCGGTGACCCAGGACGTGCATCCGCGCAGCCTCCTCGACGAGCTGCGCCGCCTCGGCCTGGTCGAGGTCGACGGCGACACGGTGACGCTGGCGCGCGAGAGCGTCGTCCCGGGCGGAGACGGCGAGCGCGCCTACCGCTTCCTCGGCAGCAACGTGGGCGACCACCTGCATGCGGCGGTCGACAACGTCCTCGGCGCGACGCCGCCGCACGTCGAGCAGGCGGTCTTCGCCGACGAGCTCTCGGACGAGTCGATGGACGCCTTCCGCGCGCTTGCCAGGGCACAGTGGCAGGCGCTGCTCGCCGCCGCCGTGCCCGCGCTCCAGGCACTCGTCGACGCCGATGCCAAGGCTGCTCGGCCGCGCCGTCGGCGCGTGCGCCTCGGCCTGTATGCCTTCAACGACGCGATGACCGACGCCGCGGCGACGGACGACGACGCTTTGCCGGCGCTCGCTGCGCCGGCCTCCCCGACCGGGCGCCGTCGCCCGGCGCGAAAGGATCGATGATGTTTCGAGGTCGACTCTTCGTTCTTCTCCGCGCGCCGATGCTCGTCGCCGCGCTTGCCGCCGGCTGCGGCGGGGGCGTCGACAGCGGCGGCACCGGCGCGCCACAGGTCGCGTTCGCGAGCGGCCCCATCACCGGATTCGGCTCGGTGATCGTCAACGGCGTGCACTTCGACGATCGCATGGCCGCGGTCAGCGACGCCGATGGCAACCCGCGCAGCCGCGACGACCTGCGCCTGGGCATGACCACCGACGTGCGCGGCTTGGCGATCGGCAGCGACAGCGACGGCAATCCCGCAAGCGCGGCGACGGCCATCGTCTACGGCAGCGAGCTGCTCGGGCCGATCGCCGCCAGCAATCCGACGACGCGAACGCTCACCGTGCTCGGCCAGACGGTCGACATCGTGACGACGACGGTGTTCGACACGGCGCTGGTCGGCGGCCAGGCCGCGCTCGCCGTCGGCGATGTCGTCGAGGTCTATGCGCAGCTCGACGCCGCCAGCGGTCACTACGTGGCGACCCGCATCGAGCGCAAGACCGGCGTCACCGCGTTCGCCCTTCGCGGCATCGTCGCGGGGCTCGACACGACGGCGCGCACGTTCTCGATCGGCGCGACGCGCATCTCGTATGCCGGTCTCGCCGCCGGCACCGTCCCGGCGACCCTCGCCAACGGGCGCTTCGTCCGTGCGCTGGTCGCCGTCGCCCCAGTTGCCGCCACCTGGACCGCCCTGCGCCTGGTCGACGGCGCACCCGCGATCGACGACCGGCCCGAAGCCAGCGTCAAGGGCCTCGTGAGCGCGTTCGCGTCGAACACCTCGTTCAGCGTCAACGGCACGACCGTCGACGCGCGCGGCGCGACCTATCCGGCGGGCACTGTCGGGCTCGGCCTCGGGACGCGGGTGGAGGTGGAAGGAGCGGTGTTGGCGGGCGTCCTCGTCGCGCGCAAGGTGACGATCGTGAGCGACAACGAGGAGAGCGGGCGCGATTTCGACGTCCGCGGAGCGATCGCGTCGATCGATACGGTCGCCAAGCTCTTCGTGGTCCGCGACGTCATGGTGAGCTACGCCGGCGCCGTCGACTTCCGGGACGGCACCGCCACCGACCTCGCCGTCGGCAGGCAGGTCGACGCGCGCGGCAAGCTCAGCGGCGACGGCACCAGGCTGGTGGCGACGCGGATCGACTTCCGGCACTGACCGCCTTGCGGCGGCCGTCGCCCCTACCCGAGGCTGCGCAGCGCCGCGTTGACGATCGCGTCCGCGTCGACCTCGAAGTGCCGGCGCAGCGCCGCGCGGGTGTCGCTGCGGCCGAACCCGTCGGTGCCAAGCGTGACGCAGCGCCGGCCGGACGGCAGGAACGCGCGGATCTGCTCGGGCACGGCGCGGACGTAGTCGGTGGCGATGACGATCGGCCCGCGCGTCGGTGCCAGCTGCTCGCCGACGTGGCTGCGCACGACGCTCGTCGCGCCGCGCCGCCACGACTTCTCCGCCGCGACGCCGGCGCGCGCGAGCTCGCTGAAGCTGGTGACGCTCCAGACCGATGCCGCGACGCCGTGCGTCGACTCGAGGATGTCGGCGGCCTTGATCGCCTCGCCCAGGATTGCGCCCGAGCCGAGCAGCTGCACGTGGCGCGCCGACTCGCGCGTCGATTCGCGAAAGCGGTACATGCCGCGCAGCACGCCTTCGTGCGCGTCGGCCGGCAGGGAAGGCTGGGCGACGTTCTCGTTCATCGCCGTCACGTAGTAGAAGACGTCCTGCTGCTCGACCAGCATCTCGCGCATGCCGCGGTCGACGATGACGGCGAGCTCGCCGGCGAACGCCGGGTCGTAGGCCTTGCAGTTCGGCACGGTCGCGGCGACGAGATGGCTCGTGCCGTCCTGGTGCTGCAGGCCCTCGCCGGAGAGCGTCGTGCGGCCGGCGGTCGCGCCGATCAGGAAGCCGCGCGCACGCTGGTCGGCGGCGGCCCAGATCAGGTCGCCGACGCGCTGGAAGCCGAACATCGAGTAGTAGATGTAGAACGGCAGCATCGCCAGGCCGTGCGTCGAGTACGAGGTGGCGGCGGCCGTCCACGACGAGATCGCGCCGGCCTCGGTGATGCCTTCCTCGAGAATCTGGCCGCCGCGTTCCTCGCGGTACGAGAGGATCGAGCCGGAGTCCTCCGGCTGATAGAGCTGGCCGAAGGGCGCGTAGATGCCGACCTGGCGGAACAGGCTCGCCATGCCGAAGGTGCGCGCCTCGTCGGCGACGATCGGCACGACGCGCGCACCGAGCACCGGGTCCTTGAGCAGGTTGCCGAGGACGCGCACGAAGGCCATCGTCGTGCTCATCTCCTTGCCGTCGGAACGGAGCGCGAAGGCCGAGGTCGTCTCGAGCGCCGGCACCGCGAGCGGCGGGCAGTCGCTGCGCCGCACGGGCAGCACACCGCCGAGCGCGCGGCGCCGGCTCATCAGGTACTTCAGCTCGGCGCTGTCGTCGGCCGGCTTGTAGAAGGCGAGCGACTGGGTGTCGGCATCGCTCATCGGCAGCGCGAAGCGGTCGCGAAAGGCAAGCAGGCCGGCGCTGTCGAGCTTCTTCGCCTGGTGCGTCGTCATCCTGCCCTGCGCCGCCTCGCCCATCGCGTAGCCCTTCATCGTCTTGGCCAGGACGACCGTGGGCCGGCCGGCATGCGCGACCGCCGCTGCGAACGCGGCATGGATCTTCACCGCGTCGTGGCCGCCGCGGCGCAGGCGATCGATGTCCTCGTCGCGCAGGTCGGCGACGAGCGCCTTGAGCTCCTCGTTCTGGCCGAAGAAGACTTCGCGGTTGAACGCGCCGTCCTTCGCCGAGAGCGTCTGGAACTGGCCGTCGACGGTATGGGCGAACGCGCGCATCAGGGCGTGGCCGCGGTCGCGCGCGAAGAGCACGTCCCAGTCGGAGCTCCACAGGCACTTGACGACGTGCCAGCCCGCGCCCGCGAACAGCGACTCGAGCTCGTCGACGATGCGGCCGTTGCCGCGCACCGGCCCGTCGAGACGCTGCAGGTTGCAGTTGATGACGAAGGTGCAGTTGTCGAGCTGCTCGCGGGCGGCGAGCGAGAGCGCGGCGATCGACTCGGGCTCGTCCATCTCGCCGTCGCCGAAGAAGCCCCAGACGCGTCGTTGCGTCTGGCC
>JBBRZP010000170.1:0-8519 GCA_038236565.1 Burkholderiales bacterium | reverse complement strand
GCTGCGGTGGATGTTGCCGTGCTCGCGTGCCACGACTTCGGCGAGCGCCTTGCACGGGTTGTCGACGCGCAGTCGCTCGCTCATCCTGCGCACGAGATCGACGCTGCGCTGCTCGTGGCCGAGATGGCGCGGCAGCACGTCCTCGGGTGTCGTGCCCTTGCCCAGGTCGTGGCCGAGGCAGGCGTAGCGCACCGGCAGGCTCGCGGCGAGGCGCGCCGCCATGTCGAGGACCATCATCAGGTGCACGCCGGTGTCGACCTCGGGATGGAAGTCGGCGCGCTGCGGCACGCCGAACAGGCGATCGACCTCGGGCAGCACGCGCGCGAGCGCGCCGCAATCGCGCAGCACGTCGAACATCCGCGACGGCTTTGCCTCCATCAGGCCGCGCGAGACTTCCTGCCAGACGCGCTCGGGCACGAGCGCATCGACCTCGCCGTTGGCGACCATGGCGCGCATCAGCGAGCGCGTGTCCTCGGCGACACTGAAGTCGGTGAAGCGCGCCGCGAAGCGCGCGAGCCTCAGGATGCGCACCGGGTCTTCGGCGAACGCCGGCGAGACGTGGCGCAGCACCTTCGCGTCGAGGTCGCGCCGGCCGCCGTGCGGGTCGACGAGCGCGCCGCTCTCGTCCTGCGCGATGGCGTTGATCGTCAGGTCGCGGCGCGCGAGATCCTGCTCGAGCGTGACGCCAGGGTCGGCGTGGAACTCGAAGCCGTGGTAGCCGGGCGCCGTCTTGCGTTCGGTGCGCGCGAGCGCGTGCTCTTCGTGCGTGACGGGATCGAGGAAGACCGGGAAGTCGCGGCCGACGGCGATGTATCCCGCCGCACGCATCGCCTCGACGTCCGAGCCGACGACGACCCAGTCGCGATCGCCGACGGCGCGTCCGAGCAACGCATCGCGCACCGCACCGCCCACGAGGAACCGTCGCATCGCGTGAGTCTAGGACGGCCGCTCGAGGCACGACGGCAGCGGGACAGACGGTCGACAGACCCCCGCGCACACGGGATCGGTTCCCCACGTCCGTGGGATGGCGATGGCGGGATGTCTCCCTAGAGTGCGCACCATCGTGCCCGCATCGCCTCGATGGCCGTGCTCCACACCCTGGATCTCATGAAGTCGAAATCGGTCGTCGCAAGCCGCCGCCGCGCCGTGCGGCGTGCCATCCGCAAGCGGGCCTCGGCCCGCTTCCTCCACGCCGTCACCGACGTTGGCGAGCCCGAGATCGCGGGCCACGCCGCTGTCGTCAGGGCTGGCGGTAAGGCTCGTCTTCCAGCAGGAACTCGCGTTCCGCACGAGCCTCCTCGCACCACTGCTGCATCGCGGGCAACGCGAACAGTCGTTCGACATAGGCCAGCGAGCTGGCGCCGACCGGCAGGCCGTACGTGGCGATGCGCGCGCACACCGGCGCGTAGAACGCATCCACCGTGCCGAACGCGCCGAACAGGAACGGACCGCCGCTCGCCTCCAGTTGCCCGCTCCACATTTCATCGATACGACGCACATCTGCAGTGACGGCGGGCCATTCGCGCAGCGCGCGCTCGCCGACTTGGGGCAGCGACGCCTCGATGTTCATCGGGCAGCGCTCGCGCAGCGCGCCGAAGCCGGAATGCATCTCGGCACAGAGGCTGCGCGCGCGCGCCCGCTGCAGGCGGTCGGCCGGCCACACGCCCTTGTCGGGGCAGCGCTCGGCGAGGTATTCGGCGATCGCGAGCGAATCCCAGACCGCGAAGCCGTCGTCGATGAGCAGGGGCACACGCCCGGTCGGCGCGAGCGCGAGCATCGTCTTCTTGAACGACGATCCTTCGGCGAAGTCGAGTCGCAGGCGTGTCTCGGCGAAGTCGATGCCGAGCTGCGTCATGAGCAGCCACGGCCGGAGCGACCACGACGAGTAGTTCTTGTTGCCGATGTAGAGCTGCATGCCGTGCGTTCTCGTGTCGAGGCCGCATGCTAGTGCCGACCGCGGCGGCCGACCATGCCGATTCGGCACGGCGGCGATGCGCGCTGCGCATCGCCGCTGCGCAGGTCGCCCCGTCAGTCGCGGCGCGCGCGTGCGCGCCAGGCCTCGAGGCGCTTTTCGCCCGAGACGTGGCCGAGGTACCTCGGCGCGATGCTCTCCAGCGGCGTCGGCTCGATGCCGAGCCGGTCGAGCCCGGGGGCCTTGCCGCTGGCGACGTTGGCGACCTTCATCGAGTCGACGTTGTCGCGCGACATCAGCGTCTTGCCGGGCAGCAGCTCGAGCGCCAGCGCCTGCAGCTTGCCGAGCGCCATCGGCAGACCGATGACGGGTCGCGGCGAGCCCGACCACCGTCCCGCCGCCTCGACCAGCTCGCGCAGCGTGTAGACGCGCGGGCCGCAGCACTCGATCGCCAGGCCGATCGTCGACGGGTCGTCGACGCAACGCGCGATCGCAGTGGCGACGTCGTCGACCCAGACCGGCTGGAAGCGTGCGTCCGCGCCTGCGAGCGGCATCACGGGGAACACCGACTGCAGGGTCGCGAAGAGGTTGAGGAAGCTGTCGCGCTCGCCGAAGATCACCGACGGCCGCAGGATGGTGAGATCAAGGCCCGCCGATCGCAGCGCCGCTTCGCCGCGCGCCTTCGAGCGCTGGTACTCGCTCGGCCCGTCGACGCTCGCGCCGAGCGCGCTCACGTGGATGACACGGCGCACGCCCGCCGTCTTGCACGCCGCCGCGAGGCGTGTCGGCAGCCTGACGTGGACGCGGTCGAACTCGGCAGCGCTGCCGTGCAGCACGGCGACCAGATTGATGACGACGTCGGTGTCGCGCAGGATCCGGGCAAGTGCCCGGTCGTCGTGGACGTCGGCCTCGGCGAGCTCGACCGTCGGCAGCAGCTGGAGGTGCCGGGCGTTGCCCAGGCGTCGCGTTGCGACGCGGATCCGGCCGTCGGCGCCGCCCGAGCGCTCGACCAGTTTTTCGCAGACCGTGCGGCCGACGAAGCCGGTGGCGCCGAGAACGAGGATGTTGCTCACTTCGCCTTTCGAAAGGCGCCGGCCGGGGTGCCGGCGCTCAGCGATTCTCGCCGAGCGGTGCAACCGACGTCAGGGCAGGTCCTTGTCGAGCGGCGCGGCGTTCGGGTCGGGCGGGCCGATCGTCCGGCCGAGGCGCGAGCGCAGGACCGTGCCCTTGCCGCCGATCAGCGCCGCGTAGTAGGTGCTGTTCGAGAGCACCTTCTTGACGTAGTCGCGGGTCTCGGGGAACGGGATGTTCTCGACCCAGACGGCGGCGTCGAGCACCGGTCCGTCGCGCCACTTGCGCGGTCGGCCGGGGCCGGCGTTGTACGCCGCCGCGGCCATCGCCTGCGAGCCGCCGACGTCGTCGAGGACGAGCTTGAGGTAGGCGTTGCCGAGCCGCAGGTTGGTGTCGCGGTCGACGATCGCGCCGGGCGTGTAGGCCAGGCCGATCTTCTTGGCCGTCCACCGCGCCGTCGCCGGCATCAGCTGCATCAGGCCGGCGGCGCCCACGCCCGAGCGGGCATCGGCGATGAAGCGCGACTCCTGGCGGATCAGGCCGTAGACGAAGGCCGGATCGAGGCCGATCTCGCGCGCCCGGGCGACCACGTCCTTGCGCAGGGGCGTCGGATAGCGCTGCTCCATGTCGACCTCGCCCCGGGTCTTCTCGCTGGTGTTGATGCAGCGGTCCCAGACTTCGCGATCGCAGGCGTATTGCGCGGCGGCGAGCAACTCGCGGTCGCTCAGGCCACGGATCGTGTAGTTCCACTCGCGCACGCCTTCGCTGCGCAGGCCGATCGAGACGAGCGTGACCGCGCGCCCGAAGCCCGGCACGGCGGCGGCCGCGTCGCGCTCGCTGGAGGTCAGCGGCGCGGGCCTGGGCGGCAGCGACTGGGTCTGGCCGAACTCCTCGGCGGCGAGCTCGCCGTAGTAACCGAGCTGCGGTGCGATGCTCGCCAGCAGCTCGCGGCTCGTCGCCAGCAGCGTCTCGCCGTCCTGCGAGTCGCGCGCCACCGCCTGCAGGCCGCGCGCCTTCCAGTAGACCCAGGCCGCATCCTTCTGCTCCGTCGGCGACATCGCATTGATGGCCTGGATGACCTGCTGCCAGCGCGCGCGGCCGTTGTCGGCGCGCAGCGCGGCGCGCACCTTCCACGCGAGCGTGTCGTCGGAGAGATCGATCTCGCGTCCGCCCTTGCCCTGCACCTGGGCGGCGCGCTGGAACTGGTTGGCGGCGTCGGGTTGCAATTTGATCGCGCTCTGGCGGGCGACGCCGGCCCAGGCATACGACGCCAGATCGCCCGGCAGCGCGCGCTCCCACTTGCCCGTCAGCAGGGCGGCGGCGGAGTCGCTGTCGGTGGTTGCGAGGCGGACGAGGGCGAGGGTCGACAGCTCTGCGTCCGTGCGCGTCGCGGCCGAGGCCTTCTTCGCGAGGTAGCGCGCCGGGCTGTCGAGGATCTCGCCGACGCCGCCGACGACGGCGTCGGAGAGCAGGTCGGCGGCCTGACGCGCGGCGCGCGGCTTGCCGGCCTCGATGCTGGCGCGGATCTTCTTCCAGACCTCGTGCGCACCGATCAGCCGGGCTTCGGCCATCGTCGTGCCGAGCAGCGCGCAGCCGTCGTCGCCGTCCTTCTGCGCCAGCCAGGCCGCCATGCCGGCGTCCTTCGCGTCCTTGCCGGTCATCGGCTCGCCGGCGAGCGCGAAGCAGGTGACCTCGCGGTCGTCGTTCATGCGAAAGCGCGGGTACTCGATGGCGAAACTGGCGCGATCGCGGCGCCGCACGAGCTCGAGCAGCCAGTCGTTGCGCAGCCGATCCTCGACGTAGGTGCCGCTCCAGCGATCGGCGAAGGCCGCGAACTCGGGCGGCTGGACCTCGCCGATCCGGTTCGTGGTCTCCCAGTAGTCGACCCACATCGCGAACGGATTCTTCTCGGCCGCAGCCTGGGCGCGCAGCTGCGCGAGGCGGGCGCGGTCGTGGCGGCGGAACGCGTCGCGCGCGTCGGTCACCGTGGTCTCGAAGCCCTGGGCACGGGCCGCGCGCGGCAGCGCGACGGCGGCCAGGGCGAGGCTCAGCGCCGCTGTCGCGAGGCGCAGGGCACCTCGGCTACCGCGATGGCGACGGGCCGCAGGCAACTCATATACTGGCTCGATCCGTTCTGCGGTCGTCACTGGCATCCTGCTGATTCGTGAATTTCGCGTCCGAGCCCGCTGCTTCGCCGCCCGACGCGGCCGGCGCCCGCAAGGCCCTCCGGGCCCGCATGCTCGCCGATCGCGATGCGTTCGTCGCGTCTGCCGCGTTCGCCGCGGCCGGTGTCGCGCTCTCCGCCCACCTCCGCGCTGCGCTCGCACCGCTCGAGCCTGCGTGCCTCGGCCTCTACTGGGCCCTGCGGTCCGAATTTAACGCAACCGCCGCCCTCGCCGCCGACGCAGGATTCGACAAAGTCGAGCGCGCCTTGCCATATGCACGGCGCACGCCGCGGGCGATGGAGTTCCGGCGCTGGGACGGCGTCGCGCCGACGGCCGTCGACGAGTGCGGCATCGGCACCGCGACCGGCGAGCCGGTCCGGCCCGACGTCGTCGTCGTTCCGTGCGTCGGCTTCACAGCCGCGGGCCACCGCCTCGGCTACGGCGGCGGCTACTACGACCGCTGGCTCGCCGCGAACAGCCACGTCGTCGCGATCGGCGTCGCGTGGTCGTTCGCGCAGGTCGATCTCGACGTCTTCGCGGCCCGGCCGTACGACGTGCCGCTGGCCCTGATCGTGACCGAAACGGGCATCGTCTAGCCCTATCCCGGCGCGCGCACGTCGCCGATCGCGGCGCGCGTCGCCGCGGCCTCGGCCTCGACCCACCGCGTGAACTCGGCGACCTCCGGGCGCACCTTGCTGCCCGGGTCGACCAGCATCCAGTAGGAGAACGGGCTCTTGATCCGGCCTGCCTCGCCGAACGGCTCGACCAGCTCGCCGCGCTGCAGCGCCTCGAACACCAGCGGCACGCGCGCCAGCGCGACGCCATGGCCGGCGAGCGCGGCCTGCACCTGCTGGTAGGTGAAGTTGAGGTAGAGCCAGCGCCTCGGCTCGAGCGTGGCCTGGTCGTGCTGGGCGAGCCAGTGGCGCCAGCTCAGGAACTCGGTGCTGGCGCGATCGTCGTCCTCCTCGAGCAAGGTCTGATGGACGAGATCGGCAACGCTGCCGAGCGGCGGCGACTCGCCGCGCTTGATCCGCTCCCAGAGGCTGCGGCTCACGGCGGGGGTCAGCGTCTCGTCGAAGAGGTGGACGCCGCCCGCGGGCGCCTGCGCCGGGTTGAAATAGCGCAGGGCGAGGTCGAGCTCGGGATCGTCGAGGTCCTCGATCGCGTCGTGGGCCGAGACCCGGATGTCGATGTCGGGATGGCTGCGCTGGAACGCCTCGATCCGCGGCAGCAGCCAGAGCGAACCGAACGACGCGAAGGTCGTGACGCTGACCCGCTGCCGGCTGCGCGAGCGACGGATGTGCTGGACGCTGGTGTCGAGCTTGGCGAGGAACGGCTCGACCGCGCGCAGGAGCGTCTTCCCGTCGGGCGTGATCTGGACGTGGCGCGTGCCGCGCTGGAAGAGCTGCGCGCCGAGCTCGTCCTCGAGCCCCTTGATCTGCCGGCTCACGGCCGACTGCGTGACGTGCAGCTCCTCGGCCGAGGCGCCGAAGTTGAGCATGCGGGCGACGGTCTCGAAGGCGCGCAGGTTGGTCAGCGACAACGGTCGACGGAATCTCGAACTCATGCTGTACTCGCATCAATGAGCGATCGCGTATTCATTGGATTTACCAGTGACATAGGGGGATCATAACGTTCGTCTAAGGCAGGAGATAGATGATGAATGCGCAATCCACGACCGCCCACGCCGGCAACGCCGCGAGCGCGCTTCAGACCGTACGTGCCGGTCACATCGTGACGCTCGGCTCGGCCGGCGGCCGGCTGGACGTGCTGCATGGCCGCGTCTGGCTGACGCGCGAAGGCGAACTCGACGACCACCTGGTCGAGACCGGCCAGTCGTTCAGCGTCCCGGCGAACGGTCGGGCGCTGGTCGAGGCCTGGGACGACGAAGACCCGGCGTTGATCGCTTGGCGCGCAGGCACGTTGCTCGATCGCGCGTCGGCCTACGTTCGCTCCGCGCTGAACCGCGACTGAGAGATCGCCGGAGGCGCTCACGGCGCCTGCGCTTCTGCACAATACCTCGGTCCTCAGCGCGCCGGTCGGTGTCGCTGCCGGGACAGCGAAGGGAACACGATCGATGCAGGCGCCAGAGGCCCAGGACGAGCTCGCTTCGTTGCGCAAGAAGCTCGTCGCCACCCGGCAGTCCCTGCCGGACAGGCTCGAGCGCGCCGTTGCCCTCCAGCAGGTCCTCCGCATCTGGCTGCTCGGGCGAAGCGAGCGCACGATCGGCGCCTACTGGCCGATCAAGGGCGAGTTCGATCCGCTGCCCGCGCTCTACCGCTGGAGCGAGGGCGGCGTCGACGGCAGCCCGCGCCGCATCGGCTTGCCGGTGGCGGATCGCGAGACCAAGTCGCTGCGCTTCCACGTCTGGTTTCCCGGCTGCGAGACCGAACTCGACGCCTACGACATCCCCAAGCCCAAGGGCACTGACGAGTTCGTGCCGCAGATGCTCGTCGTGCCGTGCCTCGGCTTCGGCCCGGGCGGCGTGCGTCTCGGCTACGGGGGCGGCTTCTTCGACCGGACGCTGCGCGCGCTCGTGCCGCGGCCGGTGACGATCGGCGTCAGCTACACGCACGGCTTCTTGCCGATGCTGCGCTCGTCGCCAGACGATCTGCCGCTCGACGCGCTCCTCACCGAAGACGGCGTGATGTGGCAGCGGCCCTGATCAGCCCTTCCGCGATAGGCGCCGGCAGATCTCGAGGCCGAGCGCCGACTGGTTGAGCGTGTAGAAGTGCAGGCCGGGCGCGCCGCCGGCGATCAGCCGCTCCGCCAGGCGCGTGACGACATCGAGCCCGAAGGCACGGATCGATGCCGCGTCGTCCATGAAGCCTTCCATCTTCAGCGCCACCCAGCGCGGGATCTCGATCCCGTCTCGCGTTGCGAACTGGGCGATCCGCGCGTAGTTGTGGAAGGGCATGAGGCCAGGAACGATCGGCACGTCGACGCCGAGCGCGCGCACTTCGTCGACGAAGTGGAAGTAGGCGTCGGGGTTGAAGAAGAACTGGGTGATCGCCGAGTTGGCGCCGGCCTTCACCTTGGCGGCGAAATGCTCCAGGTCGCGCTTCGCGTAGCGCTGCTGCGGGTGGTATTCCGGATAGGCCGCGACCTCGATGAACCAGTCGTTGCCCTGGGTCTCGCGGATGAACGCGATGAGCTCGCTCGCGTAGCGGAACTCGCCCGCCGTCGCGGTGCCGCTCGGCAGGTCGCCCCGCAACGCGACGAGGCGGCGGATCTTGTGCGCGCGATAGGTCGCGAGGATCTCGGAGATGCTCTCCTTCGTCGAGCCGATGCACGACAGGTGGGGCGCCGCCTCCTGGCCGAGCGCGGCGATGTCGCTCACGGTGGCCAGCGTCTTGTCGCGCGTCGAGCCT
>JBBRZP010000169.1:0-8569 GCA_038236565.1 Burkholderiales bacterium | reverse complement strand
GTAGATCTGGTTGGCGAGCAGCAGCTTGCCGATGTTGGAGAAGACCGGATCGGGCATCACGGTCTTCGACAGCGGATCCTCGCTCGCGTACACGCTCGCCGCGACACCGCAGGCGTAGAAGCCCTCGACGATCGTGATCAGCTGGACCATCTGCTCGCGCAGGTGCGTCTCGGCGCCGGGATCGAAGCCGTTCGCCTCGCACATCAGCGCGCCGGCGCCGATCAGCAGGTCGCCGAAGCCGGCGCGCGCGGCGATGCAGGTGTGGCGATGGTGGGTCGCGTAGCTGTAGGTGAGGTGCGACGAGTGTTCCCACTCTCCCGCCAGGAACACGCGCTCCCAGGCGACGAAGACGCGGTCGAAGACGACGACTCCGGTCGACTGGCCGTACTTGTTCGAGAACAGGGCGGCCTTCTCGCCTGGACGGCCGGCCGGGCGCGCGACGATCGTGATGCCGTCAGCGTCGCACGGCACGGCGCAGCAGACGGCGAACGCAGCGTCCGCCTCTGCCATGTTCCTGCATGGCATGACGAGGAACTCGTGCACGTAGGGCGCGCCGGTGACGATCGCCTTGGTTCCCGAGATGACGATGCCCTTGGCGTTCCTCTCGACGATGTGGACGTAGCTGTCGACGTTGGCCTGCTCGTGCGGACGCCTGCTGCGGTCGCCCTTGGCGTCGGTCATGGCGATGCCGGCGCAGAGGTCCTTGTCCTGGAAATCGTGCAGGTAGGCGGCGAAGCGCTCGCCGTACGCGGTGCCCTTGTCGGCGTCGATGCGCGCCGTCGTCTGGGCCAGTGCGCTGAACGCGTCGTGCGCGAGGTAGCGCTGGGCGCAGCCCGTCTCCTGGCAAAGCATGCGCACGGCTTCGAGCTTGTTGAGCAGATCGCCGCTCGACTGGTCGACATGCAGCATCCGGTTCACGGTCCTGCCGCTCGACGCCTGCACCGCCTGCATGATCGGCGCCAGCTCCTCGCGCAGCGCCATGTCGTAGGTGACGCCGAGCGCGTTGATGCCGGGCTGCAGCGACGGGGCGTCGACGACGCTGTCGATGCGCTCGCCGTCGACGAACACACGCGGCGAATAGCGGCGCAGCGAGTCGCGATAGTCGGCGGCGGTCATCGGCATGGCGGGTCTCCGGCGGTCTTCCCGACTATTGTGCCGAGGCCTCGCACTTCGCTGAAAATGCGCCCTGCCACTCCGGAAGCCGCGCGATGACCATTCTCTGCAAGCACGACGATTCCACGCTGCTCGTCGTCGACCCGCAGACCAGGCTGATCCCTGCGATCCATGATGGCGAAAGCGTGGTCCGGCGCTGCGTGCAGCTCGCGACCGCGGCCAAGGAGCTCGGCATCCACGTCATCGGCACCGAGCAGAACCCCGACGGCCTCGGCCCGCTGGTCCCCGAGATCGCGTCGCTCTGCGACACGGTCCTGGCGAAGTTCCACTTCTCCGCCGTGGCCGAGGAAGGCTTCATGCAGCGCCTGCCTGCCCGTCGCAACACGCTCGTCGTCGCGGGCTGCGAGGCGCACGTCTGCGTCTTCCAGACCGTCGCCGGTCTGATCGAGGCCGGCCACGCGGTCAAGCTCGTGGCCGACGCGATCGGCTCGCGCCATCCGCACGACCGCATCGCCGCGGTCGAGCGGGCGCGCGCGCTCGGCGCCGACGTCGTCACCACGGAGATGGTGATCTTCGAATGGCTCGGCTCGAGCCAGCATCCCAAGTTCAAGCGGCTGGCCCAGCTGATCCGCTGAGGGCGCCGGGAGCCGGCGCGGGCGGCTAACGCTCCGCGCCGATCCGCACGACGATCCGGCCGCGTACGCCGCCGTCGAGCAGCGCGGCCGCCTTGTCGATTGCGGCGTCGAGCCCGACTTCTTCGCCGATCGCGTCGAGCGACGTCGCGTCGAGGTCGCGCGCCAGCCGCAGCCACGCCTCCTTGCGCACCGCGAGCGGCGCCATCACGCTGTCGATGCCGGCGAGCGTCACGCCGCGCAGGATGAAGGGCATCACGGTCGCCGGCAGGTCGTGCCCCTGCGCCAGGCCGCAGGCGGCGACGACGCCGCCGTAGCGCGTCTGCGCCAGCGCGTTGGCGAGCGTGTGGCTGCCGACGGCATCGACGACCGCCGACCAGCGCTCCTTCTGCAGCGGCTTGCCGGGCGCGGCGAGTTCGGCGCGATCGATGATCTCGGCGGCGCCGAGCGCGCGCAGCCAGTCGCTCTCGCCGGTCTTGCCGGTGGCGGCGGTCACCCGGTGGCCGAGCCGCGACAGCAGCGCCACGGCGATGCTGCCCACGCCGCCGGTGGCGCCCGTGACAAGCACCGTGCCGTCGCCCGCGCGAACGCCGTGGCGCTCGAGCGCGAGGATGCACAGCATCGCCGTGTAGCCGGCGGTGCCGATGGCCATCGCCTGTCGCGCGCTGAAGGCCGGCGGCAGCGGCACCAGCCACTCGCCCTTCAGCCGCGCGCGCTCGCCGAGCAGGCCCCAGCGCGTCTCGCCCACGCCCCAGCCGTTGTGGACGAACCGGTCGCCCGCGTGCCAGTCCGGATGCGTCGACTCGAGCACCGTGCCGGCGCCGTCGATGCCTGCGACCATCGGCCAGGCACGCACGATCGGGCTGCGGTTCGTGATCGCGAGGGCGTCCTTGTAGTTGATCGTCGAACACTCGACCGCGACGAGGACGTCGCCCTCGGGAAGATTCTTCTCGTCGGCATCGCGCACCGAGGCGCGAAAGCCCGCGTCGTCCTTCTCGAGCATCAGGGCCTTGAACATCATTTGTCTCTCCGAAACGGGCGTTGCCGACTCTAGCGCAGCAAGGTAAGGCGACGTTTCAGCGGTTGACGCGGGCGCAGGCCCTCGCCTATCCTGCGCCCCGATGCCGATCCCCGCCACCGCGCTGCGCCGCCGACTCTCACGCATGGCGTTCACGCTGGCCGTCGGGTTGATCGCGTTCCCGGTGCTTGCCGCCCCCGACGATGCGGCCGATCCGCTGATGAAGCTGCTGGCCGACCAGGGACTGCTCTCCGCGCCGGCCGCCGCCCCGACCGACGCCGCCGACGCCGATCGGACGAGCCTCCTGCGCCAGGTTCACGACCGCGCTTCCGACATGGTCATGGCCGCCATGAACTTCGTCGGCGTGCGCTACCGCCGCGGCGGCACGTCCGCGGAGACCGGCTTCGACTGCAGCGGCTTCACGCGCCACGTCTTCGAGATGAGCGTCGGCCTGGTCCTGCCGCGGCGCGCCGACGAGCAGGCGCTCGCGCCCGGCCTCGTCGCGGTCAAGCGCGAGGATCTCAAGCCCGGCGATCTCGTCTTCTTCAACACGCTGAAGCGCACGTTCTCGCACGTCGGCATCTACATCGGCGACAACCGCTTCATCCACTCGCCGCGCACCGGCCAGCAGGTGCGCACCGAAGACATGAGCTTCGCGTACTGGGCCAAGCGGTTCACCGGTGCGCGCCGGGTCGATCTGGCGGCGACAGCCGACAAGGCTGCTCCCGCCGCGACGGCGACGAGCCTGCCGACCGCCGGCGAGTAGTCGGTGGCCCGCGGGCGATCGGCGCAGCGACGCCCCGCCTGCGCCCCCAGGGGCACAATCCGCGCATGAGCGCGAAAGTCATCGCTGTCGCCGACCACCGCTACCGCGCGTCCCTGCCGCGGATCCCTGTGCGTCTCGACGCTCCCACGGGCGAACTCCGCGACACGCTGGCGCGGCCGCTGCGCGACCTGCGCATCTCCGTCACCGACCGATGCAACTTCCGATGCAGCTACTGCATGCCGAAGGATGTCTTCGATCGCCACTACGACTTCCTGCCTCAGGCGTCGCTGCTGAGCTTCGAGGAGATCGAGCGCATCGCGTCCCTCTTCGTGGCGCACGGCGTGCGCAAGCTCCGCCTCACCGGCGGCGAGCCGCTCCTTCGGCGCAACCTCGAGGGCCTGGTGGCGATGCTGGCGCCGTTGCGCACCCTCGACGGCGACCCGATCGACCTGACGCTCACCACCAACGGCTCGCTCCTCGAGCGCAAGGCCGCAGCGCTCAAGGGCGCCGGCCTCGCCCGCGTGACGGTGAGCCTCGACGCTCTCGACGACGCCGTCTTCCGGCGCATGAACGACGCGGACTTCCCGGTCGCCGACGTGCTGCGCGGCATCGATGCCGCCGAGCGCGCCGGGCTCGGGCCGATCAAGATCAACATGGTTGTCAAGCGCGGCACCAACGACCACGAGGTCGTGCCGATGGCGCGCCATTTCCGCGGCCGCGACGTCGCGCTGCGCTTCATCGAATACATGGACGTCGGCGCGACCAACGGCTGGCGCATGGACGAGGTCGTCCCGTCGGCCGAGGTGATCGCGCAGCTCTCGACCGAGTTCAGGCTCGTCGCCATGCCTGCAGCGACGGCGGGCGAGACCGCCGAGCGCTGGCGCTACGCCGACGGCGCCGCCGGCGAGATCGGCACCATCTCGAGCGTCACCAAGGCGTTCTGTCACGAATGCAACCGGGCGCGCCTCTCGACCGAAGGCAAGCTCTTCCTGTGCCTGTTCGCGAGCCAGGGCCACGACCTGCGCGGCCTGATCCGCGGCGGCGCGAGCGACGCCGAGATCCTCGGCGCGATCGGCCTGATCTGGCAGGGCCGCGACGACCGCTACTCGGAGCTGCGCGGTCGGTTGGAGGCGCCGGCCGATGCCGGCGAGCGGCGCGTCGAGATGCACTACATCGGCGGGTGAGCGAGGCGATCGTCATCCGCGCGCTGGTCGCGGCCGACCTCGCCGAGTACAAGCGGCTGCGCGACGAGATGCTCGCGGCCCACCCGGAGGCCTTCACCTCCGACGCGACCACCGAATCGGCCAAGGTGCCCGGAGACTATCTGCATCGCCTCGGGCTCGACCACGACGACAGCGGGCAGTTCGTCCTCGGCGCGTGGATCGGGCGGCGACTCGTCGGCGCGATCGGCTGCGAGCGCGACGACCGGCTCAAGGTACGGCACATCGGCCACGTCATCGGCATGATGGTCCGACCCACGGCGCGGCGCCGGGGACTGGGCGGCCGGCTCCTCGTCGCCTGCATCGAGCAGGCCCGGCGCGCCGGGCTCGAGATGCTGACGCTCACCGTCACCGCCGGCAACGCGTCCGCCGTCCAGCTCTACGAGCGTCACGGCTTCGTCGGCTACGGCATCTTGCGACGCGCGCTCAGGATCGGCGCCGAATACCACGACAAGCTGCACATGGCGCTGACGCTTTGAGCCGTCGGCGCGCAGCCCGACAGGCCCGAGTCAGACCACGTTGCGGCGCGTCGCCAGGCGACGCCACGTCTCGACGACGCTGTCGGGATTGAGCGAGATCGAGACGATGCCTTCATCGGCGAGCCAGTCGGCGAAGTCGGGATGGTCGCTCGGCCCCTGGCCGCAGATGCCGATGTACTTGCCCGTGGCGCGGCACGCCGCGATGGCCCGCGCGATCATCGCCTTCACGGCGGGGTCGCGCTCGTCGAAGTCCTTCGCGAGCAGCTCGAGCCCCGAGTCGCGGTCGAGTCCGAGCGTGAGCTGGGTCAGGTCGTTCGAGCCGATCGACATGCCGTCGAAGAATTCGAGGAAGCGCTCCGCGAGGATCGCGTTGCTCGGCACCTCGCACATCATGATCACCTTGAGCCCGTCGGTGCCGCCGGCCGAGGCGCGCTTCAGGCCATGGTCGGCGAGCATGGCGACGACCTTCTCCGCCTGGCCCAGCGTGCGCACGAAGGGCACCATCACCTCGACGTTGCTGAAGCCCATGTCCTTGCGCACCCGCACCAGCGCCTCGCACTCCATCGCGAAGGCCTCGCCGAACGCCTCGCTGACGTAGCGCGACGCGCCGCGAAAGCCGAGCATCGGGTTCTCTTCCTCGGGCTCGTAGCGCGAGCCGCCGATCAGCTTCTTGTACTCGTTGCTCTTGAAGTCGGAGAGGCGCACGATCACCGGCTTGGGCCAGAACGCGGCCGCGATCGTGGCGATGCCCTCGGTGAGCTTGTCGACATAGAAGGCGCGCGGCGACGCATGGCCCCGCGCGACGCTCTCGACCGCCTTCTTCAGGTCGG
This sequence comes from Burkholderiales bacterium, assembly GCA_038236565.1. Lineage (GTDB taxonomy): Bacteria > Pseudomonadota > Gammaproteobacteria > Burkholderiales > Burkholderiaceae_C > Schlegelella_A. The sequence continues at coordinate 2,511 of JBBRZP010000169.1, read as the reverse complement.
CGTCGATGTTCGGATAGTCGAGGATCGCCTTCGGGTGGACGCCGATGTTGTTGTTGATGATGAACTCGAGCCGCGCCAGGCCGACGCCCGAGTTCGGCATCTGCGCGAAGTCGAAGGCGAGCTGAGGATTGCCGACGTTCATCATGATCTTCACCGGCGAGTACGGCAGCTCCACGCGCTCGACGTCGGTGATCTCGGTCTCGAGCAGGCCGTCGTAGACGAATCCGGTGTCGCCCTCGGAGCACGCGACCGTGACGAGCGCGCCCTCCTTCAGCGTCGACGTCGCGTCGCCGCAGCCGACGACCGCCGGGATGCCGAGCTCGCGCGCGATGATCGCCGCATGGCACGTCCGGCCGCCCCGGTTGGTGACGATCGCCGCGGCACGCTTCATGACCGGCTCCCAGTTCGGGTCGGTCATGTCGGTGACGAGGACGTCGCCCGCCTGCACCTTGTCCATGTCGGCGATCGAGTCGACGATCCGCACCGGCCCCGTGCCGATCTTCTGGCCGATGGCGCGACCTTCGGCGAGCACCGTGCCGCTGCCCTTCAGCCTGTAGCGCTGCTCGACCTTGCCTTCGCTCTGGCTCTTCACGGTTTCGGGCCGCGCCTGCAGGATGTAGAGCTTGTCGTCGGCGCCGTCCTTGCCCCATTCGATGTCCATCGCCCGGCCGTAGTGCTTCTCGATGACGAGTGCGTAGCGCGCGAGCTCGGTGACGTCCGCGTCCGAGAGCGAATAGCGGTTGCGCTGCTCTGTCGCCGTCTCGAGCGTGGTGACGAGACGGCCGGTGGCCTTGTGCTCGTCGGCAGTCGCGAACGCCATGCGGATCAGCTTGGAGCCGAGGTTCCTGCGGATGATCGCGTGCTTGCCGCTGCGCAGCGCAGGCTTGTGGACGTAGAACTCGTCGGGGTTGACGGCACCCTGAACCACCGTCTCGCCGAGGCCGTAGCTCGAGGTGATGAAGACGACGTCGCTGAAGCCGCTCTCCGTGTCGATCGTGAACATCACGCCGGCCGAACCGAGGTCGCTGCGCACCATGCGCTGGACGCCCGCCGAGAGCGCGACGTCGCCATGGGCATAGCCCTTGTGGACGCGGTAGCTGATGGCGCGGTCGTTGTAGAGGCTCGCGAACACCTCGCGCATCTTGGCGAGGACGTCGTCGATGCCGGTGACGTTGAGGAAGGTCTCCTGCTGGCCGGCGAACGACGCGTCGGGAAGGTCCTCGGCGGTGGCCGACGATCGGACCGCGAACGAGGCTTCGGGCTGGCCGGCGCTCAGGCGCTCGAACTCGCGCCTCACCTCGGCCTCGAACGCCGCCGGCAGCGGCTGGGCTTCGATCCAGCCGCGGATCTCGGCGCCGGCCAGCGCGAGAGCGCGCACGTCATCCGTGTCGAGCGAGGCGAGCCGGTCGGAAATCCTGCGCGCCAGGCCGCCCTCGGCGAGGAAGGTGCGAAAGGCGTGGGCCGTGGTCGCGAAGCCGCCGGGCACCCGCACGCCCGATTCGCTCAGCTGGCTGATCATCTCGCCGAGGGAGGCGTTCTTGCCGCCGACCGCCTCGACGTCGCTGTTCCTCAGGCTCTCGAACGGGGCGACGAAGGCGGTCGCCAGGTGGGTGGATGACATGAGAAGGCTCCGGGAACGTGGCAAACCGTTGCGTCCCGACCCTGGCCGACGGGCGTGCCGACCGCGAGCTCGGCGACCCGGCGCGGCATCACGGCAACGCGGCGGGAGCAGCGTGCGGAGCGGCGAAACACGGGGGCGGCGGTCACGAGGGCTGAGGATCGAAAACTGTCCGATTCTAAGAGCCAGGACGCCCGGTCGACGGCCGGCCCGCGGCCCATGCCATGATCGCTGCGATGAACTCCGACGAACCCACCGTCCCCGGCGCGCTGTCACGCGACGCCGCGAAGGGTGCGGTGCCGAGCCACACCGTCTTCTTCGTCTCCGACGGCACCGGGATCACGGCCGAGACCTTCGGCAACTCGATCCTGTCGCAATTTGCGATCAAGCCGCGCCACCTGCGCCGGCCGTTCATCGACACGCCCGACAAGGCGCATCAAGTCGTGCGCGAGATCAACCACACGGCCGCAGCCCACGACGGCAGGAAGCCCATCGTCTTCATCACGCTCGTGAATCCCGAGATCCTCGCGATCGTCAAGCAACAGTCGCACGGCCTCGTGCTCGACATGTTCAACACCTTCATCGAGCCGCTCGAGGCCGAGTTCGGCATCACCTCGAACCACCGCATCGGGCGCTTCTCCGACGTCTCGGACAGCCAGGAGTACAAGGACCGGATCGAGGCGATCAACTTCTCGCTCGCCCACGACGACGGCCAGTCGTCGAAGAACCTCGCCCAGGCCGACGTCATCCTGGTCGGCGTGAGCCGCAGCGGCAAGACGCCGACCTCGCTCTACCTGGCGATGCAGCATGGCGTGAAGGCGGCGAACTACCCGCTCATCCCCGAGGACTTCGAGCGCGGCCATCTGCCGTCGACGCTCGCGCCGTTCAAATCC
>JBBRZP010000168.1:0-8662 GCA_038236565.1 Burkholderiales bacterium | reverse complement strand
TGATCGAGACGTCGAACGTGCCGCCGCCCAGGTCGTAGACGGCGATCTTGCGGTCGCCCTTCTCGGTCTTGTCGAGGCCGAAGGCTAGGGCGGCCGCAGTCGGCTCGTTGATGATCCGCTTGACGTCGAGGCCGGCGATGCGACCCGCGTCCTTCGTCGCCTGGCGCTGCGCGTCGTTGAAGTAGGCCGGCACCGTGATCACGGCGTCGCTGACCTTCTCGCCGAGATAGTCCTCGGCCGTCTTCTTCATCTTGCGCAGGATCTCGGCCGAGATCTGCTGCGCCGCGAGCTTCTCGCCGCGCACCTCGACCCACGCGTCGCCGTTGTCGGCCGCGACGATCTTGTAGGGCATCAGGCCGATGTCCTTCTGCACTTCCTTCTCGGTGAACTTGCGGCCGATCAGGCGCTTCACCGCGTAGATGGTGTTCTTCGGATTGGTCACCGCCTGGCGTTTCGCCGAGGCGCCGACGAGGATCTCGCCGCCGTCCTGGTAGGCCACGATCGAAGGCGTCGTGCGTGCGCCTTCGCTGTTCTCGATCACCTTCGTGGTGTTGCCTTCCATGATGGCCACGCAAGAGTTGGTGGTGCCGAGGTCGATGCCGATGATCTTTGCCATGTTCTTCTCCGGGAAATTGAATTCGAATGGATGCGAGGTGCGGCCGGGGCGGGCGCTTTCAAGCGCCGGCTCAGCCGGGCGCGCTCACGGTCACAAGGGCCGGACGGAGCACGCGGTCGGCGATCAGGTAGCCCTTCTGCAGGACGGCCACCACGGTGTTCGGCTCCTGGGCCGCCGGCACGACGCTGATGGCCTGGTGCTGGTGCGGGTCGAAGCGGGTGCCGGTGGGAGGATTGACCTCGACCACCTTGTTGCGCTCGAGCGCCGCCGTCAACTGCCGCAGGGTGGCGTGCACCCCTTCGAGCAGCTGCTGCGGCGTCGCCTGCGGAATGGCGATCGCCGCCTCGAGGCTGTCGCGCACCGGCAGCAGGCTGTCGGCGAAGCTCTCGACGGCGAACTTTCGGGCCTTGGCGACTTCTTCCTCGGCGCGGCGGCGGGTGTTCTCGGCTTCGGCCTTGGCGCGCAGGAAGGCGTCGGAGAGCTCGGCGTGGCGGGCTTCGAGGTCGGGAGGAGGGGCCGGCGTGGCCTGGCCGTTGGCGTCGCCGCGGGTCGGGTCGACACCCTCCGGCGACGGGGGCGAAGCGGGGTCGTTAGCGTTCATCCCCTGGAATTGAGGCGCATCTCCCCCTATTTCAAGAGGGAATTCTGACGCCCGGTGTCACTCCGGATCGGCGGTCGCGCTCCAGCGGTTCCAGTCGGCGAGCTGGCGCCGGTCGCGCTTGGTCGGCCGGCCCTGGTCGATGCTCAGCGCGGGCTCGGGCTGGAGCTTGCGATCGGCCGCAGCCTTGAGCCGGCGCTCGATGCTCGCTTCGGTCTCCTCGTAGAGCGTCTGCGCCGTCGTGGCCGGCCCGCGCAGGCGGCTCAGCCCCCGCACGACGAGCGTGCGGTGCGAGCCCGCCTGACGAAGCTCGACGACGTCGCCCTCGTGCAGCTCGCGCGACGACTTGGCGACCTGCCCGTTGACCGCGACCCGGCCCTTGGCGATGTCTTCCGCGGCCAGCGCCCGCGTCTTGAAGAAGCGCGCGGCCCAGAGCCACTTGTCGAGGCGGTGCTTGTCCATCGGCCGAGCCTAAGCGGAACGCAGGAACCCTGTCGGCCGTGCCGACTCGGGCGCCGGCCATTGCCGCGCGATCAGAAGATCCAGAGGTTCCCCGGCGCGATCTCGAGCCACTGCTCGCCCGGCGCCAGCGCGGCCGGGCCGTAGGCGCGCAGCCGCTGGTCGCCGAGGTGGAACACGTACTCCCAGCGATCGCCGAGGAACATCGACGTGACCAGCGGCAGCCGGACCGTGTTGTCGCCGGCGGCGGTCGCGAGGCGCACACGCTCGAGCCGGACCATGCCCGTGGCTGCAGCGCCGGCATCGGCCGCGCTCCTGGCTTCGCCCCAGAGCTGCCAGCCTTCGCCCGCGAGCAGCGCCGAGCCGCCACGGCGCTCGACGATCTTGCCCTCGAGCCGGTTGTTGCTGCCCATGAAGTCGGCCACGAAGAGGCTGCGCGGCTGGCCGTAGAGCTCCTGCGGCGTGCCCTGCTGCTCGATCACGCCGTCGTTGAGCAGCAGGATGCGATCCGACATCGCCATCGCCTCGTTCTGGTCGTGGGTGACGACGAGCGCGGAGAGGCGCATCTTCAGGATCAGCTCGCGCAGCCACGCGCGCGCTTCCTCGCGCAGCTTGGCGTCGAGGTTCGAGAGCGGCTCGTCCATCAGGATGACCGGCGGGTTGTAGACCAGCGCCCGCGCGATCGCGACGCGCTGCTGCTGGCCGCCTGAGAGCTGATGCGGGAGGCGGTCGCCGAGGTGGCCGAGACCCAGGTTGCCGAGGGCCGTGTCGACACGCTGCTTCGACTCGGCCGCCGCGACGTTGCGCAGCTTCAGGCCGTAGGCGACGTTCTGCGCGACCGTGCGATGCGGCCAGAGCGCATACGACTGGAACACGAGGCCGAGGTTGCGCTTCTCGGCCGGCAGCTCGAGCCTGGTTGCCGCGTCGAGCACGACCCGGTCCTCGATCCGGATCGTGCCGCGGTGCGGCGCCTCCAGGCCGGCGACGGCGCGCAGCAGCGTCGTCTTGCCGCTCCCCGACGGGCCGAGCAGCGACACGACCTCGCCTTGCGCGAGCTGCATCGAGACGCCCTTGAGGATCGCGTTCGTGCCGTACGACAGGTGCAGGTCGTCGACACGCAGCTTGTTCGCCGGGGCCGTGCTCGCGGAAGTGCCGCCGACGGCAGGCGAAGAGACGTCAGTCATGCAGCTTCACTCCGAAACGCAGCGCGACCGTGAGGCCGACGGCGACCAGCACGACGTTGATCAGCGACAGCGCGGCGACCATCTCCGTCGCGCCAGTGCCCCAGAGCGAGACGAGCAGCGAACCGATCACCTCGGTGCCGGGACCGAGCAGGTAGACGCCGGTCGAGTACTCGCGCTCGAAGATCATGAACACGAGCAGCCAGCTGGCGAGCAGGCCGTAGCGGATCAGCGGCAGCGTCACGTCGCGGCTCACCTGGCCGCGGCTGGCGCCGACGCTGCGTGCGGCCTCTTCGAGCTCCGGCCCGACCTGGAGCAGCGAGCTCGAGACCAGCCGCATGCCGTAAGCCAGCCAGACGACGGTGTAGGCGATCCACAGGCTCACGATCGTCGAGCGCAGCGGCGCCAGGGGCGGGAAGAACAGGAACACCCACAGGAAGGCCAGGCCCGCGAGCAGGCCCGGGACGGCACGCGGCACGAGGACGAGGTAGTCGACAAAGCGCGACCAGCCGTCGTTCTTGCGGTGCGTCGCCAGGCCGACGGCCGTGTAGCAGACGACCGCCAGGCCGCCGCCGACGACGCCGATGAGGATCGTGTTGAAGATGCCGCGGACGAGGGTCGGCTGGGCGAAGACCTCGCGGAAGTTGTCGAGCGTCAGCACCTCGGCCAGGTTGACGCCTTCGCCCCAGTTCGTGACGAGCGCGCGCAGCGCGATGCCGGAGAGCGGCACGACGATCGTCAGGACGAGCCAGATCACGAGGATCGCGGCCGCGACCCAGCGCCAGTTGCCGAGCGGCAGCGGCCGCTGCCGGCCGGCCTTGCCCTTGACGGTGATGTACTTGCCGGCGTTCTTCAACAGGAAGCGCTGCAGCATGACGAGCGGGAAGGTCACCGCCACGATGCACACCGCGACGGCGGCCATCAGGTGGTACGACGGCGTGCCGAGCTTGTTGGTGAGCTTGTAGAGATACGTCGCGAGCACGAGGTGGCCCTCGGGATCGCCGAGCACGAGCGGCAGGCCGAAGATCTCGAAGCCGAGGAAGAAGACGAGCACCCCCGAGAACAGCAGCGACGGCGTCACCATCGGCAGGCTCACGTCCTTGGCGACCTGGAACGGGCTCGAGCCGGTCATGCGCGCCGCCTCCTCGACGTCGGAGCCGAGGCTCTTCAGGGCCGACGAGGTGTAGAGGTAGACGTGCGGGACGTGTGTCAGGCCGGCGATGACGGCGATCCCGGTGAGCGAATAGACGTTCCACGGAACGCCGCCGAAGAGCGCCTTGGCCCAGACGGAATAGAAGCCCACCGGGCCCGCCGAGACGACGTAGCCGAAGCCCAGCACCATCGGCGAGACGAACACCGGGATCAGCAGCAGCGGCTCGATCCAGCCGCGTCCTGGCAGGTCGGTGCGGATCATCAGGAAGGCGAGGATCCCGCCGAGCGGCACCGCGATGACCGCCATCGCCGCGGCGATGACGAGCGAGTTCTCGAGCGAGTCCCAGAAGTCGCTGTCGGCGAAGATGAACTCGAACGCGCCGGGGCCGACCTTGTGCGGCATGAAGAACGGCGCGTCGAGCAGGCTCTGATAGAAGATCAGGCCGAGCGGCAGGAAGACGAAGAGCGCCGTCAGCCCGATGACGCTCGCACGGGCTGGAGCGATTCTCATGGGCGAGAGGACGCGTTGCCGAGCTCTACTTGCCGGCCTTCATGGCGGCTTGCCATTGCTTGATGAAGTCGAGCCGCTTGGTCTGGTCGAGGAAGGCGAGCAGGTCGGCGCTGACCGGGATCGGCTTGGCCGCGGCGCCGAGCAGCTTGCCGTAGCCGGCGGCCGTCATCTCGCCCTCGACGTCGGCGCGGATCGAGCCGAGCTCGGACTGGTTGGCGATGATCGTCTGGCCGCGCTTCGACAGGATGTAGTCGAGCCAGAGCTTGGCCGCGTTCGGGTTCTTGGCGGTCTTGGAGATGAAGCTCACGCGCGACATCACAAGCGCGTAGTCCTTCGGGATGACGATGCCGATCGACGGATCCTTCTTCGCGCGCAGCGCCGCGTAGGAGTTGAAGATGTTGAAGCCGAGCAGGTTCTCGCCCGAGCTGATCCGCTCCATCATCGTGCCGGCGCTCGACTGCACGCGCGGCCCGACGACGGCGAGCGCCTTGACCATGTCCCAGAACTGCGGGTTGTACTTGCTGTCCTGCGTGATGAGCATGAAGCCGACGCCGGACTTCTCGATGTCGTAGGTCGTGACCTTGCCCTTGAGCTTCTCGGTCTTGGTGGTGAAGACGCGCAGCAGGTCGGCGTGGCTCTGCGGGATCTCGTCGCCCGTCAGGAGGCGCTTGTTGTAGACGATCGAGAGCGGTTCGTACGTCGTGCCGAAGGCCTCGTTCTTCCACACCGCCCAGGCCGGAAGGGCGGCGATCTCGGGCGAGGCATAGGCCAGGGCGCCGCCTTCGCTGGCGAGCTTGATCTGCAGGTCCATCGCCGAGCTCCAGAGCACGTCGGCCGAGCCGGCGTTGGCCGCCTTCTCGCTGATGAAGCGGTTGTAGACCTCGGTCGAGTTCATGTCGTTGTATTCGACCGAGATGCCGGGATAGAGCGCCTGGAAGTCCTTGATCAAAAAGTTGGCCGCGGCTGTGTCGGTCGTGCTGTAGATGACGACCTTGCCTTCCTTCTTGGCGGCGGCGATCGTGTCGCCATACGACGCCGGATAGCCGGCAGGCACCTGCGCGGCGGCGGCGCCGGCGACGAGTGCGAAGGCGGCGCAGATCGCCGCTTGGGTGAGTAGTCTCATGTCGGTTCTCGCTCGAAACGAAGTTCAGGGATGCCCGCGTCGCGTCGTGCGCTTCAGGTTCTGCCAGGGGCAACTATCACGCCGGCGTGCGCGGGCCGCAATCCGGCCGACCCCGGGTTGTGAGCGCGGTCAGGCCAAGGCGCCGGCGGCCAGCGCGCGCTGGCGCTGCCGGTCGAGTGTCTCGGGGTCGGCCGCCCCGATATCCCAGCCTTGCAGGTGGCGCATGACCAGCGCCGACAGGGCGGCGATCCATTCATGCTGGTCGTTGAGGCACGGGATGTAGCCGAAGGTCTTGCCGCCCGCGGCCATGAACGCGGCGCGCGCCTCCTGGTCGATCTCCTCGAGCGTCTCGAGGCAGTCGGAGGTGAACCCGGGGCAGAACACGTCGACGCGGCCGACGCCCGCCCGGGCCATCTCGACGAGCGTCGGCTCGGTGTACGGCTGGAGCCATTCGGCGCGGCCGAAACGGCTCTGGAAGGTGACGACGACGACATCGTCCTTCACCCGCAAGCGTTCGGCGACGAGGCGGCCGGTCTTGAGGCACTCGCAGTGATACGGGTCGCCCAACGTCAGCGAGCGCCGCGGCAGGCCGTGGAAGCTCAGCACCAGCTTGTCGGGACGGCCGTTGACGCGCCAGTGCTCGCCGACACGGGCGGCGAGCGCGTTCACGTAGCCGTCGTCGTCGTGGTAGTGCTTGACGAAGCGCAGCTCGGGAACATTGCGCGTGCGCCGCATCCACGCGGCGACGGCGTCGTCGATGCTGGCGGTGGTCGACGCGGCGTACTGCGGATAGAGCGGGACGATCAGGATGCGATCGGCGCCTTCGGCCTTGACGGCATCGAGCACCTTGGCGATCGCCGGCTCGCCGTAGCGCATCGCGTGGCGCACGATCACCCGGTGGTCGCGCTGTCCGAGATAGCCCGACAGCAGCTGCGACTGGCGCTCGGTCCAGACCGCCAGGGGCGAGCCCTCGGGCAGCCAGATGCTCGCGTACTTGCGCGCCGACCGCGCCGGCCGCACGCGCAGGACGATGCCGTGCAGGATCGGCAGCCAGACCAGGCGCGGAATCTCGACCACGCGCGGGTCGCTCAGGAACTCGGCGAGATAGCGCCGGACGGCGGCCGGCGTCGGCGCTTCGGGCGTGCCCAGATTGCAGAGGACGACGGCCGTGGCGGACGCGCGGCCGTGCGCGTGCGCCGGTTCAGGGGCGACTGTCATCGCCTAGGACTTGATCCCGAACTCGAACGGTGTCTGGCGCTGCGTGTCGGCGAACTTCATCACCTCGAAGCGCACGCACGGGCTGATCGGCTCCGAGGGCGGCGCCCCGAGGCCGATCACGCCGCTGCCGTGCAGCGTGCACGCTCCGCGACGCAGGCTGATGATCTCCGGGTCGTTGTCGAAGCGGACATAGGTGCCGTTGTAGCTCAGGTCGACGAGCTGGAAGGTGCCGCCGTGCCAGTCGATGCGCGCATGCGACCGCGAGACGCGGTTGTCGTCGATGATGTAGGTGGCCTGCGGACTGCGGCCGAGCACGACCGGCAGGCTCGTGCCCGCGTAGATGCGGTTGAGGTCGAGCCAGACCAGGCGGATGCCTTCCGGCTCGGGCGTGGGCAGCAACATGTCGCCATACGCCGTCGCGGCCGTGTCGCCGAAGCGCCGGACGGCCTCCTGCAGATAGACGTGGACCGGCTCGACCCGGCCGCGCAGCTGCATCCGGTCGAGGCTGCGAAAGCGCGACCGCTCCCAGTCGCCGAGCAGATCGACGACGTTCGAGGTGGCCAGGGTCTCGTTGTCGCCGGCGTGGTCGAGGAGGCGCGCGGCGACGTTGACGGCATCGCCGAACACGTCGCCCGACATCTCGACGATCTCGCCGTGCGCCATGCCCACCTGCAGCTTCAACGGCACCGCCGGACGCGGCGGCAGCGTCTGCGGGTCGTCGCCAGCGCCCGCCTCCTCGCCGCCGTCGGCATCGTCGCGCGTGAGCGTGTCCTCGGCGTCGTCGGCCATGCTGACCCGCGCCATCGAGTCGTGCATGTCGTCGGCGGCCCCGATGCTCGCCACCGGCGTCTCGAAGACGGCCATGAGCCCGTCGCCCAGGGTCTTGACGACCTGGCCGCCATGCCTGGCGACGATGCGGGCGAGGAGCGAGACGCTGCGCGTGACGACCGAGGTCGCCTCGGCGTTGCCGAGCGTCTCGTACATCGAGGTGCTTCCGCGCAGGTCGGCGAAGAGAACTGTGCGCTGCAGAACCTGGGTCATGCCGGGGAGGTCGGGCGGGCCATCGGTACGAAGTTTATAGCGGCCCGGGCAAGCAAAAAGGGTTCCCGCCTCGCGGCAGGAACCCTCTGTTGCCTCGGAAGAACGTCAGAGCGTGTCGAGGTAGGTACGCAGCTTGTCCGAGCGGCTCGGGTGCTTGAGCTTCCTGATCGCCTTGGCCTCGATCTGGCGGATGCGCTCGCGCGTGACGTCGAACTGCTTGCCGACTTCCTCGAGCGTGTGGTCCGTCGACATCTCGATGCCGAAGCGCATGCGCAGCACCTTGGCCTCGCGCGGCGTCAGCGAGTCGAGGATGTCCTTGACCACGTCGCGCAGGCCGGCCTGCATCGCAGCCTCGATCGGCGCCGTGTTGTTGGTGTCCTCGATGAAGTCTCCCAGGTGCGAGTCGTCGTCGTCGCCGATCGGCGTCTCCATGGAGATCGGCTCCTTGGCGATCTTCATGATCTTCCTGATCTTGTCTTCCGGGATCTCCATCTTCTCCGCGAGCGTCGGCGCGTCGGGCTCGAAGCCGAACTCCTGCAGATGCTGGCGCGACAGGCGGTTCATCTTGTTGATCGTCTCGATCATGTGCACCGGGATGCGAATGGTGCGCGCCTGGTCGGCGATCGAGCGAGTGATCGCCTGGCGGATCCACCACGTCGCATAGGTCGAGAACTTGTAGCCGCGCCGGTATTCGAACTTGTCGACCGCCTTCATCAGGCCGATGTTGCCTTCCTGGATCAGGTCGAGGAACTGCAGGCCGCGG